>CALGLJ010000084.1 GCA_937930235.1 uncultured Verrucomicrobiales bacterium | reverse complement strand
TCTCTCTCGAGGGAGGCAAACTCTTCGACACCATCATTAGCCAAATGCACGAAAGGGGATACCGCACCAGTGCCAAGATCCTTCTCGCCGCTCACTACGGGGTCCCTCCAAATTTTATGCCACAAATTTTATGCCAGGCATAAAATAATTGACCGGGGGTTTTTGATCATCGTAGAATGATGGGGTGATGAACGAAAAACCTTTAGCTGATCATGATTCGGGCGCGAAGCGGGAGTGGGCTCCGTTGGAGCTGGCGGAGATGAAAACGGGGCGCAGGTTAGGGCCGATTCATCAGGCTCCGGGGTTTTCTTCGCGGCGGAGGATTAAGTTTGAGGGTGGGAGGGGATACTATCATGTCATGTCTCGCATTGTCGGGGGTGAGTTTCTCTTGGGTGATCTGGAAAAGGAGGCTTTTCGACGTATGATGTGGCGGATGGCGGAATTTGCAGGGGTGGAACTCCTCACTTATGCGCTGATGGATAACCATTTTCATTTGTTAGTGAGGGTTCCAGACCGGGAGCGATGGCTGCGACGATTTGAAGGAGAGGAGGGAGAAAGCCGCTTGCTTGCACATCTCGGGAAGGTCTATTCGAAGGCTTTTTTGAAGCAGTTAGAAGGAGAGTTGGAAAAATTGCGGGATCAGGGGCGGGAGAAGGAGATTGAGGTGCTTTTAGATCGTTTTAAACGGCGCTTTTGTGATGTTAGTCTCTTCGTTAAGGAGCTGAAGGAGCGGTTTTCTCGGTGGTATAATAAGCTGCATGGACGGCGGGGGACCTTGTGGATGGATCGATTTCACTCGGTCTTGGTGGAAAATGGAGACGCGTTGCGGATGATGGCGGCATACATTGATCTCAATCCGGTGCGAGCGGGTTTAGTGGATGATCCGGCGAAGTCTCGGTGGACGGGGTATGGGGAGGCGATGAGTGGGAGTCGGCGCGCCCGGCGAGGGTTGTGTAAGGTCGTGGAAGCTCCGCAGGATGCGTGGGAGACGAAAGCAAGTTCGATTTATCGTTGTTGGCTCTATGAAGAGGGAGTTTCAGTAGGAGAAAAGGATCCGAAAACGGGAGGGAACCGAAAGTCGAAGAAGAAAGGAGTGAGCGTTGAGGAGATGACAAAGGTGAAGTTGAAAGAGGGTCTCAATTTGAAGGAGAATCGGATTCGGGCGATGAGCCGAGGGGTGGTGTTAGGGAGCGAAGGATTTGTACGAGAGGTGTCCGAGCGTTACTGCGAGGAGATGGGACGGATGCGAGTGAAGCCCGGGAAGAAGTTGCTGAGTGGAAGGAGCCGAGTGTTTGTGATGCGGGAGTGATGAAAGATTCATACTCAATGGAGACGAGGTGGCTTTTTTATGATGGAAATGCTTGCTCCACATCTCCTTTGAGAAGTTCTAGCATATAAAAGCGTGATCCGAATTGGCTGGGGTGAATGAGGGTTTGAAATTGACGAAGTTGTTCTGGGGTGGGCGGATTGTCGGAGAGCATCCATTCTTTGGCGCAATAAGGGAGGTAACGACTTTGTTTCATGATGGGGCAAGGGGTCAGGTGGAGCTGAGATGCGTGCTCCTCGACGGCGGTGAAGTTCACATCAGCGGTGAGATCCTGCTCGCCTGGATAGTCGAGCGGGTGCGCATTCGATTGGTGATTTCGATAACTGCGGAACGTTCCCACCCTGCGTGAGGTAGAGTAGAGGTTTTCCGCATCCAATCCATAGTCGATCAGGGTGAAGAGGCCGTGATCGAAAAGTTGAGTGAGAGGTTTGAGAAAGGGAATGAGTTCCGGGGGTGCTTCGGTGACGTAGCCATTCGGAAATTGATTTCCCAACAGCGCGGTGAATTCTTTTAAAGAGGTGGAGAGTTCTGGCATCACAGCCCATTCGAATTGTCCCTGCTGGAAGCGGACTGCGACCTCGTGCCACTGATCATTCTGAAATAAGAGGATGGGCAAAGGGAGTGCGTCTAATACTTCGTTGGCTACCAGAATGCCGTGAGAGCCGAGATATTTCGCTTCCTCGATGAGATGAATGGTGTTTCCAAATTGTTCACGAAGGAAATGTCTTCGTTCTTTTAGGGGTTCAATAATGGTGTAGGTGACGTTTTTTCTGAATTCACTCGTACATCCAGCGAGAATGTCCTGCGCCAATGAGCCATCATGAGCGCCGATTTCAATGAGTTGGAAATTTTTAGGAGAGCCGTTGGCTCGCCAAAAATGATGGAAACGACGTGCGAGGAGTTCGCCAAAGCAACTTCCGACGTTCACGCTGGTCATGAAATCCCCTTTTTTCGAGGCGGTAGGGATGGTGGGGCGAGAATAATAGCCGAATTCAGGATGGTAGAGGCATTGAGTCATAAACTCTTGAAAAGGAATGAGTTGGCCTTTTTTTGCTCGGGATGCGATTTCTTGCCCTAAGACGGTGGTTGCCCCCGAGCTAGATCGGGGGTAAGGAAATGCCTGTTGAAGGCCGTCGAGACAGATGGTCGAAGATGAACTCATGTTTGGTCGAAAGAAAAGGAAGGAAAAACGCCGCTTTTACAAGCGCAAGGGTTTCTTGATTTTTGGAGGGATTTGTCTCCTGCTCATATGTATTGGAGTTTTAGTCGTGTTCAAGAAGCTTGAGCCTTATCAGGAGCAAGCAAATGGTTACGATCTGGAGCTGATTGATCGTGTCAAGGAGCCAAGTCTGATTCATGATCGGAATGGAATTGAAATCGGGCGGATGTTTTCCGAAAACCGGGATAAAATTCCCATCGAAGATGTTCCGCAGCTCTTTATTGACGCGCTCTTGGCGCAGGAAGATCAGAGATTTTTTGAACACGATGGGGTTGATTGGGTCGGAGTTGCCCGTGCGGTCTATCTCAATGTGAAGAGTGGTGGGGTGACTCAGGGAGCGGGAACCATTACGATGCAATTGGTTCGTAATGCCTTCGATCTTCTGGGAGAGGCTCGCCGATCAGACCAGACGAGCTATGAGCGAAAAATCGTGGAAGCATTCCTTGCTCTCAGAGTGGAGAAAAAAATGCTCCAAGATTTTGAAGAACAGTATCCAGATCCTGACGCTCGCAAAAAAGCGATGAAAACTCAGCTTTTGCAATTTTACATCAATCGCGTTCCTTTTGGTTCTGGCTATTATGGGGTGCGGTCCGCATCTTTAGGGTATTTCGGGAAAGAGCCGCGAGATCTGGAGTTGCATGAATGTGCTTCGATTGTCGCTTGTGTGAAAAACCCTTCACGCCTCAATCCTTTGCGAAATCCGAAGCTTAATAAAGTAGGGCGGGATCACGTGATTCGGCGTATGGCATTGGAAGAGATGATTTCCTCGAAGGAGCGCGACCGCTTGTTGAGCTTACCGGTGCAAGTGAATCCACGCCCGATTCTCCGGGGGAAATCGCATCTCTACGAGAAGATTGAGAAAATTGCGCGGGCCAAGATCGGAGAAGAAGTGATGGCGGAAGGAGGCTTTGTGATTCGGACCACGATTGATTCTGAAATACAAGACAGTCTGAAAACAGCTCTGAGAGATCAGCTCAATGCGATTGAAGCTCGGCCGGGATATCCTCATCAGAAGTATCAAGATTTTAAGCGAGGTAAAAAGGCGCCCGAATATCTTCAGGGAGCTGCTCTCATTGTGGATCATCTGAGCGGGGAGGCGATTGCGCACGTGGGAGGGCGGAACTATTCCCATTCGCAATATGACTTTTTAGAGCTCGGACGTCGGCCATTGGGCACCGCTTTTTTCCCATTCATTCATGCGATCTCTCTGGAAAATGGCAAAAGCCCAGCCAGTCCAGTGCTGGATGCTCAAATGAATAATCGCCAACTCATGGTCGGTGGTCTTGAGGGAGTCGTGGGAGAATGGGGGATGGAGATTATGAAGCCAGAGTATTCTCAGCGTGATATCACCGCTCGTCAGGCTTTAATTGACTCTAAGATTGCTGCGACGGTGCGATTAGGCGCTGATATTGGGTTGAAAAAAATCATGGAGGGAGCGCAGGGATTTGGCTTTGATTTTCCTGATGAGAAAGTGTTGAACCGAAATCTTGTGGGCTGGAATCCGGCGAGTGTCCCCGAGGTGGTTTCAGCATATTCCAGTTTTGCTAATGAGGGGCAGCGTCTTGCGGAAGTTTCTTATATCCAGGAAATACGTGATTCATTTGGAGTCGTCATTTACTCTGCGGCCAAGAGCCGAGAAAGTCAGTATAAAAGCACGTGTTCGCCCGCGACTGCGTATCAGATTCACACGATGCTGAATGATGTTCTGACGTCGGGAAATCTCAAAGAATCATCTTCAGGTCTCACTGGATCCGCCTTTCCTGGAGGCGGTAAGACTGGCACTCCTTACGGCTTTGCAGATGCATGGATGGCCGGATACACGGGACGCCTGACGGGAGCGGTCTGGGTGGGATTCCATCAGGGAGGCCGGAAGCCAATCGTCCCCATGGGCTTTGCCAAAGAATTAGCATACCCTATTTGGCAAACGGCTATGAATGCAGCTCGCAGCAAGTTTAAGGGAGAAGAAATCAAAATGCCGAGCGATGTGCAAGAGGTGGTGTGTTGTCGGCATTCCGGCCAGAAACCAACACTCTACTGTAATCGATCTGTAGAAGATCCTCTCACCGGAGAAGTGAGTTTTCGCAGTACCAGTTATAAAGAATATTTCAAAAAGGGCACCAAGGTGGGGATCTGTAGCATCCATGGGGCTGGGGTGGACCTCAGCGGCCTCACTGATGTGAAACCTCCTCGGAAAGCTCTTCCAGTGGTGCCGATCAAATCAAAAGCCCCTTTATTGATTGGGGCAGACCCGTATCAAAGTGAAAAGCCGAGCTTAGCTCCCGAAGATACAAATGCGGGTAATGTCATCCTTTTAAATGATGACACCTTAGTCGTCGAAGATCGAGTGAAGGGTGAGAAACGATCTCTTTTACGACTTCCACGACCGCCACGTTTTCAACTTCCCAATGTTGTCGAATGAGTTCCTCTGAAGCTTCTCCGTCTACCTCTTCTCAAAGCGGCTGGCTCCCGTTTCAGTGCCCAGCATGTTTTGAGCTCTTCCGTGCTCGACGTCACCGTCTCCAGCAGATTGGTAAATGTCCTGGATGTCAGGCGCCGGTGCGCTTGCTTGATCCCCTCCCGGAAACTTCTTCTCCCTCCAGAGTATCGCCTGAAAAAGGAAATGCTGATCGAGAAGGCGGAGCAGATCGCTCTCCTCAATCACAAGCTCAAGAGAATGAGGCACCCAAGCCGGTAAGAAAATATCGTCACGGGGCCGCAAGACTGGATGAAAAATTGGACTGGGAAGATGACCCTCAAGAGGAAAGCGGAGGAATTCCTTGGAAGGCGATTTTTGGCAGTGTCTTGGGCTTGGCCATCCTCGCGGTGGGAGCCGCCTATATGGTAAAGAGCTATTCCAAGCCGAAGCCAAATCATCAGTCCCTTTCACTGATTGAGACAGACGAGGATCTGGCAAGAATTGAAGAAACTCTTGCGCTTACTCAGAATAAGATGAAGCAGGAAGTGGATGATACTGCAGAGGAGGCAATGAAACAATTTTCTGAATTTGACATCCCATTGGTAGGGGAGCGGGTTATGAATTTTATTTCTGCCAAGACCTTCGAAGAGCAATCGAAGTTTTCTCGGAATCCTGAGCAGACCTTAGCAATTATGCGGGAATTCTATCGCAAGAACACATTTGAACCTCTCGGATTTCGGAAATTTGAAGAGCGGAAAATTTCATATCTAGATCCGTTTATTTCGTCGACGGTCCAACTGGATGACTTCACTTACAAGCCAATCGTGGTAGAAAAAGTGGGTGATAAATATTTCATCGATTGGGAAAGCTGGGTTGGATACTGCGCCGTGTCGGTTGAGCAACTTCAGAAGGAACAGCCGAAAGAACCCGTCGAAGTAAGAGTCGTCGTCAATAATCAAGATTACTATAACTATGAATTCCATGATGATAAAAAATGGAAGTCATACCGACTCTCTTTTCGTTCCTCAGATCAGGCCCTCTGGGGCTATGTCGAGAGAGGGTCGGAACTTCATGAAAAAATCGAAGACGATTTTACTTCTTCCATGATTTTAAGTGTGGCGTATCCGGAAAAAGTTCGCTCACAAAGTCAGGTTTTCATTATGGATCATATTACCGGCGGTTGGGTGAGAGGTCTTCAAAAGTAAGAATTTTGTATGAACGATATCACCAGAACAGTTGAAGACAAAGCACTGCAACTCAATCTCGATCCCTCGATTTATGGCACCTTTGCGGAAATAGGTGCTGGCCAGGAAGTGGCGAACTGCTTTTTTCGAGCCTCTGCGAGTGCAGGCACCGTTGCTAAGACCATCTCGGCTTATGACATGACGATCAGTGATACGGTGTACGGTAAGACGAGTCGCTATGTTTCGCAGGATCGTCTCATCGATATGCTCAACTACGAGTATGATCTTCTCACCGAGCGCCTGACGGAAGAACGAGGAGATGAATCCAAATTTTTCTCTTTCTGCAATACCGTCAGAGCTCGCGGATATAAAGATGAGGGAGAATGCCACGGATGGTTGGGGATCCGCTACCAAGCTCGTCCCACGGGACGCTCGGGAATGATCGTTCTGCATACTCGCCTTTTAGATTCTGAGAATGTCGACCAGATGGAAGCGCTGGGTGTTTTGGGCGTCAATCTGATTTGGGCCGCTTATCATAATGCCTTAGATCTGGAGGCCTTTGTGAGAACTCTTGGGGATGGTCTCGCTCCTGGTCGTATTGAGATCGATATGCTCAAATTCCTTGGGGAGCGTTTTGAGATGGTCGATAACCGTCTTTGCGCCCTTGAGCTTGTGAAGCAAGGCTGCACTCCGGCGACCGTCTTCATGCCGAATGGGGAGGTCGTGCAAGCGGCGGAAGCATTTTATAAAACTCCCCTGCGAGTTCTGCGTGGAAGTTTCATGCCTGTCACAAATCTTCATCTCGACATGCTCAAGCAGGCAAGGGAGCAATTCCCATGTGGGGAGGAGTCTGAGGGTGCCAAACCCTGTCAGGAAGTGTGTGAGGTGTCATTGGCAAATCTCCTGCGCGATGGAGAGGTTGATCTGGTCTCCTTCATTGACCGTGCTGATACCCTGCAAGCTTTAGGAAAAGTGGTCATGATTTCCAACTGCCCTGAGTTTCATCGCGTGGCTGCCACCTTAAGGCTTTATACCAGAGAACCGGTTGGGATGATTCTTTCCATCGGCCTATTGAACGAACTCTTCAAAGAGAAGTGGTCGGAAAATTTGAGCGGAGGGATTCTCGAATCTTTCGGTCGCCTCTTCAAATCAGGAGTCTCTCTTCTGGTCTATCCTTGGAGAAATCGCCGGACCGAAGAGAGAGTCACCGCTGAAAACTTTCAAGCTCCCGAAGATTTCCAACACCTTTATCGCCACTTTTTAGAAAATGGCCTCATTCGGGGCATTGATTGCAGTGACGAAGAGCTGTTGAAAAAAACAGGTCGTGAAGTTCTCCGCGGTTTCTTAAAAGGAGGAGATTGGGAGCAGTGGGTGCCCGAAGAGGCGCTAAATCTCGTGCGTCGACATGGCGCAAAAAAGTAAACTGTTTCCGTGACCTCCGACAACGAGATCAAAGGAAGCTGGAAAGCGGAGTGGGGCGGTAAAATTGCCGGCTGGTTGATTCGCTTGCTCGGAATGACCCTGCGGGTGGAGACAAAAGGATGGCAGGACCAGTTTGCAGACGATTCCGAACAATTCATTCACGTCCTCTGGCATAATCAGGTGTGTGCCGGACCATACATTTGGCGTGGGCTGTATCCTCAGCGGGATTGCGTGGTCCTGACCAGCGCGAGTAAAGATGGGGCCGCACTTGCGGCGGCTATGAAGGTATTCAAAGTAGGATCTGTCCGAGGATCGAGTAGCCGCCGGGGAGCGGCCGCCCTGATTGCCCTGAAAAAAGCAGCTAAGGAAGGTGCAGATCTCGTGGTCACTCCTGATGGTCCTCGTGGCCCACGATATCACTTGCAAGCAGGAGTCATTAAGCTTGCTCAAACGACTGGGCTAAAAATGATCCCCATGCATTTCCATTATCATTCCAGTTGGACTCTGAAAACGTGGGACCGATTTCGTATTCCAAAACCTTTTAGTAAAGTGACTTTGGAATTACGAGAAGTCCTTGAAGTTCCGCGCAAGCTTACCGAAGATGAATTTGAAGCCAAACGGCTGACTCTTGAAACCTGCCTCCGCGAAGGCATCACAGACCTCCTCGAAGAAGATGACACAAATCATTGATGGTAAAAAAATTGCTCACGAAGTGCTGACTGAATGTGAGAGCGAGATTGCAGAACTCAAACAACAGGGCATCACCCCAGGGCTGGCAGTGGTCTTGGTAGGGGAAGACCCTGCTTCGAAAGTTTACGTCAATTCCAAGGTGAAAAAATGTTCTGAACTCGGACTGCATTCAGAAAAAATCGTTCTTTCGAAAGACGCTACGCAAGAGGAAGTCCTCGCGGTGGTGACTCGACTCAATGAAGACGATGCAATTCATGGAATTCTCGTACAATCGCCTCCGCCACCCCAGATTGATGAAGAAGCGATCGTGAGAGCGATTGATCCAGCAAAAGATGTGGATGGATTTCACCCGGAGAATGTCGCGAAACTTGCTCTCGAAGATTCCACCGGATTTGTCCCATGCACTCCTGCTGGGTGTATGCGACTTCTGCAAGCCTCTGGCATTGAGACCAGCGGAGCAGAAGCTGTCGTAGTTGGTCGCAGTATGATCGTGGGTAAGCCGATGGCTCTCCTCCTCATGGCTCGTGGGAGTGATGCCACGGTCACGGTAGCGCATTCTCGGACCAAAGATCTTGTCGAAGTGTGTCGCCGCGCCGATATCATCATTGCCGCGATTGGGAAGCCGGAATTCCTTACGGCAGATTTTGTGAAAGATGGGGCCACCGTGATAGATGTTGGCATCAATCGAGTGGAAGATCCTTCCACCAAAAAAGGCTATCGTCTTTGCGGTGATGTTTCCTATGAAGAGGTGGCGGCGAAGGCTCACGCGATGACTCCGGTTCCAGGTGGAGTCGGGCCAATGACCATCGCCATGCTCATCAAAAACACCATCAAAGCCGCTCGTCAAAGGGGAGAGCTCCTCTAATCTCTCCATCTTCTGAAAGCGTTTTCAGGAAGGAGTATTCTCTCCGAGGGGTGAGTCTTCAGAGCGACTTTACTTTTGAGGAGCTGGTTGCGGAGGGCGTTCTAAGGCATCCAAGAGCTTCATCGCCTCCCATGCGGCTCGCACATGATGGACGCGAAAAATTTGAGCCCCTTTTCTGACTCCGTGAGCTAAGAGAGCAAGCGTTCCGGGATCGCGGTCACGAGGGTCTGGCTGATCGAGGACTTCTCCGATGAGGCCCTTCCGGGAAATGGGAAGTAAAAGGGGCCGTTCAAATTTGTGGAGCTGGTGCAGTTCGCGGAGGAGGAGTAAGTTGTCCTCTTTTTGTTTCGCGAAATCCAGACCGGGATCCAGAATCAGGTGCTCCATGATCATTCCTGCATTGAGTGCGAGACGGATTTTATCTCGAAAGAATTCTCCCATGGAGGCCATTAAATCGGGCCATTGTTGGTGCGTGTGTTTTTCTTTGGGAAGTCCTACCGAGTGCATGATGAGGAGCGCGACATCGTGCTTGGCGCACAGCTCGGCATTTCGAGAGTCCGGGAGAGCGGACATGTCATTGAGTAGATCGACCTGATGGGGGAGGACGGCTGCGGTCACTTCGGGGCGCCAGGTGTTGACAGAAAGAATGGGCGTTTGCACTTGGGTGGAATCTGCTGTTTGGCAGTCTTTGACCAGATCAGCCCAACCATCGAGAAAGGAGTGTAAGCGGGAGATTTCCTCATCAATCGTAATGGGTTCCCGGTTCGTGCGCGCGGACTCGGCCCCGATATCGATGATATCAGCACCATCGGCGATCAGCTGACGGGCGTGAGTGAGTGCGCGATCTGGATCGAGAGTTCCATCTCCGGAAAAAGAATCATCATTAATGTTCACGATCCCCATCAGAAGAGGGCGGCGGGGGAACTCGATACTGCGACCAGGCAATTGTAAGGTCATGGTGCGGTAAGTGCTTTTCCGTTATCACTCGCGCTCAGATTTTCAATAAAAGGAGCAGCCGTGTTTGCCCAAATTTCAGGGCTAGGGTAGGATGTCGCCTCATCTTCAGGGAAGCATCTACGGAGCATTTCGGTATTGATGATTCCTGGGTTTAAGGCGATGGCCGCGAGCCCTTCAGGTAATTCCTGGGCGAGAGCTTGCGTTAAGCCTTCGATGGCCCATTTACTGGCGCAATATGGGGCGACTTCTGGGGAAGTGGAGCGCCCCCAGCCCGAAGAAATATTCACCACGATGCCAGAATTCTCCGCAATCATCGCCGGGAGCGCATGTCGGATGACATTTGCAGTGCCATTGATATTCACCGCCGTGAGGTGCCCGAACTCATCTGCTGGGATTTCCCAGAGGGGAGCAGGGTCATTGATGATGGCGGCGTTATTGATGACCATATCAGGAGTTCCATGTGCGATGAGTGCTTCTTCGGCAAAGCTTTCCACACTTTCGTTCTCTGCAACATCACATCGAATGAAGAGACAATTTGGCATCTGCTCCGATAGGCGTTGAAGGGCGATTTCATTGCGCCCGCAACCAATAATAGTATGGCCTCGTTTCGCGAGAGACTCGGTGAGTGCCAGTCCTAGGCCTTGGGTGCAGCCAGTAATCCAGATGAGCATACTGAAATGATGAATAGAGATTTGAGATTAGTGAAGAGGGAACTAAGATATCGCATGTGAACGAAAGTCTAACAATAGGAGATCGTAAATTTTACCCCGGTGAACGAGGGGTCGTCGATTTACCGGTGGGGCGACTGGTGAGTCATGCGGAGCTCGATTTACGCGTTCACGTTTTCCGGGGGAAGAAGCCGGGGCCTCGGCTTTTTGTCACCGCTGGGGTTCATGGAGATGAACTCAATGGGGTGGAAATTGCCCGTAAACTCATTGCGCATAAATTTCGTGGCTTAAAGGGTGATCTTTTTGTGGTGCCGGTGGTGAATGTTGCGGCGTTTCTTCTGCGTTCTCGCTATTTACCAGATCGGCGTGATTTGAATCGTCTCTTCCCTGGCAATGCTGATGGGAGTTTTGGCTCTCGCATTGCACGCACCTTAATGGATGAGGTGGTCGGGCAGTGTTCACACGGGATTGATCTTCACACGGCTGCGGGCGGTCGCATCAATTTACCTCAGACGCGTATGGCTGATCGCGTGCCGGGGTCTCGTGAAATGGCTAAGGCCTTTGGGGCTCCGGTGATGTTGAAAGCTGGTATTCGTGATGGCAGCTTGAGGGCTTCCTGTGAGAATAAAAAAATGCCCTATGTTCTCTTTGAAGCAGGTGAAGCCTTACGCTTGGATCTTCCGGCCGTGACCTTTGGCGCACGTGGAGTGATCCGAGTGATGCGTCATCTTGAGATGCTTCCTGCTCGAAAAAAAGATCAAGAATTGCCCTCCGCATTTTGTGATTCGAGCCGCTGGGTGAGAGCTGGGGTTGGGGGCATTTTCCGAGCGTTGATCCCGCTTGGACGGGCGGTGGAGGTCGGTCAAGTGCTGGGAGTTATTGGTGATCCCATGGGGAATGAGGAGAGCGAAGTCCGCTCCGACTACAGTGGTATTGTCCTTGGGCGTACCACGGGGAGTCTGGTCGATGAAGGTGATGCGCTCTTTCATATTGGCCAGACTCGCGCCGCGCCCGAACGAGCAGAAGAACGCATCACCCGCAGTGCGGAAGAGGTGTTGCCAGATCTTGATCGTCCCATTTTCCGAGATGCGCATGCCGATCAGTAGGGGAGAAAAAGATGAAAAAAATGCTTCGTTGGTTGATCCCGATCCTCGCTTTGATTGCGGGGGTGGGGTCCAATTTGAGCGGCTTGCCGAATGAAGCCGCGATTACGCTAGGAATTACCATCCTGACTGCGGGATGGTGGATGAGTGAGGCGGTGCCCATTCCGGTGGCCTCTCTGATGCCCATTGCTCTTCTACCTTTATTCGGGGTTCTCCCAGCCAAGACGACGGTGGCCCAGAGTTATGGACATCCGTTAATTCTGCTTCTTTTAGGTGGCTTTCTTCTTTCCAAAGGAATGGAGCGCAGCGGGGTGCATCGGAGGCTTGCCTTAGCCATGATTCAGCTTTGTGGAAGCGGAGGAAAGGGGCTGATGCTTGGCTTCATGTTAGCTTCTGCTTTTTTGAGTATGTGGATTTCTAATACCGCCACGACCCTCATGCTCCTGCCTATCGCCCTCGCGGTGCTGAATGGTTCGAAGGCGGCTCCGGTATTGGCGGCTCCCTTGATGATGGCCATTGCTTATGCGGCAAATATCGGAGGACTGGGAACCCCGATCGGGACTCCTCCGAACCTAGTGTTCATTGAGCAGTATGCGGAGGTCTCGGGAGAGACGATGACCTTTGTCGGGTGGATGAAATATGGGGTGCCAATTGTCGTAATAATGATTCCCTTGATGTGGCTCTGGCTTTCTCGACATCAATCTGGAACGCAAGTTGTGACCTTGCCTGAAGTTGGTAATTGGAGGCCTGCCGAACGTCGGACGCTCGGCGTTTTTTCTCTTACAGCTCTGGCTTGGATGACTCGATCTGAACCATTCGGGGGGTGGAGTGAGTTGTTGCATTTGCCTGGCGCGAATGATGCTTCGGTTGCCTTCATCGGGGTGCTGTTTCTTTTTTTAATTCCTGACGGAAGTGGTCGTGCGGGAGAGAAAGGAAGATTGCTGGATTGGGACACGGCGAAGGAAATTCCTTGGGGCATTCTTATTCTCTTTGCGGGGGGGATTTGTCTCGCTGCGGGCATTCGCGATTCTGGTCTCAGTGAGCGAATTGCCGGGCTCTTGACTCATTTTGGGGCTTGGCCAAGTTTCATCTTGGTCATCACGATTTGTCTTCTCATGACGTTTCTAACGGAGATGACGAGTAATACCGCGAGTACCATTCTCATGATGCCGATTCTTGGTTCGGTGGCACTTGCTCATGATCTCGATCCTAAAATGATCATGTTGCCCGCGGCTCTCAGTGCAAGTTGTGCCTTTATGCTACCGGTGGCGACGGCACCGAATGCGGTTGTTTTCGGCACGGGATACCTGACTGTTCCCCGGATGATTCGGGAAGGACTCATTCTTAATTTGATCGGCGCGCTGGTGATTGGGCTGTATTGCTTTTTGATCAACTGAGCATTTGTGAGCCTACGGCGCGCGGCCTAAATAAGATCAAGATCTTCGCTTGCTGGTTTCTCGAAACTCGGGAGTGGCGTGACGAGATTAGCGGGGAGGGGAAATTGGCGTTCCAGAATATTCGGAGCGAGTTCTTGGGCGCGTTGGTAGGCGTCCTTGACCATTTCAAGCTTGGCATCGATGTTGTCGATGTAGTGCAGGATAAATGCTTCGGGAGTACGAGGGAGAGTAGGGGAGCCGAACTCGAGTTGGCCGTGATGAGATGCGATGAGGTGGAGAAGATGAAGGCGAACATCTTCTGATGAAGGGGAGAGCTCTTTCCACGGAGTGTGATCGAGGTCGCGCCAGAGTTTGTTCACCAGCTCCATCCCGAGTGGGATGTGGCCGAGCATTTCCCCATGGAGAGTGTGGAGTTGGTTGAAGCCGGTTTCAGGATAGCTATTCTCCCAGAGTTTCCCCGAATCGTGAAAGAGGATGCCTACCAAGAGGAGGTCCAGGTTGAGATAAGGATAGACTCCAGCGAGAACTTTCGCGCTACGCATCATTTGAGCAACATGCTCGACTAATCCTCCACGTCTGGCGTGGTGGTTCTTTTTTGCGGCAGCAGTGCGGAGGAAACGGGGGCCAAATTGGGCGATGAAGAGATCTGAGAGACTTTTTAATCGAGGGTCCGCGACTTCTGCGAGCATGGTAAGGATCTCGGCATAGTCACCTTCTTGCTTTTCACGAGTGGCAGGATCTCCAGCGAGGAATTCGGCTGTTTCAGGCTCCGTGAGGAAGCGGAACTTCCAAGATTTGCCATCGACACCGTATTGGTTTTGGGTCCAGTGACCGTGAAAGTGGAGGATGCTCTCCGCTTGGATCTCGGCGGTTGCCTGCCATTGGGGATGATTATTCCAAACCTTGAGGGTGAGGCTTCCGGTGGAATCGGCTAGGGTCCATTCGAGATAAGGTTTACCACCTTTCGTTTCTTTTTCTTTGATGGCCTGGACCTGGGCAAAAAATGACCCTTCGAGAGAAATCTCGGTCGTCGTGTTAAGGAGCTCAAGAATCGACATAAATCAGCAAAGCCGAATCATGTCCTTAACGGTTTGTTTCCAAAGGAAAAAAAGTCCGCGCATGGAATAGCGGAAATGTCCATCATCAGTCAGCGTGATGAGCCCACACTCCAAGTTGTGGTCAATTTGCTCTCGCATTTCATTTTCAATCTGGCTGACAACATCATCTGGGTCAGGGATCAGGAGATCGGCCTCATTCAGATTTAATTTCTCAAGGTGTTTGGTGTGATCTTCCAGAATCATTGGGAAACGATTTTTCTCACAGGGAAGATGTTGCCAATGTGAGCTGGGTTGGTGGCGGAGTGTGGGGGAGAAGGGGAAGTTGGTGGTGTGAATGGCACGGCCGTCAGTGGTGCGGCAGGAAATGGTCATGAAAGCGAAGGCGATATTGTCATGCTCACAGAGGCAAACTGAGGCGATGAGCTTGTGTTCGGCATGCCAATAGAGACGGAAAAATTGCTGCATCCCAATCCATTCCCATCCGCTGTCGGTGATGTGTTCGAAGTCCTCTTCTTCGATTTCAGTGACAGTTTCTGCGGCATTAGGAAAATGGTGTGGAGAAGGAGTGGTCCGAAATTGAAGTCGATTGTTGAGAGGTAATCTTAAGTTCCGAATGCGTGTTAAGAGATCGACCCATGGAAGGAGAAACCAGATGGCTGAGCCTAAGATCCCGGCCCAGTAGTGATCGAACAGAAAATAAAAAATAAGAAAAGAGGTCCCCAAGAAAGTAAGGGCTCCCAATTTACGTAAGAAGAGTGTGCGACACGAGCGAAGGGCCACGCCGATGATGACGGTGGCCAGAACGAGGAGGGATTCTTGCATGGAGTAGTGAGTGAAGACTGAAAATGAACGCTGGGGAGTCTCTGGCCAATCATTTTGTTGTCTGACTTGTTAAACTACACCGATAAGGGCAGATTTACCACATGGCAATTGAACCTTTTGGAGAAATTTGGCCAAAAATCGATGATTCTTGCTTTGTTGCAGCGAGCGCCGATGTGATTGGAAGAGTTACCTTAGCGGAAGAAGCGAGCATCTGGTATCATGCGACCTTGCGTGGCGATATCAATGAAATCGTGATTGGGCCACGGAGTAATGTGCAAGATAATGCCGTGATCCATCTTGCCGATGATTATGGTGCTTATCTAGGGGAGTTGGTGACGGTAGGGCATGGGGCGATCATCCATGCCTGTACCATTAAAGATGAAGTGCTCGTTGGGATGGGAGCTTGTATTTTAGATGGAGCCGTCATTGGAGAGCGGTCCATTATTGGGGCAAATGCTTTGGTCACGGGAGGGACGGAGATTCCTCCTGGTTCTCTTGTTCTGGGAAGTCCTGCAAAGGTAGTGAAGAGCTTGGACCTCAAGGATCAAGGGAATGTCAAAAAATGGGCTGAGAAGTATGTTGAAAATGCTCGGAAGTATAAAGAGCGTAAATTTTAATGACTGCTCGCTTCTCGATCGAAGATCTGAAATGATTTCCTTATGAAAGATCTGGTGCGCGTTGAGCCAATTGCTCTCCTCCCAACTCAGGCTGGTTGCGCGGTGTTTTTGGGTGATGGAAATAAAGTCGTGGTTTTTTATATCGATCCTTCGATTGGGGCGTCGATCAATGCCGTACTTGCAGGCGTTAAGCCACCCCGCCCATTGACTCATGATCTTTTTACCCTTTCCTTAGACGCTTTTGGCGCGGAAGTCCTTCATGCCACCATCATACGGGTAGAAGGAGAGGTCTTCTACGCGCGTTTGTATCTCAAAGCGGAGAATGAAATTATGCAGAAGAAGCTCGTGGAGCTGGATGCTCGCCCGAGCGATTGCGTGGCCATGGCAGTGCGAAAAGACGCCCCAATTTTCTTCGTAAAATCTGTTTGGGAACAGTTAGATGATATGAGTGAGACTTTAGAGGAACTCCGGGCCGAAGCTGAAGCCTTGGGAGGATATGGTTTTGATGACTAAAAGAATCACTTGCGACAGGATCATTCCGGGCTAATATGCTTCATGTCTATTGCAGCCAATTTTCCTGATTATCTCACTGAGGAAATCTTATTAAATCCCGAGAAACGCAAATTTCCTAACTTTGATTTAAGTCGGCTTCTCGACACCGTCTTCAGTCCGACTCAAGGCTGTAAGGTCTGCATTCTGATTGATTTTGAAGATCCTGCGCGATGGATGAAGGACTTCGCCTTTCTGGAGAATGAGCAGTTCGAAGTGCAGCAGAATGCTCATCAACACTTCTACCAGAACTTACATCGAGGAGTGATGGAAGAGCTCGGAATGAATGGAGGGGAGATGTATGCGTATCAATGTACGCATGGTTCGAATCTCGATCTCAAAGATGAAGTTTGGGATGCGGAAGGAAATCAGTTGTCATTAGATCATGATATATATTCAAATTATGATATTGTCTTGTGCATTTCCACCTTTTCAGCCACTGCGCCCCTAACCGCTAAGTGCAAGGAATTCAATTTCCGAGGGGCTACCATGCACGGAATGAACGATGTCATCTTGAGCTCTGGTCTCGCGGTAGATTATCAAGAGGTGTCAGACGATGCTGAGAAGATGCGGGCGGCACTGACAAATGCCAAAGAGGTGGAAATTGATTTTGAACTCGAGGATGGCTCGATCCTGACTGCGTGGCTGGGACTCAACGGGCAGGATGCGCAAAAATCTCACGGCTTGTGTCGTGGAACGACCCCTGACATCGCGAATCTTCCTGCGGGCGAAGTGTATTTTGTGCCCCAGGATGCGCGCGGAAAATTTCCGATGAAATATGAAGATGGGACTTTGGGCGTCTTGGATGTGGAGAATCGAGATGTTGTTCGTTCGACTTTGATCGAAGGAAATCAGGCGACGATTGATGCTCACAATGCGCGCCTTGCGGATGATCCGATGACTGGGACTCTGGGGGAACTCGGTTTTGGAACACAGGTTTTGCCTGTTTCATACCAAGATATTCAAGATGAGAAAGTGCTGGGGACCTGTCACTTAGCGACTGGACGGGACGACCATTTAGGAGGAGATATTGTTCCTGAAATGTTTAAAGTGCATGAGAATAGCACGCACGATGATATTCTCTTTGCCCCTCACAAAACTCCAAACTTCAATGTGAAAGAGGTCCGCATGATCTGGGATGATCGCACGGAGGTCGTGATCGAAAATTTTCGACCGTCCGCCTATGTCATGAAAGTCATTGCGGGCAACTGAGGCAATTGATCGAGCATTTTTTAGATCCCAGCCTCGCCGGAAAGCAATCTACCCGCCTATCGGAATGTGACCGGGAGATTGTTTTCAAGATGGGCGCGGACTTTTTTATGAGCTTCATCGACTTCCTTTTGCTTGAGCGTTTTACTAGGAGAGCGATAGGTGAAGGAGTAGGCGATGGATTTTTTATCAGCGTCTAGCTTTTCGCCCGAAGGATCGCGGAAGTAATCGAAGCAGATGGTGGAAACGAGGAGCGGGTCGCTGTGCTTGGAGAGCACTTTTTCGATTTCCGCATTGCTCGTCTTCGCCGGAAGTTCCATCGCGATATCTCGCGATGATCCAGGGAATTGAGGGAGAGGTTCAATCTGGAATCCGTCCTTTTGCACTTTGAGTGCTTTTGAGAGATCGAGTTCGACGAGGTAAAGTGGCGCGGCGAGGTCGATCATCCGGGTGCGGGAAGGGAGCACTTGCGCGTATACCCCTGCATTTTTGCCATCGAGTATGATAT
Organism: uncultured Verrucomicrobiales bacterium; assembly: GCA_937930235.1. GTDB lineage: Bacteria > Verrucomicrobiota > Verrucomicrobiia > Verrucomicrobiales > Akkermansiaceae > SW10. The sequence goes on along the minus strand of CALGLJ010000084.1, from coordinate 44,302 downwards.
CGCCTGCGATGAGGAAGCCATCTCGGGGACGTGGGGCGAATTGAATTTCGACCCCACTGAGGATACTTTGTACGGCGGCTTTGACATCGAAGAGGTCGATGGCGCGATTTTCTCCACGAGACCAGCTCAGAGGAGCGGCTTCGCCACCCATGAGGAGGGCCACGGAGTTGGCCTCTAGGTCCTTGGCTTTCCCGCCCCCTGCGTTGCGAAATTGGGTTCCAGATTCGAAGAAGCGGAGCGATTTTGCTCCTTGGCGCAGATTGTTTTCTGCCACCTGAATCAAACCGGGGGTCAGGCTCGGGCGAAGAACGGCATGATCTTCACTTAAAGGGCGAGCTACTTTGATGAGATCTCCATCCATCAGAGGGCGAAGAGGGAGGCAATCCTGAAGTTGAGTTTGAGAGATGAGCTTGATGGTCTGAGTTTCGTAGAAACCGAGCGCGACGAGCTTGTGCTTCAGGATCATGAGGCGGTCGTAGTCGCGATCATACGTTGATTCATCGACCGCCGTGCCGCCAGTGCGAGATGGGATTTTGTCGAGACCGTAGACCCGAGCGACTTCTTCCACCAGATCTGCTGAGCGCTCGAGGTCGCCACGCCAGCTAGGAATCGTCCAGAGGTTTCCCCCTTCTTTGGATATGCCGAGGCGAGTGAGAATCCCTTCTGCTTCATTGAGGGAAATGCTCTCATCCATGAGCTGATTCATGCGATCGATATCAAGTTCGACCGATGGTGGTGCATCTGGGATGGTTCCTGCGGTGATTGTCTGGCTTGAAGCTTCACCGCCTGCGATCTCTAAAATAAGAGCTGCGGCCAGCGCGGAAGCAGGAAGGACCTTTTCAGGGTCTACTCCACGTTCAAAGCGGTAAGAGGAATCAGAAGTAAGAAAAAGTCGCCGAGAAGTACGGCGGATCTCCGAAGTGGTAAAATAGGCAGATTCAAGCAGGATGTCCGTGGTAGAATCAGTGACTCCACTGTCGAACCCTCCCATGACGCCCGCGAGGGCAAGGGCGCTTCCAGAGTCGTCAGAAATGACGCAATCGACCGGCTCTAATTGGTAAGTTTCCTCATCAAGCGCTTTGAAGGATTCTCCTTCAGAGGCATTTCGAACATGGATCTTCCCGCTGACCTTTGCCGCATCAAAGGCATGTAGCGGCTGACCGAGTTCGTGCAGGACATAGTTTGTAATGTCGACGATGTTATTGATGGGACGCAGACCGATCGCTTCGAGTTTTTTGGTGAGCCATTCCGGGCTGGGAGCGACTTTGACTCCTTTAATTGAGAGCAGGGAGTAAAAGGGGCAAATGGAAGAGTCCACGGTTACGATGGCAGAATCTTCCGCAGTTTCTGTGGGGTGAGTCTTTTCAACTTGCGACCATGATGTTTCTAAAAGAGCAGCGAGTTCACGGGCCATGCCGGAGTGTGAAAGGAGGTCCGGGCGGTTGGGGGTAATTTCGACTTCGATCAGAGTGTCAGAATCAAAGAGAGTTTTGACGGGGGTGCCGGGAGCGGCTTCCGTTTCAAGAATGAGAAGGCCGTCTTCCTTGTCAGTGAGACCAATCTCAGAGCCAGCCGCGAGCATGCCCTTGGACTCGACTCCACGCATCTTGGTCTCCCCGATAACAAATCCTCCGAGGTCAGCCCCAGGAAGGCAGCAGGGGACTTTGTCTCCGACTTGATAGTTTTTCGCGCCACAGACGATTTGGCGAAGCTCACCTTCTCCCGCGTCGACTTGCGTGACTTTGAGCTTATCGGCATCTGGGTGAGGAATGGCTTCTTTGATTTCGGCCACCACGATTTGCTCGCTCGGGACACCGAGGGTCTGGAGGCCTTCGACTTCGATGCCTGCAAAAGTTAGGAGATCGCACACTTCATCGAGAGAGCGGGAGCCTAGGTCGAGGCGTTCTTTGAGCCAGTTCAGCGAGACGTTCATGGGGCGGAGAGTCTTGTAGGGAATAGGATTCTGTCAACTCTTCAGCTTTAGAAATGAGGTGAGAATGGGAGAAGGAGAGCTCAGATCTTATCGATTGGGAATCTGATAGGGAAAGAATGTCAGAATGTGTCCCTCAATCGCTTGTCAAGGGAGTTTGTGAAAATGCTCGATCTTTATTTCGGGAAATCGGGCATTTGTAATTTGAGCCGTAGCTCGGTACGTGACATGCTTGCGACATGGCAATGGTGAGGAAGACGAGGATTATTTGTACGCTAGGGCCTGCAACTGAATCAGCAGAAATGTTGCGAAAGATGATTTTAGCAGGGGCGGATGTGTTTCGCCTCAATATGAGTCATGCGAGACATGATTGGTGTCGAGAAATCGTAACTCGCATCCGCACTGTTGCTTCGGAAGTTGGGAAAACAGTTGGGGTGCTATTTGATCTTCAAGGGCCCTCAATTCGCACCGGTGATTTGGATGAGAAGATGCAATTGGCGAAGGGGGAATTGGTAGAATTCCGCTTAGAAAATGCCGCGCCTGAGATCGAGAAATCAACGACGGTGAATTATGAGGGTTTGATCAATGATGTTTCCGTAGGTGATGAAATCATCGTCGATAACGGGGAAATGTTAGTCAAGGTGGAGCAGGTGACGAGCGACCGGGTGACGTGCTCGGTCATTACTCCTGGGTCAATGGGATCACGGAGGCACATTAATTTACCGGGTATTCGTTTGAATCTGCCCGCTCTTACTGAGAAAGACCATGCTGATATCAAAGTGGCAGCAGAGTGTCAGGCGGACTTCGTTGCGGGATCTTTTGTCAGAGATGCAAGCCATGTGCGTGAGTTACGGTCAGTGCTTCATCGTGAAGGGGGAGATGCGCAGATTGTCTCAAAATTAGAGGATCAAGAGGCGATGAAACATCTGGATGATATTATTCAGGAATCGGATGTGATCATGGTAGCCCGTGGAGATCTCGGGATCGAAGTGCATGTAGAGGAACTCCCAATTATTCAGCGGCGGATCGTGAAGCGCTGTCATCAGATGGGGACCCGAGTCATCGTGGCGACTCATATGCTTGAGTCTATGATTGTGAATCCCACTCCCACGAGAGCGGAAGTCACGGATGTTTCAAACGCGGTGTATGAAGAAGCGGATGCGATCATGCTTTCGGGGGAGACGACGGTGGGAAAATATCCCGTGCGCTGTGTCGAGCTGATGGATCGGGTGGCGAGACGAATCGAGCGTTCGGGGGGAATGGGCTATGGAAAAGAGGTGTCGCTCAAAACCGATAAGCAGAAAACGATTCAAGCCGCAGTCAATCTCACCGATTCCATCCCCAAAGCGTTACTGATCGTCTTCACTAAATCGGGAAGAACCGCGCATCAAGCGGCTCTCTTAAGGCCCCGATCTTCCATTTTTGCCTTTTCTCCGCAGAGCGAGATTTGTGCCGGACTGACGCTTTCTCGGGGAGTGAGGACGTTCCAAATTCCATTTTTTGACATCCCGCGCGATACCGTAGCGGCAGCGGTGGAGCTTCTTCGGACCAAACGCGATATTGAACCAGGGACTCCTCTCGTGATTTTTTCTGAAATCATGCATCAAGAAAAAGCCGTGGATTCAATCTTGATGATGTATTCGTAATTGTTCTGATCGAAAGCAGGTTTCCGGAGGTGCCCTTAAGATGAGTTGAAGAACGAATGAGGCTTTGCAGGCTTTTTTGGGAGTTAAAGTCGCTCGCCAAGAGAGGAGATTTTTGCTTTTTCCTCTAGACAAGACCAGCATTTGGCTCCTTCTTGCGGGAGTAAAGCGATGTTCCAAAAAGTACCATTCCTAGCCGCAATGGCCTCAACTCTCCTTTTCAGCATGACTTGTCACGCCGAAGAGGGAAAAAAGGCCGAAGAAGCTCCTAAGCCACCGAAAACCAGCTCCGAAATCGTTTGGGGAAAACATATTGCGGGGCCAAAGATATCGAAAGCCGAAGATCTGAAAGGTAAGATTGTCCTGCTTGTGCTCTGGGGTTCCTGACCAGGCTGCGTCCGGGTCACTCCCGGCATGGTCAGTTTGGCCAAAAAAATGGAAGGAAAGCCGTTTCGACTCATCGCCTCCCACTATCAATCATGGGGTGGATCGAGAATGTTGAAGGATTTGGAAAAAGCGGGGTGGACTCCTGATCTCGAAAATTTTTCAGTCATGTCCAGAACGTCTTACCCCATCGGAGCGCGATACGTTCCTTACTACCTTATTTTTGATGAGAATGGCACAATGCTGCATCATAATATGGGAGGACCTTTCCACGGTGGAGATGGTTTGACTAAATACCAAGAACGAGTCGAAGCTGCCGTGGCAAAGCTTGAAGGAAATGCGTCCACGGATGCTCCCGTGGCCGAGCCAGAAGCAAAAGAAAAAGTGGAACCACAGAAAAAGGCGGTTCAAGAAGAAGCTCTCAATGCCAAGTAATGATGTGAGTCATTTGTCTTAAACAGTTCAATATTTAATCACCGAATTTTATGAAATTTAGTCCACTAAAGATATCCCTGATCGCTACTGCGGTCTTTGGGGTTTCCGTCATCGTCTACGCGACAGAGAAAGATTCGCCATCTTCGGGGTCAACATTCAGCACGACACTGCATAATGGTAAAATCGTGGAAGTCGAACACTATGCGAATGGGATGGAACGAGTTTCCCTCGAGAATATGCCAATGCACTACAGCGTGTTGGTGCGGGCAGCCGATGACTCAAGAACAATTTCCTGTGTTCGTGGTGACGAGCAAGGACTCGAGGGGATCATTGAGCAAAGACATGCTGCTCCCCAAACCCAGACCCCCGTTGTCAGATGAAAAAATCTTATTTTTTCCTACTTTTTGGACTCATCACCGCGCAAGCATCAGCGCAAATCAGCTTGAACTATCTCGATGCTCCGGGAACAGGGTTTTTCTCCGAGGAAGCAAGGACTCCCGTGGCTGGAAACATGGGAACTACGCTTGGTGAACAAAGGCGAATCGCAATGGAGCGGGCCGTTGAAATTTGGCAATCTCACCTCAATCCCAAAGGCCCCGTGGTCATTGACGCAAGATTTGAGTCTTTACCCTGTAGCGCCTTAGGCGCAGTAATTGCGGGAGCTAGTACGATCAGTGCATTCCAAAATTTTCCCGGGGCACCGCTCAGTGATACTTTTTATGGCTCAGCCTTGGCGAATCACCTCGCCGAAGAAGATCTTGATCCCGCCCGCTCTGAAATAAGCGTTCGGATTAATGCTGAGATTGATGCAGGGAATTGTGTTACAACAGCCAGTATGTACTATGGGATTGATTCTCCTCCTCCCACTCCTGGGATCCCATTTTTTTTCCGAACAATGCTACATGAAATTGCACATGGTCTTGGATTTAGTGCTTTGATTGATAATGATTCAGGAGATTTCTTTTTTGATAATCCAGATGTCTTTACACGCAACATGACTTATCTCCCTACTGGAGAATCATGGGCTGATCTGACGAGTGCGGAACGCCTCGGAGCAGCGGCGGCTGGCCCCCTTACGGTATGGGGAGGGCGCAATACTCAAATCGGATCTCAGAGCCAAATTAACAATGGTGATAATCTTGCAACGATTACGCGGACTTCAGATGGAATGGTCTTCCCTGCCGAGACGGCAACATTTGGTCCCAGAGTTCCCGCTGGCGGCATTACCGCCGAGATTGTGCTAGTCGATGATGGGGTAGCACCAAATTCTGATGGCTGTGAAGAGATCATTAATGCTGCTGATGTCTCAGGTAAAATCGCCCTCATTGACCGTGGAGGTTGCGATTTCTCTACAAAATCATCTCGTGCAGAAATTGCGGGTGCAGTCGCTGTGGTGATTGCGAATACGAACCCTCAGCAAATTATTGAGCTGGGTGGAACTGATCCAGGGCTATCCATCCCAACCCTCGCAATTACGCTTGCCAACGGCCAGACTTTCCGCTCTCTGGCCAATGGAGAAACTCTGACCCTTCTTCCCCCTGGTGACCGACCTGGCACTTTCCAGGGAAGACCGTTCTTACAAACTCCATTCGCTTTTGCGCCTGGGAGTTCTATTTCTCATTTCGATGGACTGACCTCTACTGGCATCCTCATGCGCCCAGATTCACTGAATATCTTCCCTGCCGATACCTCATCTCTTGATGTCACTCTCACCGTAATGAGAGATCTGGGATGGGATGTCCAAAATATTCCTTACCCAAATCTGGACTACGCACTCTGGGCTCAGCTCAATCAGGCTTCTCCTGATGGTCCTGAAGATGATGGCGATTTGGACGGTCACACAAATCTTGAGGAATATGCCTTTGGAGGGGACCCAAATGATGTCACCTCCTTTCCAGCGCCCCCCGTAATCGGTCTCAACGCAGGGAATCAGGTGACCTTCGATTATCCGCTGAGTAATCAAGCTGTGGATTTGAGTTTCCGCCTACTTCGGCTCGATACTCTCCCAGATCCAAACCCTGAAGTGATCCCCGCAGGAACGCTCCTAGATGGTAGTGGTGAGATTAACCTCATGCGCAGTAACCTAGGTGATCTCGACACGCTCACACCTCAAGCGTTCTTCAGAGTCGAAGCGACTCGCCAATAGCGAAGAATATAGAGACAGTCGAATCAATCGAGTAAAGCGCTCTTCCTGCTCATATCCCAAGGCTTTTCGCGATAAAGCGAAAGGCCTTTTTTTTTCAAGAAGCTCCAGGCGCTCATTGAAGGTCGGAAACTCCGGCGTGATTTTGAAGAGGAACTTTGGAATCTGATTGCGAGCCGATCACTCCCACCGTCGTGCTTTTAGGGCTTCTCCGGCAGCTTTTGCTTCCGCTATTTTCTTACTTGCCCCAACCCCGCGACCAAGTTCTGTTCCTTTCCAGAAGACACTGGAAGTAAAGGTGCGATCGTGCGGTGGTCCTTCCTGCTCGATGATTTTATAAATGGGCGCTTCCGGAGTGACGCTTTGGAGAATTTCTTGTAATTCCCCTTTGGTGTTGCCCTGAGCTTCATCGGGATCGAGATGCTGCAGCTCCTCAGAGAGAAGTCTCAAGATGATGGTGTTGGCGGTTTCAATGCCACCATCGAGATAAATCGCGCCAATGAGCGCCTCGATGGCATCGGCAAGATTTGAAGGTCGGGTTCTCCCGCCACTTCCTTCTTCTCCTTTGCTTAAATAAAGTTGAGAACCGAGATTCAAGCGTCCGGCAGCCCCAGCGAGGGCGTTTCTTGAGACGATGCTTGCGCGGAGTTTGGTCAACGGTCCCTCTTGGCAAAGAGGAAAGTGCTTATAAAGGTAGCTGCTAATGACAAGCTCTAGGACCGCATCTCCAAGATATTCTAAGCGTTGATTATCAGGAGGTGCGGGGCGAATTTCTGATGAAAGACTGGGGTGAGAAAGAGCCTCTTTCAGGAGGGATTGATCCTTAAATTGGTAATCCAGTTGTTCCTCAATACGACTCACTTGGCACATCATTACGAAGTTTTCAAAAGGGGGGAAGCAGGAATTACCGCGCATGACATTCTCCATCGTCGATGGTGAGATTTCTGAGGAAGGAGGTGAATCTCTTGTTTCATCGCTTGACCCCAGAGGATTTACCTATTTGTGTGCCTTCCATGCAGCGAGTGCTTTTGAAATCAAAACTTCATCGGGCGATCATTAAACAAGCCGATATCGACTATGAAGGGAGTATTGAAATTCCTGGTGACCTCATGGATGCCGCAGGTTTTTGGGAGGGAGAGCGAGTCCTCGTGACTTCGATGACTGCAGGAGGGCGTCTGGAGACGTATGCCCAACGCGGGCCAGAAGGAACTGGTCACATTATTATGAATGGCGGCGCCGCCCATCTCATCAAAAAAGGCGAGTGCGTCACGATTATGTCCTTTGCGATTTCTGATCAACCAATTACTCCGAGAAGGCATGTTCTGAACGAGAACAATGAGATTATTAAATCATCTGGTTGCGAGGAGAAGTAGCTTGTGGCAAATGATTTGACCTTCTCCATGCGAGAACATCATCTCGCCCCAGTTGGGTGTGCCGGGTGATTCTGTTTTTGCGCTTTTTTCCTGACGATCTGATAATGGAGATTCGGGGGAGGGAGAGCTTCAAATACGGTGGTTGGTAAAATTCCATTGTCATCGCCCTTTCTCCACCCTATTTCCTTTCGACCTCGCCGCTTGATCGAGTTGTGAGGTATGTGAAGATTTTGTCACATTTGGGAGGTCGCGAGACATCTGAGGTGTGATAATTCACCATGGTTTCCAAAAAACGGTGACTCAATGACACAAATGAAAAATAAATTAATCCAGACGATCGGAGTAACTTTTGCGGCATCTACTGTTGTCGCATCTGCCGCTGGTGGAGCCGGCGATTGGGCTGATACGCTCAAAAACATCGGTAAAGTCTACAAAGACAAGAGCAATCCCTTCATTCAAGAGGTTAAGTTCTTCGGCCGCGCCCACTATCAGTGGAACTATACAGACGGAGAAAGTAACGGTATTGATTTCAGTGGGAATGGTGGCGAGTTACGCCGCTTTCGCTTTGGAACATCGGTGAAGTTCTTAAATGGCTTCAAAGCTGGAGTCCGCGCGAACATTGAAAAAGGAGGATTCCGCAATACCAGTATTGGTTACGATAATCTGGATGAGCTTTACCTGGAATATAGTAAAAAAGACTTTGCCGGTTTTGATAATGTGAAGCTCGGATACGGACGTTACAAAGTGTCCTTTGGTGGTGAAGAGCATTCATCATCTAAAAAAATCAAGACGATCGAGCGAACCAATTTGAATAATTTCTATGCCCCAAATCGCGCTACCGGCGGTAAGATCGGCCTCTCCAAAAATGGGGTTGATTACAATTTTGGTGTCTATTCCACGGATCGGGATGCCGAGACCTGGGCACAGTGGGACGGAGATAAGTTCTATTATGCCAGTGCCGAGTTTGATGCCCTGAATGGGGAATTCATTGCAGATCTGATCTACACGGATGCAGGCGAGCTGAATGGAGATGATGATGTCCTCACATACGACTGGGCAACTTCGCTCACCTACACCACGGAACTCCCTGGAGGAGTGGAGCTCTTCACAAACGTGACCTATGGAGATACTGGCAATGAAAATGTCTACGGTGTGGTGGTCATGCCGAGTAAGTTCATCGTAGAAGACAAGCTTGAAGCGGTTTTCCGCTACCAGTGGGCTCATTCTAATGGTGGAGCGGTCATTCGTGGAAGTGGAAGCCGAGGCGCTCTGGCCGTGGCTCGTAACGAAGGAGCAGGATTTGCCCGCGGGGATGATAATCATACCTTCTATGCTGGTCTGAATTACCACATTGCGGATCACAATGCGAAGATCTTGGTCGGGGTAGAATACGAAGATCTCAGCGGACCTGCAGTGGATCTCGAAGCAGTCACTTATTGGGCCGCTTTCCGAGCGTATTTCTAGGATTGATTGAAATTAATCTTTTTCATGCAAACAGGCGCTTCTGGTTTCGGAAGCGCCTGTTTTCTTTTTTGAAAAAATCATGAAGAGGCGCCCTTATTGGATGGAGCGAAATGGTATGTGACGAAACAGTCACAAGGGAATATTCTGTAAAAAGCTTTTTTGCAGTAGAGTGTCATTGTCGTCATCAAAAAGACGGCACTGAATTATACAAAAATCATGAAATATACCGCTCTTCTTGCTCTCGGAGCAATGTTCACAGGATCAGCTTTTGCTCAGGAAAAAATCGTGATCAAAGGGTCTGATACCCTCGGAGCCAAGATGGTTCCTCAATTAAAAGAAGCTTACATCGCGGCTGGTAATCAAGTCGATTTTGAAATCGCAGCAGAAGGGTCTTCTCAAGCGTTCTCGAACCTTCTTGCGGGGACTGCAGACATCGGAATGTCTAGCCGGGATGCGAAAGATAAGGAAAAAGATTCCTTTACCGCGAAAGGTCAGAAACTGGTGGAGCACGTTGCGGGTTGGGATATGATCGCCGTGGTCACCAATAAGAAAAATGGAGTGCGCAGACTCTCCGTAAAGCAGATTGAAGGAATTTTCACGGGCGATATTACGGATTGGAGTGAACTCGGTGGTAACCCTGGTAAGATCTCAATGTATACTCGGAACACCTCGTCTGGGACGTATAAATCATTCCAGAAGCTCGCGATGTCCAAGCGTGACTACAGCCCTGAATCACAGAAATTAGCTGGTAATGAGCAAATTGCGACCGAAGTGGCAGGGAATGTCAATGGCATTGGGTATGTCGGCCTCGCGTATGCGGGTAAAGACGGGCTTCGTGCAATCAAGGTGGAAGGAGTATCTCCTAAGCCCAAAAATAAAGCGGAGTATCCTCTTTCCCGGAAACTCTATTATTACACCGCCAATGAGCCTACCGGAGCTTCTAAAAAATTCCTCGATTGGGCAATTCACTCAGCGCCTGCCAAGGAGATCATTACGAAGGTAGGATTTATCCCTGTGGATTGATTTTCATTGAGCAAATCGGTTTGTGACGAAATTGTCACAATGGGCGCATCTGTGAAATACAGATGTGCCTTTTTACTGTCAGGGCGTCAGAAAACGGCGCTTCAACTCAACGCGCATGGCGAAACACTTTCAACGCACAGGCCGCAAACTGCTGGGAATTGACCGGCAGGGCTGGATCAAAGGATTCTTTGGTGGGAACGCGACGCTTTCTATCATTATTCTTTTCCTCATTTGTTTTTTCCTCATCACGGAGGCGGTTCGTTTTTTCCCGCAACATCACGAGAAACTTCAGCTCCATCGAAAATCTGGGCAGGAATACGTGAATCATATTATCACGGAAATGAACGAGTATAGTCAGCTCGTTAGCCTGACTAATCAGGCTTATTTCCAAGAGTTAAATGAAAAATATGCGCTCCAGCGTGGAATTAGTAACTCCTTTGAAGCCTTTCTCGATCCCCTAGAGGATGATGGGGAAGACCTCATCGAAGCTCTTGAAGATGCGGAAGATGACCCAGAGGCTCTCGCGCAGGCGCAGGCGGATTGGAGAGCGTTTGTTTCTGGGGTTGTTGAAGGTGCGAATCGAGCTGACATTGATTCATTCGGTCGTCTTGACGATGCGAGTTGGGCGGCGTTGAAAAAAGCGATGATCGACTACGATCCTGTCGAGGAGGAACCACCAGCCTACGTCACACAAGCTCAGCAGGAGCTGCGAGATGGTATGGCCCGCTTTGAGGAAGCTAAAAATGAAATCTCATCCGCTGGGAGGGAGCTGAAACAACTTCGGCAAAAGCTCGTGAAAATTGCGAGTAAAGTCAAAGATGATGCGGCAGCGGAAGAATCAGCAGCAGAGCGTAAAAAGGCTCTTCTTGCGGGGGCTGAAACAATGACGAATGAGGCCGAAAAGGCAGCGCAGATCGAACAGGCGAATGCGATCGTGATTCGTGATGAGTTCCCATTTGCGGCGCGCACGGAAGAAATTGCGGCGTCCAAAGATGCACACAAGGCGGCGGTTGCGGAATTGAAGGAAAAGTTAGGAATCGCGGTGGCGAAATTACCCACCGAGTTGAGTTCTGAAGAAGCGTCCGCCCTTCTCGATCAAGTCCGCAAAGCGCACCCTCCATTTGTCAAATGGCTCGATGAAAGTGTCGCCAAGGCATCGACATGGCAATGGGATCGAAAGCTCAGCTTTTTCGGATCAGCGATGAAATTTTTCTTTGGAGTGGATTGGGTGACGAATAGCTCGTGGCATGATTTTTACGGACTGTTACCCCTCTTTATTGGGTCTTTCGAGATCTCACTGATCGCCATTATGTTTGCCGTACCATTTTCCATTGGAGCGGCAATTTACGTGAATCGCCTGGCAGGTCGCTGGGAGCAGACTTTGATTAAACCGGCGATTGAGTTGATTCAGGCCATCCCGTCGGTTGTTCTCGGGTTCTTTGGAATCGTAGTTCTGGGTGAGGGGCTTCGAGATTTGAGTCAGATCGAAGCTCTTTCGTGGGTCCCAGGTTTTCCAATGCAAGAGCGCCTGAATGTGCTCAACGCAGGGCTTCTCCTCGCTTTGATGGCGGTGCCGACGATTTTTACTTTGTGCGAAGATGCTCTCAATAATGTCCCACGAGCCTACAGTGAGGCATCTCTCGCGTTGGGAGCTTCCAAGCTGCAGACCGTGATCAAGGTGATTGTCCCCACTGCCATTTCTGGGATTTTGGCGGCCGTGTTGCTTGGGTTTGGTCGAGTTATCGGCGAGACGATGGTAGTCCTTTTGGTAGCTGGTAATAAAATTGCCCTTCCAGACTGGAGTGCTGGACTTGGCGTAATCACTCAGCCGACCCATACCATGACGGGCATCATTGCTCAAGAAATGGGAGAGGTGACTAAGGGTACCCTTCACTTTCGAGCTCTCTTTTTAGTCGGTCTCGTATTGTTCACCATTTCGCTGTGCATTAACGTTGCGGCACAACGGATCATCAAACGTCTCGGTCATGCTTGAAGAATCTAAAAATCCATTTGTCGCTTCTTCAAATAGGCAGAAGATCATAGATAGGGTCTGGTCTGTGATTTTCGCAGGCTTCACCTACTTTGTCCTCGCTTGTGCGCTCTTCATCTTTGGTAAAATCACCTACGATGGAGCACCTGTCCTCTTCCAAGCGGAAGCACCTTTTATCAACTTCGATTTCTTGTTTACGAGTCCACAGACATTGGTGGAGTTTCGTGATGGAGCAGGGGAGTTGGTTCGGATGGATGCATCCGATTTCAGGAGCTTCAAGGAGGAGAATCCTGATGCGGTGATTCGAGATGAGCATACGTTTTCCTATTCAGGTGGCGGAATTCTGGGACCTCTCGTGGGGACGGCTCTTCTGGTGATCGTTTGCATGATTGTGTCTCTTTTTATCGGAGTATCGGCGGCGGTTTATCTCAATGAGTATGCCCACCATGGGAAACTAGTGGGGGCGATTCGCCTTGCCATTATGAACCTGGCAGGGGTGCCTTCGATTGTTTACGGACTCTTTGGTTTTGCGTTTTTCTGTCTAGCGCCTTGGTTCCCTGTTTTGACCTATGAGGTGAATCCTGAAACTTCTGTGTTCGCATTTAAGGTTCCAATGAGTAAGGGCTTTCTTAGCTTCGAGGGGTGGGGTAATTCACTCATTGCGGGAGGGCTGACTCTCGCCGTGATGGCTCTTCCGGTGATTATCGCAGCGTGTGAGGAGTCACTCAAAGCTGTTCCAAAAGGCTTTCGAGAAGCCTCTCTTGCCCTTGGGGCGACCAAGTGGCAAATGATTCGCACTGCGGTTCTTCCCTATGCGACTCCCGGCATGCTCACCGCCTCTGTTCTCGGCGTGACTCGCGTGGCGGGCGAGACGGCTCCGATTATGTTCACCGCAGCGGTGGCGGATAAGGCGAAACTCCCTTGGCAGGAAGCCGAAGGGAGTCCACTGTTCTGGTTCTCTGATTTATTAACGCAGTCAGTCCAGGCTCTTCCGTATCATATTTATACCGTTTCGGCCCGTATTCCCGATGCAGATGCGGTGCGTGATATGCGCTACGGTTCTGTTTTTGTTTTTCTTCTTCTCGTGATGGGATTTGCCATGATCTCCATCGTCATGCGTGCGCGCTTCCGCAGTAAACTTAAGTGGTAACACTCTTCTTGATTTCATGAACGACGATTCAGTCACCCTCGATTCCGCCGATGCCCCCGTGATGGGGATTGATGAAACAATTATTAAGATCGATGATCTCAGCTTCAGCTATGATTTAGGAAAGACGAACACCTTACGGAATATCTCGCTCGACATCCCGGCGGGAAAGGTCACCGCTTTCATTGGGCCGTCCGGTTGTGGTAAGTCGACCCTTTTACGTTGTCTCAACCGCATGAATGATCTCGTCGATACCGCAAAGGTGACGACGGGGAAGATTTCGATTTTAGATCAAGATATTAATGCGCCTGATGTGGAAGCGATTGAATTGCGCAAGCATGTCGGCATGGTCTTTCAGAAATATAATCCATTCCCGAAATCTATTTACGAAAATGTGGCGTATGGTTTACGGGTTCAGGGAATTAAAAATAAGGGCGTTTTGGATGAGGCGGTGGAGGAATCTCTGAAGAAGTCCGCCCTCTGGAGTGAGGTGAAAGATCGTCTTGATTCCAGCGCACTTGGGCTCTCTGGCGGGCAACAGCAACGGCTTTGCATCGCGCGCACCATTGCCGTGAAACCACAAATTGTGCTGATGGATGAGCCTTGCTCTGCTCTCGATCCCATTGCCACAGCACGCATCGAGGAGCTCATCGCTGAGTTGCGTCAGGAGTTTACGATTGTGATTGTCACTCATAACATGCAGCAGGCAACCCGGGTCTCTGATCGTACCGCTTTCTTTTATCTTGGCGAACTGATCGAGTATGCAGACACGGCCAAAATCTTTGGCAACCCGAGTAAAAAACAAACGGAAGACTACGTGAGTGGACGCTTCGGTTAAGACTGAAAAAAATTTCGCATCCCAATAATGATGGCAGGACATATTCTCAAAAATTACGACGAAGAGCTCGAGCAGCTTAAAGACAATGTTCTCCAGATGGGGAGCGGGGTCATGAGTGCGATGGAAAAAGCAATCAAAGGTCTCCTCGAGGGTGATCGTGAGCAGTGCTCTGATGTCGTCGATGAAGACGAGGCAATTGATCGAGCAGAGAAACAGATCGACGAACAGGGAATGTCGATCCTCATGCGGTTTAATCCAGTCGCTTCTGATCTGCGTTTAGTCTTATCTTCGATCAATGTTTGTCGCAGTTTGGAACGCATCGGAGATCATGCGGTGAATTTGGCGAAACGATCCCGCAAGATTTTAAAAGCGGGAGAAGTGCCAGAAGCGCGTCTCATTGAGCCTCTCTATCTCCAGGCTCAAAAGATCGTCTCTCTCGCTCTCACGGCTTATTCTGATATCGATGAGGAGACGGCGATGAATGTCATCGCGATGGATCAGGAGGTTGATCGGATACACAAAACTCTCAGTAAGTCATTGAGTTCAAAAATTGCGGATGGAGGTACGACGCAGACTGAATCACTGCTCCATATTCTCTTCATCTCCCGCAGCTTGGAGCGTATCGGTGACTTGGCGGTCAATGTGGCTGAGGATGTGGTCTTTATTACCTCAGCGGAAGATATCCGGCATACCTAAGATGTCCTGAAGTCGTCTATCTTACTGGGACGATTATGGTGAAGGAGGTTTCTACTCCTGGAGTTGAGCTGGCGGTGATGTTTCCCTGATGGGCTTCCACGGCACGTTTGACAATTGAGAGACCTAATCCGGTCCCTTTGACCTGTGATTGGGAGTGATGCTTTTCCACTCGGAAAAATCGTTTAAAGATAAAAGGGAGGTCTGCGCTTGGAATGCCAATCCCATCATCCTTGATTTGGAGCTCGAAGCGGTCGCTTCCTATCAGTTTGCCGATGATTTGGATGTGCACGGGCGTGGAGGCATTTTGCTTGAGCGCATTTTCCACAAGATTGAAAAGAATCTGAGTCCAATAAAATCGATCCCCTGCGAGGGGGATTTCAGGGATGTCGATGGTGAGCTTAGCTTGTTGAGAATTGATGAGTGGTTCGAGCCGTTCCACAACATCTCGAACACAGGGACCGATGGCGAAATCTTCGATGTTTAATGGCATCCCATCTTCTGATTCTAATTTAGAAATCACGAGCATATCCTCGACGATGCGGTTGATTCGATTCACGTGCCGCACCATGGTGTGAAGCATCTTTTTGGACATTTCAGGATCTTCTAGGGCATCGTCTTCGGTCAGATTTTCAAGGTAGCCCGAAATGATGGAAAGGGGAGTCCTCAGCTCATGGGAAGCATTGGCAACGAAATCTTGTCGCACCTGTTCCGTGTGGATGCTGGTGGTGATCTCTCTCATGATGATTTGAAGTTCTTGAGTATTACTCCGGAGAGAGATTGGGCTGAGATCGATCTCCCAATGAGAATCTTTTCCCAAAGCAGATTGAGAAAAAGGAGAATTCGCAGGGAGCTGGATTACGGTTGAATTTGGCTCCCAAGATTTCAGGGCCTCTTGGATTTTTTCGATGAGGGGGGCTTCCAGAAAGATCGATTGAATGCTTCGTCCTTGGAGGTTGCGTTCGGTAAAAATATTCTGCGCCGCAAGGTTGGTGCGAATGAATTTGCCTTCAGCATTGATGGAAAAAAAAGGCCCCGGAAAGGCGTTCAAGAGTCGTTCAATGACGCGGTCAGGAGATCGTTCTTGCGGAGGGGAGGGAGCCTCGTCGGTAACGACGGGAGCGGATTTGTGAAGTCGTTTTAATTTCAGCCACTCGAATAAAAGAATGAGGGCTAAAATAAGGAGGATCAAAATGACCGCGTCTTTCATTCGATTTCTCGTACTTGATAGCCGATTCCCCGCACGGTTTCAATCAGGGCACTACTTTCACCCAGCTTTTGGCGTAAGCGTTTCATGTGGGTATCCAAGGTGCGGCTATGAACGTCATCATTGTATCCCCAGATGGCTTTGAGGAGATCGTTGCGATCTTGCGGTTGTCCGGCCCGCTGACAGAGATAAAGGAAGAGTTTGAACTCCGTGGCCGTGAGGTCGACCGGTTTCTCATGAACGTAGAAGCTGAGATTGTTTTTATCGAAACGGAACGGTCCGAAGGAATAGACAACAGAACCTGGGGTAGGGGTGTTTCTTTTTAAAATGGCTTGGATGCGTAAGAGGAGTTCTTTGGGGCTAAAGGGTTTGGTGAGATAGTCATCTGCCCCTGATTCGAGTCCGCGAATTCGATCGTCAGTTTGGCCTTTCGCGGTGAGCATCATCACGGGGATGGAACTGCTGCGAGGGTCTCGTTGCATTTCTTTTAGAATTTGAAAGCCATCCATGGAAGGGAGCATGAGGTCCAGAATAACGAGATCCGGGCGTTGAGTTAGGATCGCTTGAAGCCCTTCTGCTCCATCATGGGCCACTTCAGTAGGATAGCCTGCTCTTTTCAAGTTAAAGGAAATGAGCTCGGCGATGTCCACTTCGTCTTCGACGACTAGGATCTTATGCATTACAGGATCGTATTGAATGACGGGCGTGGGCATTTTAGAGAAAGTACGATGGTGACGTTATTGTCACTTTTCGCCAACTATTAAAGGGGCGATTTTGTCATATTCTTCAGTTTGTGGCGGACAAAGTCAGATGTGAGATCGCCCATGAATACAAGCGCCGCTCCGAGAGCCACCCAGAGGAGTACTTCATCGTAGAATAATCCCGCTCGGGACTCGGAGATGAGCGCTCCTAGGGAGCTGATTCCCAACATCCCCAGAACGGTAGCCTCTCGAATACAGGTCTCCCATCGATAGAAGAGAAAAAGGACGAGGCGATTGAAATTTTCGGGTAATAGGGTCGTGAGAAAAGCTGCGGAACGAGATCCTCCCTGAGAGAGGATGACTTCCGCTCCGTGGCTGCGGCTATTATCGATCACTTCTGCTCCGAGACGAAGGAGGATGCCACCATTATGAATCGCGAGCGAGAAGATGAGTGCCCACACCGTTGGGCCAAAGATTTGGAGGAGGAAAAATGCTAAAATAAATTCGGGCATTGCCCGTCCAAGGATGGCTCCTCCTCTGAGGCCTTTCGCAAAGATGACCCGACTGCGAGCGGCTCCATGATGCACCTCTCTCGGAGAGGGATTGGCAAGAGAACGCGAGCCATAGAGGACTCCAAAAAGAGCAAGGGCACCGGCCAAGAGGATCGCGGCCGTTCCTAGGTGAAAGGTCTGCCACACGGCCTGGGCCCCATGCTGGCTCATCATTTCGCTAAACCATGGCAGGAGTTGATCCCAGTTGCCACTTTCACGGACCGGGTGGGGGACGAGTTCTCCTAAAAAGCGCTGTAAATTGCTGAGGCGACGTTCCCATCCTAAATGAGATCCCCACTGGTCTTCGATGAACCAACCGGCCAGCGTGATCCCTGCAAGAATGAGTGAGGTGGTTCTCAGGAAGGGAGACCACCCACGGGCTTTTTTGAGCTCGGCAATGGTAGGGCCTGCTACTTTTCCGGGAATGCCTTTGGTCAAAATTCTTCGTGCTTGATTACCCCACCACTCAAAGAGGATGACGAAGATGAGTAGGGCGTAAAGATAGGTCCAAATCTCGCGATAGTGCCCATCTTCAAATGCGTTGGAAATCTGATATCCCATGGTCGGGACTCCGACAAATCCTAATACGGCCGAAGAGCGCACCGCACATTCCAGACGATAGAGCGCGTATGTGATGAGATCGGGAAGCGCGTGGGTGACGGTTCCTCCTAAAAATGCGGTGATCCCACTTGCTCCAGAGGAGGATAAAACTTCCGTGGCGGAGTCGGTCGCTTCATCCAGCAGTTCGGAGAACACTTTCGCGAGAGTGCCTCCGTAAGGAAGAGCAATGGCTAAGATCGCGGCCAAGGGGGAGGTGCCGATAGCTGCGAGAAAGAGGAGAGCCCACATCAGCTCATGGACTGATCGGACCGCAGTGGCCAGAAGGCGAGTTCCGATACGGAGAGTGGCGCAGAGTTTACAGTCCCGGTGCCACCATGCTCTTGACCCGATGACTCCCCCCAGAATGCCAATGACAAGTGCGAGACTCATCGCGACGATGGCGTAGCGAATGGTGAGCCACAGTGAGGTAGCTATTTTTCCAAAAAAGGTGACCTCTCTCCCTCGTGAATCGGGGTCTTCGAAATCGAGGGCTGGCTGGAAGGCGGCGCTTAAAAAATTGGCTGCAAGATCACGCCCGCCCTGATTCGGAATGAGGTCAGAGGGGTTGGCCTTCAAGACCCACAGGCCGAGGCCGAATAGTCCGACACATGAGAGGAGGAACCACCGACGTTTCATAGACGAGGAATGGTCATGAATCTAAGCGATAGAGTGTTTCCAACCCATCATCATCTGGGCTGCCATCAAAGATGATCCGTCCTTCACGCATCCCGATGATGCGATCGAAGTAGCGTTTGGCTAAGGAGAGGTCATGCAAGCTCATTACAAGGGTTGCTTTCTCCTCTTTTGAAACGGTGGTGAGGAGTTCGACCAAACTTCTGGCCCGCTCAGGGTCCACTGCGCTGACCGGTTCGTCTGCGAGGATGATGTGTGGTTGCTGATAGAGCGCTCGTGCGATGGCAACGCGTTGCTGTTGTCCACCCGAGAGATGGTCTACTCGTTCGTAGAGCTTTTCTGCAATACCTACTCTGGTGAGGAGGGAATGAATGTCCTCCGTCTCCTGTTCACTCATCGCGAGTAAGCTGCGGAGGAGGCCCCAAAATCCTTTTGAGGCGGCTCGCCCACAGGCGATGTTTTGGTTGGTCCGGATATTGGGAACCAACCCGAGATCCTGGGGCACCCAGGCAATCCGGGAACGGGCTTGTCTGAGTGCTTTGCCAGAAAGATGGGCCAGGTCTTGATCTGCGAGGAAAACCTGGCCGTTGGAGGCCGTTACTCGGCCATTGATGAGTCCCATCAGGCTCGACTTGCCCGCCCCGCTGGGGCCAATCAGACAGACCTGCTCTCCGGATGAAATCGAGAGATTAATGTTTACGAGTGCGGGGTGTTCGCCATATCGCAAGTCTGCTGATCGGAAGGTGATCATTTCATTAGGCCAACTTCTTTTGCGACCTTCACGATGTCTTTGAAGTCTTCGTTTTTCGCAGGAATGAGATCGTCACGATTGAAGGCTTTCAAGACCTCCTTATCGGTGCAGTCGACGAGAACTTTCTGAAGTTTGTCAATGAAGCCTTCGCCGTAATTTTTATCAAGATCAGGGTGGACGGTGAGATTGTAGTCCGCGTAGTACGGGGTTTGCCAGATGATGGGAGCATCTTCTGCTTTGATCTCTCCGGCTGCTACCATGGAGTCATATTTCTTGTAACTTAAAGCTCCGACTTGCACTGCTCCACTAGCCACCGCGCGGGCTGTGGCGTCATGTCCGCCAGTTTTACGAAACTGAACTGGTTGAGTGAAAAAGTCTTTTGGCTTTTTCCCAGTCTCCTGCATGATGAAATATGTTGGCATGAGGCGCCCGGAAGTGGACTTCCGGCTTCCGAAGGTGAAGCTGAGGTCCTTGATTGCGGTGGGGAATGTGTCAGATTTTTGAAGTCCCGTTGATTTGTGCGCGATGAAGTAGCTCTTATATTGAGGATCGACATCTCCCTGAGCGATGGCCCGGGCGCCAGGAACTGCGGCGCGAGCTTGCACTCCAGTCAGGCCGCCAAACCAGACAAGATGGACTTCACCATTCTTAAAGCGTTCCACCGCTGCACCGTAGTCAGCAGAGATGGAAAATTCTACCGGAATGCCTAACTCCTTAGAAAGGTAATCTTGGAGAGCCGTAAACTTGGCTTTTTGATCTGATACTTTCTCATCGGGGATCGCCGTGATGACAAGGGCGGTTTCTTTTTTGCTACAGCTTGCAGTCAGGGCGAATAGTCCGAGAATGGCTGCTTTGAACAAGGTCTTCATTAATATGGAATTCTGGTATTTGGATTAGTTTTTTTTGAGTAGATACAAAAAAACCGTCGACATGCGCCCAAGCGGCACTGGTCTGACGGGATCGTCATCGGCTTGCCTCTGGATGTGGACCCACATCCCATATTGGGTTTTCGGCGGTTCATACGTATCGGACTGGTAGGAGGTATCTACGATCAGGATCTTCCCTGCGCAATGCAGAAAATGTCCCAATTGTTTCAGAAGATATTTCCGCAGGTGTCTTCAAGTGAAGATTCATTATATAATGATCGCTCAACTTCTCCGGATTTTGTGCTTATACTACCCGCATTGTTATGAAGCATTTCATTTTGGGCATCTTGGCCGGTCATTCGATGGTATTGGCAGAGACTAATTGTGATTTTGGTGATTTTCCGACAACTGGTTTTGGGCCTGGGGGAACAAACGGTTACGATCAAACGGCGAATCATCCCATTCTTTCTTCTCTTTACCTAGGGGCGGCCGCTCCGGATGCGGAAAGTGCTGCCACTCCAAACGCAAGCGCGACGGGTGATGATGCCAGCGGGTCTGACGAAAATGTGTCAGATTTTCCTATTGTGACAAACTTTGACGTGCCAGGAGATCCTACCGTGGTTCAGAATATCATTACGATTCCGGTGACAAATTCTACAGGGGCGATTGCAAACGTGTGGGCCTTCATAGATTTTGATCGTGATGGGGTATTGGGAGAACTTGGTGAAACGTTTGGACCTTTTGCTTTCTCAAGCATCCCAAATGGCCAAGCTCAGCCCTTTCAGCTGACCTTGACTCTTTCCAAATCCCGCTATGTAGAAGGAGAACCTTTGTTGATGCCAGTGCGCTTCCGCATCGGGAATGACAGCAACTTGGGGCCTACTGGTCCCGCTCTTAATGGAGAGGTGGAAGATCATTTCCTCAACCTAGGCACTCTGCCTCCGACCCCAGACGGTGGAAATAATGGCGTCGATTACGGGGATCTTCCTGACTCAGGATTTGGCCCGAACGGGGTAGGGTATGATCAAACGGCCAATCACGTTGCAACGAATGATCTATTTCTGGGAACGGCCGCTGGAGATGGTGAAACTGGAGCGCAGCCAAATGCCAGCGCCACTGGTGATGATGGGGGAGATGAAAATTTGAGTGAATTCACCACCGAGACCACTTTTGATGCAAATAACACGGCAACCATCCTGATTCGTTTTCCCTATTCAAATCAGATATCCGCTCCCGCGAATGTTTCTTTTTTTGCTGATCTCAATTTGAATGGATCCTTTGCGGACCCTGGAGAAGTGGGAGTTTTCAATAATATTCCAGTGACTCAGAATGGGATCCTGACGCTTCAGTTTCAATTGACGGCTGGATTGTTCCCTCCGGGTGGTCCTTACATCGTTCCGTTTCGTTTTAGAATTAGCTCCCAGACCGGCCTCGGTCCCGGAGGAGCGGCTCCCGACGGAGAGGTGGAAGATCATTTGCTCGATTTTGGCTCCCTGCCGGTTCCGACGGGGCCGCAAATTGACTTTGGAGATTTCCCTGATCGTCTCGCTGGAACTGGAAGCGGAGAGTTTGGCACAGGTGATGACTCGGATGTCCCAGACTATCGCACTCTTGCGGCGGACGATGGACCGCGTCACACGATTGTTCCTGGCCTGGCAATTCTTAGCGATATCGGATTTTTACCGGCAGTTGATGCGGAGGATGATGGCCAGCCCACTGCCGATGCGCGCGGAGATGATAATGACGGCTCTCCCGATGAAGAAATTGCCGGACTGCAGCTGAGTAATATTAACTGGTCCTTTGTGACGACTTCTCCGCAAGTGGCCCGTTATTCCGCCACTGCGTCCATTGATGTGCCGATCATCAATACGACTGGAGATGATGCTTTTCTGAAGGCTTGGGTCGATTTGGATTTTGATGGTGATTTCACTCTCAACGAATTGATTGCCGATGGCAGCACCCCAGTTGCGGCAGGAACAAGCACCGTCACGGTCTCCTTTCCTTTCAATTTTGATTTTCCTGATCGCTGCTTTTTACGTAATGAGACCTTCTATTTCCCAATTCGCTACCGCCTGACCAGTGATAGCGCGATTGGTCCTCACGGTCCCTCGACCGGGACTCCGCCTCTCGGAGAAGTTGTAGACGAGCTACATCAACTTAATGGCATTAATACGATCGATCTGTGTCGCGACTATGGTGATTTTCCGAGTGTGATCGCTGGTTCTGCCCCAGGTGTCTTTGGGACGAGCAATCCTCCCGATTATCGGGTCTTCCTGAGTGAAGAAGGTCCGGTGCATAACCCAAGTGATGATTTAGCATTTGCCTCGGATGCGTCTGGCCTCGCCGATGGTGAGGCTGATGGTCTTGCAAGCGCTGATGCCACAGGAGATGCCGGTGATGAAGATGAGCTTCTCGTGCGAGTGACTCGCTTGGAAACAACGGTTCTCAGTACGAACCCTCCCTCATTTAGCACCGTAGTGGAGCTGGAAGGAAGCCTCCCGGTGATCAATACACTCGGGCAAGACGCCTTTGTTCGTCTCTGGATGGATGATGATTTTGATGGGCTTTTTGAGAATACAGAAGAACTTCCTGTCATTGGCGGGCGACTTGTTTCTTCGACTACTGCTCCGGATACCGGTCGAACGATTACATTTACGATGAGCCGGACCATCTTGAGTTCAACATGCGCTCTCGATGAAATGGCATACTTCCCGGTGAGGGCTCGCATTAGTCGGAATGAAAACGTCCCTCCTTTCGGAAATGGGGGACCTGGTGAAGTGGAAGACCATTTAGTTGTGATCCCGCTTTTGAGTCCCGATTTGTGTGCCCTGGGTGAACTTCAATATGATTCCCTCTCGGCCTTCCCCGGAAGTGCGCTCCTCGGGGTGCCTCTGACCTTGAGCACGGAAGACTTCATTCCAGAGGCATATCAGGCGATGTACTCCACGCCGATTTGGTATCTTGATCGCACCCCTCTTAGCGGGAATACCCTCACTCCTGCTCAACTCGAAGAGGTCCAGAATGGAGCTCGCCTTTGGGTAGCTCCCGGAGAGGGAGTTCCAGGGATTGCGCCGCAGATTCCTATTCTTGATTCTCCTGCTCTCGTGGCGGCGTTGATGGATGCAGGGATTCCTGTTTCGGAGCAATTGCCTCATCTCGATCCTGATGGTGATTTGATTCCAAACTTTGTGGAATTTGCGCTCGGATCGAACCCGAATAACGGTGCGGATGCCCCCGCTCTTTTAGCACAAGTGAACGAGGAGGTGATCGGTCAAACCGAATTCGCAGGATTGCCTTATTTACGAAGAACTGGTGGCACCATGATAAATGGAGCGTATCTCGCTGATGGGATCGCCTATGAAGTGGAGGCTTCGTTTGATCTCGAAAGTTGGGATGTGATGACCGTCGAAACGATGTCAGTGCCCGATGATCTACCTCCGCCACCTGCAAATTATGAATGGGCTTTCGGACGAATTACCCAACCATTTTCAACCATCGAAAAAACCTTCTTCCGCCTCTTGGTCAGAGGGAATTGATCCTTTTCGAAAGAGTTTCTTTGAGTTGAAGAAGACGTCGCGCGGATTTTTTTTCTGCCATGCTTTACCGTGAAGGCTCAGGTGCTTTTGCTAAGGCGCGCGTGAAATACTTCGCCTAAAAATTTGCTTTACCCACCTGAGTGTATTGTTTCACTGCATCCCGATGCAAAATCCCTATCAATCCCCAACGACGGAAACGTCAGCCTCTCATTCTGGCGA
The DNA here is from genome assembly GCA_937930235.1 of uncultured Verrucomicrobiales bacterium. GTDB lineage: Bacteria > Verrucomicrobiota > Verrucomicrobiia > Verrucomicrobiales > Akkermansiaceae > SW10. The sequence continues at coordinate 20,175 of CALGLJ010000084.1, read as the reverse complement.
AGTTTCGTCGACGGTTGTCGCTCTTCTTCAAGGAACGCAAGGCTGGGTTCGCTTCCTCTCAATACTTGGATTTATTGGATGCGGATTGATGTTCTTGATTGGAGTGATTGTTTTGGTGATGGGGGTGACGCCCGTCAATACGGTCTCTACGTTTATCGGGGTCATCTATTTAATTTTTGGAGTGATCTATTTCATTCCTACTTTCAAACTCAACCAGTATGCTTCAAAGATTAAGCTCCTCGTGCATGCTCCTAGTGAAAAGAACCTTGTGGAAGCTTTAGACAAGCAACGTTCCTTCTGGAAAGTGGTTGGAATCTTTATGATTCTGACGATTGCTCTCTATATTCTCGCTATCATTGGAATCGTTGCCTTTGAGGCAACGAAGATGCGATAAGATGACTTGTTCAGAGTCCGAGCGAATCAAGCGAGCAAAGCGCCGGAGATCTTTTGTGAAGAGATTGAAGCGTCCTTAGCGTGTCCTTGATGTCGAGAGTGCATCAAGATCGGCTTGTAAGGTGATCTTGGGGTTCGGGCTCTTATTTTCAACCAGCTTGGTGCCTTGACCGAGGAGCTGAAGGGCGGAGACCTCATCTGTGATCGAGGAGTCCCCGGCAGAGAAGTGTTCGTAAGCCTTCAGAATGAGATTTTTTTCAAAAACCTGCGGCGTCTCCATAATCCAGAGGTGATCCCGGGAGACGGAATCGGTCGTGATGCCCTCGGGGGTGGCACGCTTGAGAGTTTCGACTACCTTGCGAGCAAGAGCCGCAGCCTGATAGCGTTCTGCGGCGGCGTAAGTTTGGATGATACTGCTTTGGTCGATGAGAGGGCGCGCACCATCGTGAATGGCAACGTGTGTGATGTTGTCATTAAGAATTTGCAGGCCGGCAAGAACTGAGTCGGGGCGTTCGGTGCCGCCATCGACTCGGACGAGCTGATCGCCTAGGTCGGAAAGCCATTCAAAACGTTCTGGAGGGGTGACCACGATGATTTGGGTAATCTCGCGCTGCTGAGAAAAGGCGTGAACGCTATGCCAAAGGATGGGCTTCCCTTGCCATTCGGCGGCGAGCTTATCAAAGCCCATCCGTCGACTGGTACCGGAGGCAACGATGATGGCAGCGTAACTCACGGTTCAGGAGAGGTGTTTCATCACTTCGGCCGAGAGGGTTTTACCATCAGCGCGGCCAGCGACTTTTTCTTGTACGATTTTCATCACTTGGCCCATATCAGCTCGTGAAGTAGCGCCGGTTTCGGAGACGGCATCAGAGACGATGGTAGAAATTTCTTCTGCCGAGAGAGCGGCGGGGAGGTATTTCTCGAGGACGGTGATTTCCTCTTTTTCCTTTTCGGCAAGCTCGGGGCGGCCTGCACTTTCGAACTGCTCAATGGAGTCATTGCGCTGTTTGATTTGCTTCCGCACCAGCGCGAGGGCGTCGGAGTCGGAAACGATGTTGTCTTTGTTTCCGGATTCGATCGCGGTATTCGTCAAGGCTGTTTTGAGTGCTCGCAGAGTGGTGAGAGTGACGCTGTCCTTGGCCTTCATTGCGGCCTTGAGGTCTTCCATGATCGTTTCAGCAAATGTGCTCATAGAGTCTTGTCGCTGGAATTTCGAGATCATGCAAGCCTTGGTCTTGCGAGTAGAGAGGAATGTGTTACCGCTCTGACTGTGAAGGAGCGAAATATCGGAGGACAAATTTACCTCGTGTTTATTGGCCTAGCTGTGGCTGCGATGGGAGGAATCTTTGTGGCTTGGCTTTGGAAAGGCTATACGAGCGCCAAGGAAACTCGGACTTGGACGCAGGTGTCTGGAGTGATTTTAGAATCGGCGGTTCAGGAGCGTGTCTTAGGGCCGAGCATTCCGATGGAGTTCGCTTTCAAGCTGACGTATGAATATTCCTTTGAGAGAAAGTCCTATCTGGGAGAGCGTCTCCGGGTTCGTGAAAATCCATGGTCTAAAGAAAGAAAAAAAGCTGAGGTTCTCGCGGGCCGATTTCATATCGGGCAGGAGGTGACTGCATTTGTGAATCCAGAGAACCCAGCAGAGGCCATTCTTGAACACGAGACAAAAGCCCCGGGGTATTCCATTTGGTTTCCCTGTCTCTTCGTGATCGGAGGGTTAGGAATTGTGCTGCGTGCGCTTTGGCAAATGTCGAAAAAGGAGCCCCGGCCCTTGGTTTGATCATCCTGAAATTTGCAGTTGGATCGTGTTGCGACAGCCGGATGGGATGCTGAGAGCGTTCCTTTACTGCCGAGTGTTGCCGGATTCTTGGAGGAGATTGAGACATGTTTCCATCTGCTTCGGGGTGTGTCCTACCACAGATTTGAACTCTTTGGCCATGTGAGGATAGTCATGGTATCCAAGAGCGCTTGTAATTTTGTTGAGCGAGACTCCTTGGCGAATCATTCGGATCGAAAGGAGGACTCGATGCTGCGCCATCCAATGCTTTGGAGCAAGTCCAGCATAGCGGGCGAATGAGGTGCGAAGCGTGCCACTGGAAATATTGAGATGTTGAGCAATTTGTTCCATGGAAAATCCATGCTGAATACACAAGTTCGTGAAATTCACTGCGGGTGTTTCTTGTCTTAGGAAAAAGACATGGGGCTCTCCGCGAACGGTCTTGAATTCGACGAGTGTGGGGCTAGGATTCATTTTTTTGGGCTGATAAGTTGTTACTATGTTTCTGCCGCAAAGGCAACTTTGCTCTTGGCTAGGTTTTTGAAATTAGGGGCTTACCTTTTTTGTAAAATTGAGTAGCTTCTTCGTTAGGGTGCGTCAATGCGCCTCCTTGAATGCCAAATAGACGACCCTAATAAGGTCAATAATACTACTTGATTAAAATTTAAGTATATAATAATAAAAAATTTAAAATCATGAGTGTTGCTCGAGTAGAAGAATCGATGGTTTCAATCTCCTGTTCGAATAGTCAGGGGGTAGACTTGGTAGCAAACGTTTTGAAATTGCAAAGATATTCTGTTGTATTTGAAGTATATAATCCATATAGCATTATTCAATCTTCTGAAGTGTTGAAAGATTTTCGAATCTTCGTCGATCAGCGCATTATTTATGCGGGGAAAGCATCTGTTAGTAACTTAGTGAATACGGGGATTTTCTTGATTTGTGAGGTCATTCTTGAGGACCCATGGATCGATGTAGATATTTTTGCAAAACGGCAAACATCAAATTTAGCCACTCAGCTGGATAATTTTTTTGATGATTGGACTCAATCGAACGACATTATTTCTCCGGTCAAACTCGTAGTCGCGGAAGCAGAGAACTGGTTTGTGGGAACTCAAAAATGGCTTGGCCGCATTGACATCGGACTCCGGTCATCATCCGGGGTGGATCGACAGGAAATGGAGTCCAAAATTCTATCTGAGCTGAAAGATGGAGTCAGCGAGCGTCTTTACAATCTGTTGATTGATTTCCGCTCTGCGGTTGAAGATGTCAATACGGATCAAACGGCGATGCACAAAGCGTATGTCAGGAGGCAACTTCATCCACACCTGTTGTGTTCACCATTTCTTTATCGGACATATAAAAAGCCACTGGGCTATGCGGGTGACTATGAGATGGTGAATATGATCCTTCGCAATGAGTTCGAGGGAGTTTCCACCTTTGCCAAATTATTAAATCACATGCTGTTACAGTCTCCTCCAGCTGAGGCGCACCGGAATCGAATAGACTACTTGGTCAAAGCGATTAGGGAGGCAGCTCAAGAGAAGGCGAGTCATGGGCAGCGATTACGAGTGATGAATTTGGGCTGTGGTCCGGCTGAAGAGGTATTACGAATCCTCGCGCAAGAAGAGGTTTCGGATGTCATCGACTTTGTTCTCTTGGATTTCAATGATGAGACGATTGCATTTACTCAGAAACGTCTGGAGGATGCGCGTGCTCGTTTTGGGCGTAGTACGAATGTGACTTTTCAAAAAAAATCGGTGCATCAAGTCCTCAAAATGGCGAGTCGGGGAGATCTTCAGTCTGAAGAGTATGACCTTGTCTACTGCGCTGGACTTTTTGACTACTTTTCTCAAAAAGTGTGTAAAAAGATGGTGGAGCTCTTCTCCTCAATGGTTCTTCCTGGAGGAGCAGTGATTGTGACTAATGTCGCAGATACAAATCCCGTGATCGATTGGATGGAGTATGTGGCAGCTTGGGACTTGATTCATCGCTCGCGTGATGAAATGGACGATTTAGTTCCTAGTCATTGTCAATCTTTTGATAAACAACTCGAAGTTGATGCCACTGGCGTGAACTTCTTTCTCAAACTTACCAGAGGTTCTGAATAATCTTGAAGATTGGGGAGCAGCAGAACGTCGAAGATGAGTTTGAGCTTCATGAGAAGCTCATTCGGCACCGGAATATTAAGGGAGCAGCAATTGTGGCTGCGCTCATGTGTCTCTTTGGCTGTGTTTTAGATTGGGTTGTTTATCCTGATGTTTTTTGGAAACATCAAATGATTCGATTGGCTGCAGTCATTATCTGCATATCGATTTATTTTAAGGCAAGTCATTGGTCTGCCGAAGAATCTCCTGAAGGGTTCGATAATTATCTTCCTTTAACGATCATCTTTTCGATTTGTTTGATGATCTTTCTAACAGATGGGGTGAAATCTTCATATTACGAAGCCCTGAATCTTGTTCTCGTTGCGCTAGCGATCTTCATGAGGTGGACCGTGAATAAGAGTATCCGCATGAGTGTTATCTTAATCACGATGTATATCGTAGCGATTTTTCCATCTCTGCGGACGGCTACCTTTCAGGATATATTCCCGAACTTTTTCTTCCTTGGTAGCAATGCGGTGATTGTGATTTTTGGAACGTATCTTTACGAGATTACGAGAAGAAGTGAATTTCAGCTGAAGAAGGAAGTGGAGGATCAGAATCTTGAACTTGCGGATAACCAAATCCGCTTGCAGGAATTAGACGAAACTAAGACGCGTTTTTTCGCGAATGTCAGTCATGAGCTGCGGACTCCACTCACCATCATGCTGGGGACAACGGAGACTCTTCGCACTCGGGAAGTGGAGGATCTCAGCGGGCGTTTGAGTGTGTTGCACTCGAATGGTCTGAGGCTTCTGGGGCTGATTGATAATTTGCTCGATCTTGTGCGGTTTGACCAGGGAGAGGATCAGGTCATCCGTGAGCCTGTAGAGACTCTGTCTTTTCTAAAGGGGTTCTATCACAGTATGAGGCACTTGGCTGATCGCAAAGAAATTTTGGTAACTTGGAAAGGTGATGATGAGATTCCGACCTTATTGTTAGATAAAGATAAGCTGGAAAAAATCACTTTGAACCTTCTGATGAATGCGGTCAAATTTACGGATTTTGGGGGGGAGATTGCTCTCACCGTGAGCTACGCGAATGGTGATCTTTGCCTTGAAGTCGCAGATAACGGCATTGGGATGAGTGAGAAGAAACAAGAGCTTATTTTCTCACGATTTTGGCAGGCTGATACCTCATCGCACCGAAAATTTAGAGGGTCTGGAATTGGCCTGTCTCTGGTCAAGAATCTCCTCGATGTGATGGAGGGCGAGATTCGGGTTGAGAGCGAGGAAGGGGTAGGGTCGACCTTTTATGTGAGGCTTCCGGCAGAGATCGCCGCTCACACCGAAGTTTCCCCTGTGGAGGTGACCAAGCTAGACCCTGTCGCTAAGATGCACCAGCAGGCCATGTTGGTGCTTCCAGAATTAACCACGATCAAGACTCCTCAGGATTCTAAAGGGGGAGAGCAAAGCCACAATTTACGCATTTTAATTGCTGATGATGAGGCAGATCTCAGGAGTTTCTTATCGTCTGAACTTTCCAGAAATCATGAGGTCATTGAGGCTCGAGATGGTGTGGAGGCCCTGGAGTTGGTCAATCAGTATCATCCTGACTTATTACTCTTGGACTATATGATGCCCGATAAAAATGGACTAGAAGTATGTCAGGAGATTCGAGCTTCCGAGAACTTTTCCCACCTTCCTATTATTATGCTTACGGCACGCGCTGATGATGAAATTAAGTTGGAATGCTTGCGGAGTGGTGCAAGTGACTTTGTTTCCAAGCCTTTTGTTCTTGGAGAACTGAATTTGAGAGTGAAAAACCAGGTGGAGGCCATTCTTTTTCAGAGGAAGCTTAAGGAAAAGAATGAGAAATTGGAGTTGGCAATGGAGCAGCTCAAAGAAAATGAGGTCAAAATGTTACGTCAGGAAAAACTCTCTTCTCTAGGTCGGATGAGTGCAGGAATCATTCATGAAATCAATAATCCTCTGAATTATGTCCAGGGGGCACACTACATGCTGGCACGTCATGGAGCCGAGCTGAGTGGACAAGTGGCTGAAGATTTTAAAGATAATCTCAAAGATGCTACCGAAGGGGTGGAGCGGGTCGGGCAAATCATTTCGGATCTCAGATCGTTCACCACATCAGGGCAACAACCACTGCATCCAGTGTATTTGCTCGAAATTTTACAAACCGCTCAGAAATTGTTAGGGAATCAACTGGAAGATGAAATAGAGGTTCAATTTGATGTGGAAGCGGATCACCAGGTTATGGGGAATCAAGGACAGCTGGTCCAAGTGCTTGTGAATTTTTTCCAGAATTCGATCCATGCAATCCAAGATCGCAAGCTGAAGGAAAAAGAGCATCAAGGGAGGATCCGTGCGCAGGCGAGAAACATTCCTGATATCGGAGGGGGGCAAAGAATCATTTTTACGTTTCACGATAATGGATGTGGGATTCCGGCTGAACAGCGGAGCAAAATTTTTGACCCATTTTTTACAAACAAAGAGGTGGGTGATGGCATGGGCTTGGGGCTTAGTATCGTTCATCAAATTATCGAGAGCCATCAAATCGAAATCACCGTTGATTCGGAGGTGGGGCAGTATACCGAATTTCAGATGTCTTTTCCTCCTTCCGTTCAATCTACTCAAACTCAACAAAATATAACGCATGACCGTTGATCCAGAATATCGCAAAAGCTCGATCCTTTTCATTGATGATGAGGCCCAATCTCAGAAGTATTTTTCTCAAATTTTTGGAAAAATTTTCCATATCCATCTCGCCTCGAACGGGGAAGAGGGCTTGGCCCTTTTTCAGCAGAAAAAAGGAGAGATCGGGGTAGTCGTATCGGATCAGCGGATGCCGGGAATGGGGGGGAGTGAATTGCTCTCGGAAATTGCCCGAGAAAATCCAGATGTCGTGAATATCTTATCCACGGCCTACAGTGATTTGGACGCAGCGATTGATGCGGTGAACGAAGGGGGGATTTACCGATATGTTACGAAGCCATGGGATCTTGCGGAATTTGAAGTCACGCTGCGCCGAGCCATGGATCTCTATCAGCTCAAAGAGCAGCATCGATTACTCGCTCGGGTAAAGATCGCAGGTCTGGAGCAGATGTTCCATCAGTCCCGTCTTCTTGCTTGCCTCGCCATTCCCGCTTTGATGACAGAGGCTCCGAGTTCTATTCGAGCGTTTCGTGATCTTTTACGACTCTCTCTCGATCTGAACGAATTGGAACCGTATTCCCAATTTGCGAGTTTGCGTGGACTGTCGCAGGAAGGGCGTTTGGAAATGATAGCGAGTTCAAAAAATGCTCTTCAGCCTCTGATTGCCCTGATTGATGCCGGGAGAGAGCCTTCTGCGAATCAGCTCGAGGAACTGGAGGCGCTGCTCATAGAGCAAGTGCCGGGAGAGCAATCAGTTTTGGTCAGCTCTTTTTTCATGCTCTTACAGGGAGTGCCTGAGGAAGAAGATCTCCAATCGCTGGCGCTTCTGATCTCGGCTTACGAAGCTGGCTACGAGATTAGTAAAAAAGAGACTGGTTGGAAAATGTCATCAACCGGCTCAGATCCTCAGTCTTATAATACGTTTGAGGAGCTTTATTCGTTATTTGTAGACGATCCTTACTTGGTTGGGGCAATATTAGGCAATCTTAAATAAATTGAGGAAAAGTAGTAAAAAACGTTAAGCTTCAGACAGTTGTTGACGATAATCCCCCTGCGATAGTAGAGTGTTTTGCAATAAGAGATTGTAGATGGTCTGCAATCTCTCAAGAGGTAACAACAACACTTCTAAAGAATAATCACCGCCGCAAAAATTGATTCAACAACACACGTGACTTCGTCAAAGCTGGGGGGCCTAGACGATTTTAGTCAGATTACATAGCGTAATACTCTTTTGGGGGGCGTGTTTTAAAAAAGCATTTTTTGCGGCGGATCTTTGTTCTTAGTATCAGTGAGGGCTGATCCGGAAGTTTTGATGTCAGATCGTTTTTGTGTTCGCACAAAGGATCATCTTTTTACCTGATAGACATATCAGAACGAGTGCCGTGTCAGGGCGTGAGTTCTGCGATCATCTTGTCCTTGCCCCGACTTGGCAGACTTCATCTCACACCGATTGATGTGCGAGCCATACTTTGTGTACCTAAAATAAATGGTTACTTTTTTCGGGTTTATCCTGTCTCCCAGAATATTAGGGTGAATTTTTTCAAATAAGTCAATTTTCTTCAACTTATTATTAATTAGCATTTTATGCTGATTTCATTTTGGTGATTTTTTTTCTCAAGGCGAGAATTCGTTCTTTTCCTTATTTTGAATGAAAATCTTATAGGCCTATAGTCAGTACTGGCGTTTCCATTTTTTTTTGACTTCGTATCGACTCTCACGTTCTTTTTCGCCATCGCTACCTCATTTCGGATAACGAAATTGGTTAGTGCCCTCAAGCAGGACCAGAAATCGTAAGACCTAAACGTAATCTTTGGTTCTCAAAACAAGCCCCCTAAAATATCTATGCAAAAACTGAGTTTTTCGCGAAGTACCCCTCGACGCGGTATCTTCCTATCTCGACTGAATGACTGGCTAAGTAAGGCCAGTATCGCCACCGCCATGGCAGTTCCTATGTTAGGTTCTGCAGAAGCAGTAAGATTGACCTTTGACACGGAAGACTCCGGTGTGTTGATCTCTCCTGCTGATCCGTTCCAACGGTATCTCGGTTCAATTGGAGTTCGAGTCCAACCAACCGGTAACCAGGGAATTCCCGATCTCGCGTCACTCTATGACAGCACGGTGACAGGTGGTGAAGATCCCGATCTTGAACAAGCGTTCGACATTGGTAATGCGCTCTCTCTGAGCGATGAGGCAAACGCCCTTTTGATTCTCCAAGAGCATGCTACGGCGGCAGAAATTGCTGCTCGTCAGCTTTCTTTGCCCCGCGGACGAAGCAATCCACCCAATGGTGGAAGCACGGCAGGGATCATGAACGCTCCTGATGATGGTGGGGCGGGTGGTTTCCTCCTCTTAACCTTTGAAGAGCCTTTGGCGTCCTTCCAAACCTTGCTCGCTGATATTGAAACTCCGGGTGATGATAATGGAACGCCAAATAACTTCGGCGATGATTCTGGTGCGCGTTTAGCGTTTCGTGATCTCAACCCTGACGGATCGATCGCCTCAGAAGCAGTGATCTTCTTAACAAATTCTACCAATGTCCCCGGTTTTGGAAATTGGCAGCTCGGCAATAACAGCTTGAACATTACTCCTAATTTCGTTGCGGGATCAGGAGCCTTATCCGCTCTGAGCCAGATTGATCAGATCGACGTTCGTTTCGGAGCAAACTCGGGTGGAATTGCATATATCGAATACACCTTTGCTGATCCTAATGCAAACCACTCGATCGGCTCTACCGTCTTCCAAGATAATAATGGAGATGGTTTTGTGAATGCGGGTGATACCTTACTGAGTGGGGTCGAGGTACGGCTTTTGGATAATTCCCCCGAGGGAAATATCGTGGCCCGGACTACTACGGATTCTAATGGTAACTATCTTTTCACGGGGCTTCGCGCCGGAAAATACCGTGTGGAAATTGATGCTGACCAGTTCGCTGCCGGAGGGCCGCTGAATGGTTTAGTTTCAATTCCCGGTACGGTGGATGCAGATAATAATATTGATGGGAATGATGATGGAATTCCTTTCGAAGGTGGAGTTCGCTCTCCCATTATTATGCTGACTCGCGATGGTGAACTCACGAGCACAAACGGAGAAGACAATGCCTTTGGTGGTGGCCAAGACAGCAACTTACCAGGTGGTGATGACAACGGGAACATGACCGTTGATTTTGGTTTCACCACTGGGCTTGCGAGCGTTGGTGATCTCGCTTTCTTTGATGCGAATAACAACGGGATTCAAGATGTTGGCGAAACCGGTGTCGGTGGAGTTCTCTTCCAGATTGTAGATTCTGCCGGTAATGTCATTACTGGTCCTAATGGACTTCCTCTGGAAGCAATTTCAGCGCCTGATGGAAGTTGGGCGATCGAAGGGATTCCTGCTGGAAACTACCGCCTCAAGGCTAGCTCAAATACTCCGACTCTAGTGTTAACGACACAAGGCGCAGGAGGGAATAGTCTGTTAGACAGTTCATACAATGGAGTGGGAACTACGATGGGCTTCACTGGAAACTTTTCTCTGTCCGCAGGGCAGGTGAATCCAACTCTTGATGCTGGATTTGTCTCGGCGACTCCTTCGGTCACTGAGTTTGATTATGGTGATGCTCCTAATTCTTACCAGACGACTGGTGGAATTGGGGCACGACATCAGATCGTTGATCAGCTGGCTTTGGGTCAGTCTGTCGATGCTGAGAATGACGGCGCTCCAGGATCTGGAGCTAATGGTGATGACAATAATGGAACAGATGATGAAGATGGAGTGACTTTCCCAGATGGGACCGTGATCTCAGGTGGTGCTGCGAATTTTGTCGCGAAGGCCGTGGTTCGCCCAGGTGCGAGTGCATCTCCAGCCCTCACTGCATGGATTGACTTTGATGGAAACGGCACGTTCGACTCTGACGAAGCTACCGTAGTGAATGCGGCGAATCTGATCGCCGATGGCATTACTGAAAATATGGTCATGTGGAACAATGTGAGTGCTTTAGTGAATGGATTCTCTGGGCAAACTTACGCTCGTTTCCGTGTCACTACTGATACAAACATTGGGTCAAATACCCCAGGTGGTCTTGCTGGAGATGGTGAGGTAGAGGATTATCCCATCTTCATCGGACAGCCAGCAGCACTTGGAAACCTGGTTTACCTCGATTCAAATAACAGTGGACGTCGTGCAGGTGCTACGGAGCTTCCTATTTCTGGAGTTCAGGTAGATCTATTTGATGCCACAGATACTGATTTTAGTAATCCGCTGGCAACTGATTTCACCGGTGGAGTTGGACGTCCTGATGGGGTGTATGAGTTCACAAATCTGGATCCCGCGTTAGACTATGTCATTCGCGTGATCCCGCCTGCATTTGCTCCGAATTCTTCTACAAATACAGATCTTCTCGATAATCAGCAGAATGATGATGACAATGGGATTCAGGCCGGCCCTGGTGATCCTATCTTCTCTCCCGTGATTGCTCTCAATCCAGGAGAAACAGATAATACGATCGATTTCGGTCTCTACACGAATGCGACCGTTGGTGATTTTGTTTTCTTAGATTCAAATAACGACGGTGATCGCGATGCTGGTGAAAATGGCATTCCAAATGTGATTGTGGAACTCTTCAACGCCGCAGACACTGGTTTTACAAATCCGCTTGATGACACAACGACGGATGCTACCGGTTTTTACCAGTTTGATGATGTGACTCCTGCGCTAACAGACTTCGTAGTAAAATTTACTCAACCTGCGGGTTCAAACTTAGTGGCCGCGGTCAGTGGTGCGGATAATCCAGCATCACCCATCGCATCCATGCCGACGATGAGCGTCGGTCCTGCTTTCACAATTAGCTCTGGCGATGACATTGATGATCAGGATGCGGCATTCACCCCAGGTGTTTCACTTGGTAATCTTGTGTTCTTCGATCAGAATGATGACGGGATTCTCAATGGATCGGATGATGGAATTAACGGTCTCACCGTCGAGTTGCTTGCAGCAGATGGAACTACTGTATTAGCAACAGACACGACAGCTACTGAAGCTGGTCAAGATGGACGTTACCTCTTTGAAGGCTTAACTCCCAACACGACTTACTTCGTGAGAGTGACTCCAAATGGTTCTTTCCCAGTTGCATCAACTCCTAGAAGTGGAGCAAATAACCAGAACAGCGGTGAGCAAACTTCACCAGGTCAGCCTTCGATTTCGGAGCCAATCGCCTTGGGTTCAAATGATGATCTCACGGTGGACTTCGGCTTCACCCAGTTGGGTGGCGCAGCAATCGGTGACTTAGCTTTCTTCGATGCAGATGGTGATGGAATTCAAGATCCAGATGAACCTGGGGTTGAAGGAGTCATCTTTGAAGTATTCGATTCCTCAAATAATTCTGTCGGAACAGCGACAACTGGTTCTGACGGCACATGGTTTGTCGGTGGATTGGTTCCCGGATCATACACAGTGCAAGTCACTGCTCCGTCCAACGCGAACTTTACTCTGACAACCCAGAATGCTGGTTCAGACGATGCTCGGGATAGTGACTTCCCAGCTGGTGGAACGACCGGAACAACTGGAGTGATTACACTTGGAAATGGTGAGACGAATCCAACGATTGATGCTGGCTTTGTTCTTCCTGCTCCAGGGAGCGATTTCAGTGATGCTCCGGCTGCACTGAATGATGGGAACGCACCATCACACGTTATCTCTAGCCCGCTCCGTTTTGGATCGGTTGTTGATGCTGAGAATAGCGAAATCCCATCCACTGGTGCGGATGGAGATGATAGCTCTCCGGCTGGAAGTGCGGATGACGAAGATGGAATCACTTTCCCGAACGGAACTTCGATTGTCCTGTCCTCACCTGTGCCACAAGATTTTGTCGCAAAGGCCGTAGTGACTCAGGATACCTTGACCAGTAACCTGTCTGCAATGGACAACTTCGATGTGCCAAATGGCACTCCTGTTAACTACTCCCTCGGATCTGGTTGGACTGGACCATGGACTGAAACTGGAGATGACAATGATCCTGCCACTGGTGATGTCAGAGTGAATACTCCCGGCAACCAGGTGACTCTTGATGGGTCATCACTCGGAGCCGATAATGAGTTTGCATTGTGCGTCACTGGACCGACATCAGCTCGCAGAACTTTCGACTTCTCTGCATCTTCTACAGACGCCACGTTGACATTCAGCTATCGCCGTGAAGGGCTTGAGATAGGTGACACTGTGCGAATTCTGGTAGAGCAAGTAGGGAATGCTGGAAACTTCGTTGAACTCGGCACCTTAGTTGGGGAAAGTCCTGACGCGAATGATCCTCTGGATTACAGCACGCAATTCACCGCGACTGTGCCTCTTTCAATCCTTCAGGATGGCGAACTGGCTCTCGTTATTGAATCTGTCAATCTCGATGGGCAAGCTGATGGTCAGACCTTTGATGGCTTTTGCATCAATGATCTCGCTCTCGCAACATCGGTTTCAGCGGCAACTCTACCTGTGAATACCTTAACCGCTACTGATGCCTTTGATGTTCCTAGTGGCGCTAATGTCAGCTATGGTCTTGGATCTGGCTGGACTGGACCGTGGACTGAAACTGGAGATGATGGAAATCCTTCTTCAGGCGATGTGCTGGTCAATACTCCAGGCAATCAAGTGACTGTTGAAGGTTCATCACTTGGGGCTGATAATGAGTATGCTCTCTGTATTCAGGGACCAACATCAATCAGTCGTAATTTCGATTTCTCTTCTGCTTCCGGAAACGGAACCTTAACCTTTAGCTATCGTCGCGAGGCTCTTGAGCCTGATGACCAAGTGGCGATCCGAGTTGAGGAAGTGGGAAATCCTGGGAATTCCGTCTTGCTAGGAACAATTAGTGGTTCCAATCCTGATGCGAATGATCCTCTGGATTACAGCACTCAATTCACCGCTCCAGTTCCTCTCTCTCTCTTAGATGATGGTGAGCTTGCACTGGTCTTTACTTCGAACCTTGATGGTCAAGGAGGGGGACTCTTCGATGGCTTCTGCATCAATGATCTCACCTTGAGTGCACCTTCGGCTTCCGCCGCATTGTCGATCGTAGCATGGATTGACTTTGATCGTGATCAAACATTCGAGCCCGCTGAAGCACAGGTGCTTTCTGGAAGTGCAGTTGTTGCTGATGGAGTGACTGAGAATATGATCATGTGGACTGGTGCTGAAATTCAGAGCCTCTTAGGAGGAGCTGGCGATAACACCTATGCTCGTTTCCGAGTGTCCTCAGACCCTGCCCTGACAGCGAGCCTGCCAGGTGGATCTGTCAACGATGGTGAAGTGGAAGATTACCTTCTCACCTTCTCCGCTCTGTCCTCACTCGGTAACCTCGTATTCTTCGATACAGATGGTGACGGAAACTTCGAGCCGAATGAGGGAGATTCTCCAATCGGCGGAGTGACTGTCGAGTTACTCGATTCCAACAATAATGTTGTGAACACCACAACGACAGATTCTGTTACCGGAGAATACCTCTTTACAGGTCTTGACGGTGGTCAGACATACGTTGTGCGGGTCACCCCACCTGCCAGTGCTCCACTTGCTTCAAGTGCGGCCCCAGGAGGTGATAATCAGAATAGCGGAAATCAACCAACAGCTGGCCAGCCGTCTGTTTCAGATCCGATTTTCTTACCGGGTAGCACTGATGACTTGACCGTTGACTTTGGTTTCCAACCACGTTTCGGACTCGGAAATCTCGTCTTCCTCGATAACAACGATAACGGATTCTTCGACGCTGGAGATACTGGAGTCAATGGCGTGGAGTTAACACTTTTCGACGCTGCTGACTTGAATACTCCACTGGATATGCAGACGACTTCTACGCTCAATGGGCAGGTCGGAAGCTACTTATTCAGTGAACTCCCTGCTGGTTGCTACGTAGTGCAAGTGGATGCAGAAAACTTCGCGACCACTGCTCAAGGTGGAAATGGAATTCTACGCATCCCTGCCGGTCCACTCAATGCGAGTGTGATCAATGATGGTGACACAGGAACTGATGATGATGCCGGTCAAAACGGTAAAGTCAGTGCTGATCCTGAAACCAACGGGGTGTTCTCCGATAAGATTGTCCTAGGGCCTGCTCTTAACGAGCCATCTGGTTCTGACGAAAGTGGTGTCTCAGGAAGCTCAGATGATGCTTCTGATGGCAATATTGATCTGACAGTTGACTTTGGATTCCGCGACTTCGTGGCAGATCCACAAGGTTGCTTCTATGTCTCTGGAACCGGTGAGGTGATCCCCGGAGGTGGAATCAGCGTGCAATTGACCGCAGATGCTTCTGGAAATCCAATCGCAAACGGCCCCGTGTCTGATGGACCTGGGGGAGTTGTTGACAGCCCAAATATTCTGGTTGCTGTCGATGGATCCGATGGATGTTTCTCTTGGTCTGCCGTTGGGATGGAAGGTGAGTTCTGTGTCACTTATACTCTGCCTTCAGGTTATGTTCTGGATCCTGCATTCGACTTCGAAGGCAATGGAGGCACCGAATTCCCTAACACTTCTGACGACACTCCTTTTGTTGCGAACACCAGCGGAATTATTCCCGTGAATGGTGAAGTGGCAATCGGCCAGCTCGATAATGACAATGATGGATTCTTGGATGCGAACACTGGATCAGTTTCTGGTCCTGCTGGTAGCACGGCCGCGAACCCATCATTCACCAAGTTCCTCTTACAAGATGGCGATCCTGCGATCATTGGAGTGAACATTCCATTGGTGAAGGCGAACAACTTTGACGCATGGGTGGCTTCTCAGGGAGCATCATTCCCAGCAGCAGGTCAGCCTGGAGCTGGTCCACTCGGTAACCCAGATAATGATGCCTTTTCTAATCTGATCGAGTATGCCCTTTGCTTCAAGTCCACCTCTGGTCTCAAAGTGTTCTCGGACGGAACTCCTGGAAATGGAGGCTTCCAAATCGAGAGAGTCGAAGGTGCTAATGGCATTGGAGATGAGGAATCAACTGTGAACGCTTGTTACTTCACTCCTGGAGGAGCAAGTGATCTCAACTACGTCCTTCAGACCTACAATCCAGATGCTGCGGGAACAGTAGCAGATCCATTCTGGGTCGATGTGACCGTTCCTGCTGCAAGTGTGTCAACTTCAGACGGCCCTGCCGGATCGACCAAGGTGACTATATCAGACTTGGAAGATGTGCTTGGTCTGAGTGGATCGGACACAGATGCGATTCTTCGCCTCTCGATCGCTCTGACTGGAGTCACTCCTGCAGTGTCTGATGTATCTGACGTGCAAGGATTCAATCGCCGTGTGGTTGACCCAATTTGTGAAACTGGTTCTGAGCCTTTCGGTAAGCCATGTCTCTTCACCGGGACGATCTCACTCCCAGATGGAGGTGATGGTTTCACGATTGACTTTGCCGACTCACTGAATGGTGACTCACTGGAAACTGTCATTGTGGATTCACTCGTCACGAGCTTTGGTAACCCACGCTACTACATTGAGGTCATTGACCCCAATAGTGCAGCAGAAGGTGAGTTCCTAGATATTGAGTCTGTCTCAGGATCTACGGCACGCATCGCTAATGATAGTGACCTCTTTGCAGGTCCGATCAACAGCACTCATCTTGGAGCACTAGATGCGAGCTTTGATGGAGCACTTGTTGTGATCCGCGAGCATTCCCTCCTCTCAGATGTGGTTCCTCTTGATCCATTCAACCCTGGACTGGGTGTTGACGATAGCTCACAGATCCTCTTGTTAGATCGTTCTGCTACTACAAGCCAGATTGAGAGTCTTGCTCTGAATGTGGTAGGAATATCAGGAGGTCAGCTTGTGCTTGAGTGGCGCGGGGTAGGTGCAGAAAACTTCAATGATCGGGTGGTCCCACCATTTGAAGGTCTCTACACTCACAACCGTGGAGCGACTAATTTGAATTCGTTCGAGCTCATCCAATACGGAGAAGTTCGCACCAATGCAGTCAATGTGCCTCTCCAAGAAGGTGATAACCTGATTGGTGCGATTTACCCCGTTGATCAAAGTCCACGTTCAAGAAACATTCTTACGACCAATGGATTTAGTGGAAGCTTCTCTCCTAACCGTTCTGATCAGATTCAGAATTGGCTCGGTGATGCGATTGATGCTGATGCGAACGGTGAATTCACTGAGGTCTTTGGTTTTGATACTTCCTTCCTGCTCGTTGCAGGGAATTTGAATCAATGGAATGCTGCTGGTAGTGGATTGGATAACCGAACTGACGATGCCCTGTTTGAGAATGACAGAGCGGCAGTGATCACAATCTTCGACGCGACCGCTGGAGATGACGGAAATCCTGACTTCAAAATTCCATCACAGATTGCACCTTAATGTGGTTGCTTTCTCGGCAAAATGAATTATAAAAATCACAATCAAATGAAGAAATTAAGATGTTTAAGCCTGTGTTCCTTAATGGTAGGAGCTGCAAATGGTCAAACCGGCGTTGATGTCGGCTGGGGGGTTTCCTTCGCTGCCGATTACGTAGATGGCTCCGGAATGACTATCACTCCAAGCGCAACTGACACGATCACCTTTGAACTAGGAATCTTCGGTGTCGATCCTGCGACTGGAATGAGCTTTGTTCCCTCCTTTGCCAATGCGGCTCAATGGGATAGCTTCTGGATGCCATTCCCTAATGAAGTCGGAATGGTTAGCGGAACTGCTGGTGACTTCACGAGTGATACCGTCACCTTCGGTAATCAAACTGGTGAAATCGATGTGCCAAATGTTTTCGCAGCCACTCAAGTCTATCTTTGGGGCTTCCGTAACGGTGAAGACACATTCGATCCAACTTCTGGGGTTACTCCTGATTGGTTCCTGTCAACTGAGACGGATGGCACCAACGTAGCGGCTTCTGATAACTGGATCTCATTCGATGGTTCAGATAATACCAGCCACGATACGAATGCGATTAACTGGATTGCTGCTGACTCGACTCCGATTATTGGAGGTGTGGATGACGGCGGTGGCAACCTTAATAGGATTATTTTCCAGACAATCCCTGAACCGAGTTCCGCTCTGTTATCCCTGATGGGAGTTCTCTTCTTTGCTCGTCGTCGAAGACGCAGCTAAGGCAGAATAACAGTGATCTTATTCTCGTTCAAAGATTCCTCAGACGATCAAGTCTGAGGAATCTTTTTTTTATATCCCTCGGATCTTTGCGTTTAGCATTTCCCTTTGTTATTAATTGTTCTTAGCCCTCTTTAATTTATGAAAAAATTTTCTAGTTTGTTATTTCTAAAATGTCTTTTCCTCTCTCCCAGTGTTCATGCTATTCCCATTAGCTGGGATAGCCCTGGCGCGAGCCTTCAAATCAGTCCGCTCGAACTGATCGCAGTCACGAATCTTCAAAGTGATGGGAGTGATATGGATAATACGTTTTA
Source organism: uncultured Verrucomicrobiales bacterium (assembly GCA_937930235.1). Lineage (GTDB taxonomy): Bacteria > Verrucomicrobiota > Verrucomicrobiia > Verrucomicrobiales > Akkermansiaceae > SW10. Next base: position 1,889 of record CALGLJ010000084.1, on the reverse strand, counting down.
CTTCGCTTGTGGGAGTTTTGAAAATGGATTTGAACCATCTAGCGACAACCTGGAAGACTGGGCTGAAAATTTTGTGGCACTAGGAGTCACTCGTTACTCGACAAGAACGGTGACAGGGCCACCTCAACGCCCTGACAACCGATTTATTGCGAGGCGTGAATTAGAAAATAACCTTGCCCCATTTGATGAAGAGACCCCCCCTTATATCTGGGGATTCAATATTGACCCCGTGACAGGACTGTCAGATGAGTGGATTCTCATTAACCGGCCAGATTGGGTGTGGCCTCTCGCATCAGGGAGTACGGGCGGAGACGTAGGAGTGTTCTCGGTAAATGATAATGACGAACTGACTACGGTCATCGGCACGGTGACCAATAGCTCAGTGATTGATGACCCACTTATGACCACGGCAGCAGTATCACCTGGGCTCTCGACTCCACGGATCGATTATGATGAGTGGGTTTTAGCGATTTTTCCGATAGATGACTTAGACGACGCTGATGGGGGAGTGAGTGCTCCCAATGAAGATCGCGATGGTGATGGGGTGACGAATTATGATGAATTTCTCGCAGGTTTTGATCCTCTGGAAGCACAGCCTGCTGGTGTGACTCCTCCTACTTTTCAACTGCAACAGGTGGCGGTTTCAGGTCAAACTTTCTTTGAAGGTTCCATTATGAGATCGGCTCTAGCTGATGTTTCTTGGGTGGTTGAGGAATCGACAACCCTCCAGATAGGGGCTTGGAGGGATCTGACCACTACCGGAACGATCGTCGCAGATACAAACTCATTACTGACTGTCCGTAGTGGAGTATCGGTGGAAGATGACCCCGAAGACGCTCGCTTTTTCCGGCTGAGAATTCAACCGAATGAGTAAGAGGCTTCTGATCTCGATTTCTCTGAAATTCAGCTCTAAAGTCATGCTCTTCATGAGGAATTTTTATCAGGTCATCCAGCACGGTGTTTTGTGTGAAGAGTGAGACTGATCAGAAGAGAATACCACTTTTTCCGTATCCTCTTCTTTTTGGTCTTGCTATTTGTATGAGATATTGCTTTCTCCACTTCTCGCAGGCTCATAATGAGTCCTGCGATTGATTTTTGAGTGATGATGGATGCTGATAATATTGTGCCTTTTGAGGCGTCTTCTCCACCCGCTCGTTCCAGCTCGATTCCTATGAAAAATTCTCTTGTCGAACAGGCTGCCGAAATCGTCAGCGATCCTCTCGTTCTCATTAATTTGGTCTCCAAGCGTGTGGCTCAGCTAAACACCGGCCGCGCCCCACTTGTAGATGCTCTGCCCAGCACTGGGTTTGCTGATATTGCTCTCATGGAAATCATTGAGGGCAAGATTAAGCTAAAGGAGCAGGAGGCATAAGCGTCGCTTGCCTGCTATGGCTCAGAAAAAGTCCAAGACTAAGAAAACGCCAGCTACCGGAGATGTAGCGACCAATAAAAAAGCCCGACGAGATTATCAAATTTCTGACACCTTTGAGGCGGGGGTCGTCCTGGTCGGGACCGAGGTGAAATCGATTCGCGAAGGGAAAGTAAATATTGGTGATGCTTTCGTTCGTATTGAGCGAAATGAGGCCTGGCTTTACGGCTGTGATATCCAGCCTTGGCAGACTGCAGGTGAATTTTTTCAACATACTGCTAAGCGTCCGCGTAAAATCCTCCTTCATCGGAAAGAGATTTTAAAAATTCAGGAAGCAACCCAGCAGCAAGGATTCACCGTCGTCTGTCTCAAAATCTATTTTAAAGGTCGGAGAGTCAAAATTCAGATCGGATTAGGGAAAGGGAAGAGCCACAGCGACCAACGCCATGATCTTAAAAAGAAGACGGAGTTACGCGAAGCGCAGCGAGAAGTTGCCCGCTTTCACAAGGGAAGATAAGGG
>CALGLJ010000083.1 GCA_937930235.1 uncultured Verrucomicrobiales bacterium | reverse complement strand
CACAAAGAATGAAGTGTTGTTGGAGAAATGATCTCGACGCTTCTCGAAATTTATCGGGCGAGCAAAAGCATGGGTTCACGATGTTTCTGGGGTGGTTCGAGAATTATCGTTTGAGGCGAGGGTTACCGGCAGGTCGAAAGGCGGCCATCACTTTCTGGCGTCAGGAAGTTCTCAATGAGAAGAAAGAGCGGGAGCGTTGGCAGCTCGAGCAATGGGGGGAGGCGATGTCTTGGTATCTGAAATGGCTTGCAGTGTGTCAGATGAAAGGGGCTGATCATCGGAGCATTCCAGAGAGAATGAGGCAGGCCACTGATTCCGTGGGAATGCGCCGTGGCTTGGCGAGACGAACTCGCCAGAGCTATGGCAGTTGGATCGCGCGCTACGGAATCTTTGCCAAAACTGCGAAAACCGCGATGCAACCGGAGACGGCTTCTCGCTTTCTCGGATGGATCGTGGAGGAAAAACAGTGCTCTTTTGCCACTCAGAAAATTGCTCTCAATGCGCTGGTGTTCTTTTTCCGTGATATTTGTGGTATAGCTGAAGTTCGCTTCGATGTTCGCCTGAAAAAGACTCCGAAGCGTACGCCCACCGTCCTCGCCAGTGATGAGATTTCAAGGCTTCTGAAACAGCTTGAGGGCCGCTATCTTCTCACTGCTAAGCTTCAATATGGAGCAGGGCTCAGATTAGGAGAGCTTGTCAAGCTGCGCGTCAAAGACATCGATCTGAATCGGGGAGTGATGACGATCAGGGGCGGAAAGGGAGACAAGGACCGAACTTCGATGATCCCAGAAAGCCTGAAGGCAGAGCTGGCGGATCATCTGGTCACGATTCGCCAAGTCTGGCAAAATGATCGAGAACAAGGAAGAGCTGGGGTGGCGATTTCCGGTGGACTGGAGAGAAAATTTTCAAGAGCCGGAGAAGATTGGAACTGGTTTTGGTTATTTCCAGCAAACTCCGAGTCCACTGACCCTGAGACTGGAATCATCCGTAGGCACCACCTTCATGCAAAGGTTTTCAATGAAGCGGTGAAGCGAGCGGCCCAGCGGGCTCACCTGAATAAACGGGTGACCAGTCATGTGCTACGCCACAGTTTCGCAACTCATTTGCTGGAAAATGGAACAGACTTGAGGACGATTCAAACTCTGCTGGGGCATCAAGATGTCACCACCACAGAAATTTATACTCATGTCGCTTCTGGGGTTAATCAACTGGGAGTGGAAAGCCCATTAGATCGAATCCACGTATGACATTTGTCATAGCCCAGACTCTCTTCGCTGATCTTCGGTGGGCAAACTTGATTGATCACCACCCCTCCCACTGGGAGCATCGAGCAATTAAGAGCAATTAAGAAACAAGGAAGGCTTCAAACCATTTCCACGAGTCGCCCAATGAGGAACTCATGGATAGCACAACCGCAAACGGGAGGGTGAAACATCCTATGCAAGGAGCTGAGTCTCGGCAAGGAGTCGGTAGGTGCCATCCTGCTGCATGAGTTCTTCGTGAGTGCCGCTTTCAGAAATTTTACCATCCAAGAGGACGAGGATGCGGTCGGCACTCTTCACGGTCCCAAGGCGGTGCGCAATGATGAGACTGGTTCGTTCTTTCATGAGCTCGTTGAGGGCACTTTGCACAAGGCGTTCGCTTTCTGAATCAAGGGCGCTTGTCGCTTCATCTAACAGGAGAATTTTAGGGTTCGCTAGCACTGCGCGTGCGATGGCGATTCGTTGTCGCTGCCCTCCGCTTAATTTCACTCCACGTGGTCCGACGAGAGTGTCATATGCTTCGGGGAATTCTGTGATGAAATCATGTGCATTCGCTTTTTGCGCTGCTTGGACGATCTGCTCTTCACTCGCATCTGGGAATCCGTAAGCAATGTTTTCGCGAATACTCCCTCCGAAAAGAAGGACTTCTTGCGGGACCACGGCCATGGCCGCACGGCGTGCATTGAGGGTCACGGCAGAAGACGGGGTCTCATCGAAGCTCAGCTCGCCAGCATCTGGATCGTAAAACCCGAGAAGAAGGGAAAAGAGGGTCGATTTCCCAGCACCACTTGGTCCCACAATCGCAATCCGTTCGCCCGCAGAGATGTTTAAATTCACTCCATCAAGCACTCGGATGTCAGGGCGTGAAGGGTAAGAAAACACAAGATCTTTCCCGGCGAGATTTCCTTTGAGTTCGCTCTCCCCAGGGCGTTGATCTTCCATATCTTCTTTTAAAATTTCCTGAATCCGCTCGGTGGCTCCTTGCGTTTTCTGAAGTTGGCTCATGATTTCCGGAAATGATCCGAGGGAAGCTCCAATAAAAATACTGAAGAGGATGAAGTGGGTAAACTGTTTCGAGGAAAGGGTGCCTTCAGCCAACATGCCTGCACCAAACCACACGACGATGGAGATGGTGCCGAAGAGGATGAGAATAATGAAACTAATGAATGCCGCTCTGGCACGTGCGCCCTTCAAGGTCACTTCCAAGAATCGATCTAGGGCAGTTTGATAGCGGGTTTCTTCGAATTCCTCATTGGTAAATGCTTTCACATCGGCAATCCCCTGCACCGCTTCTTCGACGACGACATTACTCTCCGCGAGACGGTCTTGCGCATCGCGAGACCATTGGCGGATTTTGCGACCAACGATCGCGACCATGAGAACGACTACCGGAATCATGGCGAGCATGAAGAAGGAAAGCTTCACCGATGAGATAAAGATAAATATCATGCCTCCCAGAAAGATAACGGTCTGTCTTGCCATCTGCGGGACGGTGGTGAGGAGCGTGTCCTGCAACACCGCAAGATCACCTGCCAAGCGTGAACTCACCTCCCCGGTTCGCCGTTCCGTATACCATGGCATGGGGAGACGCACTAAACGGGAGAAGACATCTTTTCGCAAATCTCTCAAAGCACTCTCCCCCGCTTTGATAAAGCCGCGGACTCTCCAATAGGAAATGAACGCCTGTAATGCGAGGATTCCGAGAAGAGTCAAAACGACACGATTGATCTTTTCCTTCACGGTCTGAGGATCAAATCCCTGGGTCAGGGCTTCTTGGGGTGAACCAATCAATGATCCCAGATAGTAGGGAAAAGCGAGAGAAAGCCCAGCGGTCACAAACAAGGCGATGAGTGATGGAATAAAAATACTCCGATAAGATCCTAGGTAGTGATAAAGACCAAAGGCTTTCTTCCAATGAATCTTTTCTGATTTTTGATCGTCCCTGCGCACAGGAGAGAGTCAAGCGGTCTGCTTACAATTGGTCAAATCACGAACTCCAGTTCTGAAAGAAAATCAGGTGAATCTAGCCAATTAACCTGATGTTTTCACTTGTGAGGACTCCACATTCCTCTTCATTATATATGGTAGTTTATTTCAATCTATGTTTCATCACTTCATCATTTTTTTGATCACGGTGCTTACGCTCCCATTAGCGAGTGGACAAACCGACTGGCGTGACACCATTCAGTGGCCTGAGTTCAAGGCCCTTCTAGGCCCCAATTATCCTGATGGAGCAGGGATTTTGGTAATTCAATCAGAAGCTCCAGAGAGTTCTGGAGGTTACTTCCCCAATCCCAATGATTCGCAGCTCACAACTAAAACCCTGAGCAACCCAGGCGGGAACAGTACCGTGAGTGGACATGCCACCCGTGTAGCGCGCCTCTTTTATGGCACTGAAAATAGTTCGCGCTCCATGAATAGCGTGGCTCAAGGCACAGATGATATTCTGGTCTATTCCGCGAGCGACTACATTTTTGATCTCATCAATGATGCTCCCAACACCCCCTCTGATCTCATCCCAGATTCTCGCAAAGTCCACTCGGCAGCTTGGGTCGCAGCCGACTTTGAGACGAACGCATTCTTGATTCTCTCTCGGTCAGATCGAGCAATCGCAGAAAATGGATTCCTTCTCGTTGCGGGCTTAAATAATGGCTCCAATACCTCGGTCCCTGATGGAATGGCCACGACCTTCAATGCCTTGAGCGTTGGGCGCAGTACCGGAGGGCATAGTCGCAATGGCACCGATCACGCAGAATATGTCTCAGGACGGGTCAAACCGGAGCTCGTATGCCCCCAGAACTTCACCAGCTACTCCACCGGAGCGGTCGCAGGCGTGGCCGCCACGCTATGCCAAGTGGCGAATGACAATTCTGCTCTGAGTAATGCTTACGATCACTCAGAAGTCATGAAGGCCATCCTCATGGCAGGAGCTGAGAAAACAAAATTCGATAGCTGGGATCGCACGGAAACTCGCCCCCTTGATGAAGTGTTTGGAGCAGGAGAAGTCAACATTCTCAACAGCTACCGCATCCTTGCGGGAGGAGAACAAACTCCCGGGAGCGTGGCCCACACCGGCTGGGACTTCGATGATTTAACGGATAATGTCCCCGGCCCAGATACTCCGAGCCGAGATTATACCATCACCATTCCTCCCGGCATGATCGCCGAAGAACTGGCAATCGTCCTTAACTGGCACCATACCCCAGACAGTGCGAACGAATTGCCCATCAATCTCAGCTTGAGCCTTTCTCGCGAGGAAGCAGGGGGGGCGCTGACCCCGCTAGACCTCAGCAATAGCCCGGTGGATAATGTCGAACACATCTATTACCGCAATCTCCCCGAAGGCTCATACCGCTTTACTATCGCTCTTCCCGACAATCTCAACGCAGCGACACGCCAAAATTTCGGCCTCGCATGGCAGACCAAGCTCGGAGACGGGCCCCGCTCTCATACCGTTGCAGGACCGACCGGTAATCCTTCCATCAACTCTGATCAACTCTTCAAAGGGCAATGGCATCTCGTCGAGCGCACATTTGATCTTTCCACCGGAAGTTGGAGTCCGATTTTTGCTTTCCGTCCCAACACTTGGGGCACTTGGGAGGGCGAAGATACGGATGGCATCACAACAACCAACGACGGTGCTTTTTACCGGATCACTTGGAGAATCCCCTACCTCACTGACTCCGAACTTCCCGCAGGAATTGTCATTCAGCCTTAATTGAGCAATGATCGCACTCATGACGATCTCGCGCGTTCACCGAACAGCTTTTTATCTTCTCCTCCCCGTCATCATCGGAGGGCTCTTTTTCTTCCTCACCCAATCGGCACGATGCCAGTCATCATCCCGCTCTAAGGATGCTGAAGCCCGAGTTCGTCCCAGACTGACAAAAGAACTCAAACAAGCTGGCTTAGAATGGGGTTCCCCCGTATTCCTACGCGCCTTTAAGGAAGAACGCATCTTAGAACTTTGGATTCAGGAATCTGGCAAAAACACCTTCAAACTCTTCCGCACTTATCCCATTGCCGCGGCTTCTGGAAAGCTGGGCCCCAAACAACGCGAGGGAGATCACCAAGTTCCCGAAGGATTCTACACCGTCCCTCCTAAGATGATGAATCCTAAGAGCCGATTCCACCTCGCCTTCAATATTGGCTACCCCAATGCTTACGACCGTAAGCTCGGGCGCACCGGATCATTCATTATGGTTCACGGGTCAAACGTTTCCGTCGGCTGCCTGGCAATGACGGACTCCAAAATTGAAGAAATTTTTAGCCTTTGTGCCGCCGCACATAGAAAAAATCAAAAAAAATTCCAAATTCACATCTTCCCTTTTCGCATGACCCCAGACCGACTTGCACGGGAGCGGAACAATCCATGGTATGAATTTTGGGAAAATCTCCAAACGGGATATTCCATCTTCGAGACTCAAAAATCACCGCCTTCTGTTAGCTTAGCTGGCCGAAAGTATGATTTTTCGATAAAAAAGTAATTTAAATGAATTTTTCTGCGCAACTCTTGGTTAAATGCGCAGTTCATCTTTATGGAAAGGTGCAAACTTCTTCCTGCGCAAGTGTAAATCATGATTCTTCTTCGACACCACAACTCTTCCCTCAGCCGCTCTCTTCTGAGAGGCACTCAGAGGGAACAAGTCTATGAAGAACAGAGAATTGAACAATTCTCCCTAAAATTACAAGCCAGCTCGGATTTCTCAAAATTCCGAAGTCTCGCTCATGGCATTCATGATCGCCTTATTACTCATTGCCAACTCTCCCTCAACAGTTTAGCGCTTCTCCACATGAGACTGAATGATTCTGGCGGACAGGGTGGGATTCGAACCCACGGTGACCTTTCAGCCACACACGCTTTCCAAGCGTGCTCATTCGACCACTCTGACACCTGTCCGGTTGTTTTACAACATTCGTCCGAGCAACGAGGGCGCAAGCTACTTAGCAAAATCTCCACTGGCAATGGAAATTTGAGAAAATATTCCTCCAATTAGAAATTTCAAAAACATTGACTAACTCAAGTCCTTAACCCTTAATTTTACTTCCTAACCAATACTTTTACAGACCAATCTTATGGACCCACAAGAGAGATACGAGATTAAGCGCCGAATCGAGCAGAGTGGTGTCTGCGCAGTTTACGAAGGATTCGACAAGCAACTTCAACGGAAGGTTGCGATTAAGCGCCTACTTTCCGAAGATGAGTCAGGAAAAGATTACGATGATCTCATGCGAGAGTGCCAATCTCTCTCAGCCTTGGCATCTGCGAATATCGTCAGCCTGCATGATGTAGGACGCGACGAAGACGGCCCTTTCATGGTCTTGGAACTTCTCGAAGGAGAATCTCTGCAAAAGATTATCGATAAAGGACCTGTAGAGCTGGAAGACTTTTATCAGATTGCCGAGCAATCCTTAGAAGGCCTTCTGACGGCTCATGACATTCACCTGATTCACCGAGATCTCAAACCTTCAAATATTAATGTTTTTCGCCGTCCAAGTGGCCGTCTCCAGGTAAAATTGCAAGATTTCGGACTCGCTAAGTTTTCTCTTGAACCGTCGATCCGGACAATCGCCCATAGTAATACCTTATTTGGCTCAATTTACTACATGGCTCCAGAGCAGTTCGAACGGCAGCCTCTCGACAATCGCACCGATATCTACTCTTTGGGAGCTGTTTATTACCATATGCTCTCGGGTCAATATCCATATGATGGTGACTCAGGCGCGCAGGTCATGATTGGGGCAATGAATGGTGGAGCGACTCATCTCGCCGAGCTCCGGCCTGACCTTGATCCAGCTCTTTGTGACTGGATTATGTCCATGTTAGCAAAAGAGGCTGACCATCGCCCTCTCTCCTGCTCAAAAGCACTCGAGCAACTCCAGAATATTCGCCGTGGAAATGTGAAGTCTGCCGCCCCTGCACCAGAGCCAACATCGGTGCAGGATACCGCCCCATCTCCTACCTCCGTAGCAACTCCGGCTCAACCCGCCACTCCTCCTAATCCAGTCCCCGCAGGGCCAAACGTCGCTGCTGTCGCGGACAAGGGATATACTCCTACCGTTGAATTAGCAGGCGCAGCGCAACCTGTCAGCCCGCAAGCACCGCAGCCCCAGCCCCAGCCTCAAGCGCAACCTGCTCATCCACAGCAGCCTCTTCCTCAACAACCTCATCCGCAAGCACAGCCGCAGCCGCAGCAAATTCCGGCAGCTATGCCGACGCAGCAGATGAATGCTCCTCACGGGTATCAACAACAACCTCCGATTCCGAATCCCCAACCCACCGTGCAAATGATGGCCGCAGCACCGACAACCTCTTCGGTGCAGCCAAACCCCGCACACGGTCCACAAGGGCAACAAAGACCGCAAGGACCACAAGGGCAAATGCAACGCTCCGCGATCCCTGCTCCACGTATTACGGGCCCGATCACTGGAACGATGAACGCTTCTACCCCTATGGGAGGTCCAAGCTTAATTGGCGGTGGCGGAGGATCACGTGTCGCTCCACTTCCGAAAGGAAGCAGCTTTGCTACAAAGCAGAGTTCACCATTCTGGTGGCTTTGGATGGTTGGCGCCGCTGCAGCAGTCGCGGTAGTCTTCCTCATTGTGCAAAACAGCCCTCCTGCAAATGACGCTTCCGAGATCGAGAATGGCATCACCCAAATCAGTGATGATGGAGAAAACCCAATCACTCCTCCAGAGAACAAAGTCGCTACGACTCTAGCGCAAGAGCTCAAACTTCCATCCTCACCAGAACAGCTCTTCCGTAAATGCGACGTGAATGCTGACTTCCAGCTCAGTGTCGCGGAATTCTGCGCGGATAAAGAGGGCGACGAAAAAATGAAATTAGAACAAGCTTTTGATTTTCTGGATAAGAACACCGACCTTCGGCTCGTTCTTTCCGAGCTTTACCGCGCCTATCGTGCGGATGATTTCTTCCCGAACTAGTTCTCTACGCCGCCGCGAGAGATCAGCACCATCTGATGAATGTGCAAGCCGCTCGACTTTGAGCGGCTTTTTTTATTTACTCCATTTCCAGTTTTACCCCAGATCACAACGAGGGAACTTCCTCGCTAAGACTGCTTCTGTCGTAATACCTCCAAGACGGATTTGAAGGTATTTTCATTTTTGGAATCCGCTTCGCAGAGATTCTCATGGCATTCTAAAATGTGGTCCTCTTTACCTGGTTCACTTTTTTTAGATACCGCCTCGTAAGAGTGACGAATGGAGGCAAGGTTTTGGTAATCTTCTCCCTGAATTTCCATGAGGGCATTGAGGCCAAGCTCTTCTAAAGAACGCTTACTCTTCTCTGAAGCTCCGACGACAAGTAAGTCACCCTGCTTCTTTTTCAAAATTTTTGCGAGGCCTGCGAGCATCCCCATAAAGGTGGAGTCCATGCCAGTGCATGCTCCCAGATCAATGACGACACGCTCGGAACCATCCTTCACGCGCTCTTCGGCAACCTCTTTTACCGCAGGGCTGCTCATAAATGTCCCCTTCCCTTCAGGACGGAACCAAGGGACGCCCTCATGATCGAGGGTCAGCAAGCGATTCGTAGGTTTCACAATCTCAATGCTTAACGCATTTTCAAAGTAACCTCAGAATTGTGATTGGTCAACGAGACATGACAAATGATTGCAAAATGACAAACACGATCAATTGCAGAGCAGCAACTCCCAGAAGAGAATCTCCAACTCGCTTGGTTCGGAGAGCCTTCCACAGACCATATGTGATCAATGAGTAAAAGATGAGACTCGGACCAAGAGAAATTTTGAACCATGTCACACGATCAATTGCAGGATGGCTCATCCCAAAGATCAACCCCAGGGGGACCAAGCTCAAAAGCTGAATTCCCCAAAACGCAAACACTCTTCCAAAGCGAACCACGATGGTATTTTTCCCCGCCGCACGATCTTCCTCTAGGTCTCTGAAATTATTGATCGCAATCAAGACCGCAGAAAGACAACCAATTTGCAGCCCCAGAAGCCAAGCGTCTTTTGGCACATCATCGAGCTGCACAAAGACCGTTCCTCCAACTGCGACTAAGCCAAAAAAAAGAATCACAAACACTTCTCCCATGCCACGGTATGCCAAAGGAAACATTCCTCCGGTATAACCATAACTCAAGTAGAGCGAAGGAAGCCCAATGACCAGGATCTCCCAACCACAATGAGCGAAGAGATAGAGTCCAGACAAAGTGGCTAATGCCAGCATCAGAAACGCCCCTCGAAGCACGCTTCCCCGCGAAAGAAGGCCCGAAGCCGTTACCCGCTGGGGGCCAAGCCGCTTTTCGGTGTCAGTCCCCTTATCAGCATCAATGACATCGTTAAAAAAATTCGTCGCGATCTGGATAAAGAGCGCTCCTAACAAAGTGGCAACAGCCAAGGAGAGGTGAAACTGACCGGCGAGTTTCCACGCCATGAGACAGCCTGCCCAGACTGGCACAATCGCCGCCGGTAAAGTCTTGAGACGAATCGCAAGAAGCCAGGCCTGAAACGTCGGCATTATGGCACGCGTGGAAATTTTGAAAAGTCAGGTGCTCTCTTCTCGACAAAGGCTTGCTTCCCTTCCTTCGCTTCCTCGCTCATGTAATAAAGCAGCGTGGCATTACCAGCCAGATCCATGAGCCCCATCTGCCCATCGCAATCAGCATTGAGGGAAGATTTAAGACAACGAAGAGCGAGCGGAGAATGCACCAACATTTCACGACACCACTTGACCGTTTCCGTCTCAAGCTCGGCATACGGCACGACGGTATTCACCAGCCCCATCTCCAAAGCCTGCTGCGCATCATATTGACGGCAGAGATACCAAATTTCGCGCGCCTTTTTCTGCCCCACAATGCGTGCCAGATAACTCGAACCCAACCCTCCATCGAAGCTCCCGACTTTGGGACCAGTCTGGCCAAAGCGTGCATTATCAGCCGCGATCGTGAGGTCACACACCACATGGAGGACATGCCCTCCTCCAATGGCATAACCCGCAACCATGGCCACTACGGGCTTCGGTAGACTTCGGATTTTCTTTTGCAGATCGAGCACGTTGAGACGAGGCACGCCATCATTTCCGATATACCCTGCGTGCCCACGCACTTTCTGATCCCCGCCTGAACAGAAGGCTTTTTCACCTTCTCCCGTTAAAATGATCACGCCCACAGTCTCATCTTGATGCGCTAGCTCAAAGGCCTGCAGAAGCTCCTGCACCGTGAGCGGGCGGAAGGCATTACGCACCTCTGGGCGATTAATCGTAATCTTGGCAATGCCATGGTCTTCGCTCAGTTCGTAGCGAATATCTTCAAATTCGGCTGCGGATTTCCACATGCCATATACTTGCGCCGTCCATGCCAACGCGCAACGGTCTATTCCAGTTTTTCACCACAGCGACGGCAATAACGAGCATCGGTCAAATGGCCATGCGCTCCGCAGCCCGGACAGGCTTCCGTGGTCTGATCTCCCCGATAGGCATCGAGCAAACCCGCAGTCACAATTCCCGTAGGCACCGCGATAATAGCGTAACCAGTGAGAACGTAGATCATCGTGAGAAATTTCCCCAAGGCCGTCATCGCCACGATATCACCATAACCTACGGTGGTGATACTTACCACGGCGTAGTATATGCTCACGGGGATACTCGTGAATTTTGTCCCCGGAGCATTTCCTTCTACGAGATACATCAATGTTCCTGCCAGCACGGCAAACAAGAGGACTGAAAAAAAGAACACCGTAATTTTGGCCCTACTTTTACGTAACCCGAGCAAAATCACATTCGCCCCCTCCACATGACTCACCATCTTCAATACTCGGAACATTCTCAAAAGACGGAGAATCCGAATCACCAAGAGAGAATGCGTCCCTCCGACAAAGAGCCCTAAATAAGTCGGGAGACATGACAATAAATCCACCACTCCGAAAAAACTCGTCGCGTATCGTAGAGGTCGCCGAACAAGGAAAAGACGTAAAAGATACTCGATCGTAAAGAGAATGGTAAAGAACCACTCCGCCGCTTTAAGCCATACTTTCCATTCAATCGCGATGGCTTCCACCGTCTCTAACATGACTGCTGCCACACTTAGGACAATGGACCAAAGTAACACTACATCGAAAAACTTTCCCAGCGGAGTCTCGGCTTCAAAGACGATCCTCCACAAGCGCTCCTTGAGGCTAGTCGCTGGATCTTGTTTCTCTTCGTTCACAATTTCGATACCTTATCTTCTCTTGTAACGATGAGATTGGTCATTCCCTGATGAGTGTTCAATTTTTTCTACTCATCTTCCATCGGCGCACTTCCCAGCAGGACTTCACGCGGTCTCGCCCCATCAGCAGGACCGACGACTCCGCGAGATTCCAGAATATCAATCATCCGTGCGGCTCTGGTATAGCCGAGGCGAAGACGACGTTGCAGAAGTGAGGTACTCGCTTTCCCCTCCGCGATCAGAACTTCGACACACTTCGTCAGAGTTTCCTCATCAGCATCAGAAACATCTTCCTCTTCATCACCATTTGCCCCTCCGCTCTCGATACTTTCCTGAATGCTTGCCTCGAATTTTTGCTCACTCTGACTGGAGCAGAAGTTTACGATATCTTCCACTTCTTCATCAGAAACAAATGCTCCCTGCGCTCGTTCGAGTTTTGCCGAGCCGGGTGGGAGGAACAACATGTCTCCTTTTCCAACGAGTTTCTCCGCGCCCTTGGAATCCAAGATCACTCGCGAATCGAGAGATGAAGAAACCTGGAAGGCAATTCGACTCGGAATATTCGCTTTGATCATCCCTGTGACCACATCGGCTCGGGGAGTCTGGGTGGCGACAATCAAGTGAATACCGGCAGCACGCGCTTTCTGCGCGATTCGGCCAATGGCGACTTCAATATCTGCGGGAGCCGTCTGCATGAGATCGGCAAGCTCATCAATAATGACCACAATGTATGGAAGGCGATCAGGCACCTCATCATATTCAGCGTTGGCCTCCTCTTCCGTTTCCATCGGCCCGAGATCACCATCTTCAAATGCCTTGGCCATGGATTCGATCGCCTCTTCGTCAACGATTTCATCAATGGCTTGCTGTTCTTCTTCAGGGACGGGTTCTTCTGGTTCAACACGCACGCGCTCGTTGAAGCTATCGAAATTCCGCACGCCTAATTTAGCAAAGAGCTTATAGCGACGCTCCATCTCATTCACACACCAGTTCAAGGCTCCCACGACCTTGCGGGGATCGGTCACCACCGGGACCACGAGATGCGGGAGTTTACTATAAACCTGCATCTCCACCACCTTGGGATCAATCATGATGAAGCGGAGCTCATCGGGGGAAAACTTATAGAGAATACTCGTAATGACCGAGTTGATGCAGACCGACTTACCGGCACCGGTCGCCCCCGCAATGAGGCAGTGAGGCATCGCGGCGAGATCTCCGATCACGGTGTTTCCATATACATCCTTCCCTAAAGCCAACGGGATCTTCCGCTTGGAACTGGTAAACCCTTCATCTTGCAGAAGCTCTCGGAGAGGAACGGCTACCTTATTATCATTCGCAATTTCAATCCCGACCGTGTCTTTCCCCGGAATCGGAGCGAGAATATTAATGCGCTCGGCTTTTGTGGCCCGAGCAAGATCCGCTTCAAGTTGTGAGATCCGATTCACGCGCAGCCCAATACTGGGATAAATTTCATAACGCGTAATCGTGGGGCCACGTGTGATATCACCGGCGGACACATCGACCCCAAAGGCCTTGCACGTTTCAATAATTGTTTGCTGCGTGGCGAGAAGTTCGGAACTAAAATCTTCTGCAGGAGCTTCATTCTCTTCGTAGGCCAAGAGGTCAAAGCCAGGTAACTCGTAGTCTTCAAAGCCATCAATACTCAAGCCTTGCAGCTCGGGCTTTTTCTTTTTCGCAAAAGGACTCGCTCCGAGATCAGCGATGGGCTTTTTCCTAACGGAAGCATCAATAATTTGGGGCTCGGGTGTTTCCCGGAGCGGTAAAGTTACTTGCCCGTTATCCTCTACTTCAGTCTTCGGCTGAATGACCAGCTCATCGTCCTCTGAAGAGCTTGGCTTCTTACGGCTCGCTCTTTTACGTTTCGGCTTCTCAGGAGCACTGTGGGGAGTCGGGAAAAATCCGCCACGAGTTTCCTTAAAATGAGCCCACCACTGAACGACTCCAGCCGTAGCCGTCCGCATAAATGAGACGGGGTGCAGTCCCGTCAGTAAGATCAGACTCACAAGATAAACCCCAATCAAAATAATCGCGGAACCGATGGGGCCGAGAAGATTTTGAAAAACGTAATGACCAATCCCTTCTCCTAACACTCCACCAGCCCATTGCACATGGTAGCGATTCTCCGCCCATCCCAGCACATTGAAAAGAGCGGCACTCCCTAACATCAAAGCAATGAAACCTAGGACCGTTCGCGCTCCAAGACGGCTTTTAAACCATGCAATGGCAATCCCCAACCACACCACTCCGCCTGCCACGAGATAAGCCGCCGCACCAAAGAGACCGATAAAGACAAAACCTACGAGCGCCCCAATGGGGCCAATCAAATTTTGCGTCGGCCCATCGACAGCATTCTCAGGAGCAAAGGATCCCAAAAGTGCCCAGCCGGCAAAGTCCACCGTGGTAAACTTTAAAAATGAAATGAAAAGAATCAGGCCAATCACGACCAGGATAATTCCAAGAATTTCCTGCCCTCCCTCTTCACTGGCCACAACGGCACGCTGTTTTCTTGCTCGATTTTGGGGTTTGGCCATAAAATGCTAGGTTTGACGCAAGATTGCGCTCCAGTATTGTCTCACAAGCTACGATCTCTTAGCAAGTGAGAATTCATCTTCTCTAAACAATCATTTCACCTTAAACATTGCCCTGACTTTATGGATGCCATCACTTTCACCCCGCTTTACATGACGAGAGTCTGGGGAGGACGCTCATTAGAAGCGAGTTACAACAGAGCCCTCCCAGATCAACAACCTTATGGAGAATCGTGGGAAATCTCAGATCGCCCGGAAGAACAATCGGTCGTTTCAGATGGTCCCTTGGCCGGAAAAACGCTCCACGAGCTTTGGAATGAACATCGCGAAGAGATTTTCGGCTCAGGCCTCAAGGGAGAACGCTTCCCTCTCTTGGTCAAAATCCTCGATGCACGTGATGATCTTTCCATTCAAGTGCACCCCCCCACTCATCTCGCCGCATCACTCGGAGGCGAACCAAAAACAGAGATGTGGTACATCGCTGATTGTGATCCGGGAGCGCAGCTTTACCTCGGCCTGAAAAATGGAGTCGACCGAGAGACCTTCGAACGATCCCTCACGGATGGATCGGTCGCAGAGAAAGTCCATGCCGTGAAGCCACAAGCAGGCGAATCGATCTTCATCCCATCGGGACGCCTCCACGCCATCGGGGCCGGCTTTCTCATTTACGAAATTCAACAAAACTCCGACACCACGTACCGCGTCTTTGACTGGAACCGGGTAGGGCTTGATGGAGTGCCACGTGATCTGCACGTAGAGCAATCCATGCAGTCGATTGATTTCGATGACTTTGAACCAGAAATGGATCAACCTGATGGGAAAACTCTCGCAAGTTGTGAATTCTTTCAAGTCGATCAACTTGAATTAAAGAGCGGAGAACATGTCGAAAATACAAATGACCGCTTCTCCATCATCACCGTGATCTCCGGTGAGCTGAAATCCGAAACCGGACGCCTTTTCTCAAAGGGCGATTTCCTCATCCTTCCTCGTGGAAAAAGCTGCCTCGCTGCGACCTCCTCCGCAAAGGTTCTCCAAACGACGATTCAGACATAGCCCACACCTGCGGCAAGAAGCACAACGGCCCACGTCGGGAGAAGCTTGCGCTCCAAGATCACAAATAAAATCCCCAGCCCCAGAGCATCACGCCAGCCGAGAATAGCACCGCTGCTGGACATCTGAATCAAAGCTAATCCAAGCACTCCCACGACTGCGGCATTCGCCCCTTGAATCGCTTTCTGAGCCCACTCTTTCGATCGAAGACGCCCCCAGAGAGCCAGCGTTCCCGCCAAGAGAAGCATCCCAGGGAGAAACACCGCCACGATCCCAGCAGCTCCGCCCAGCCAAGGATTCCCAAACGCATTCACCTTTCCTCCCAAAAAACCTGCAAAGGTAAATACTGGCCCCGGAACCGCTTGAGTCGCGCCATATCCTCCCAGAAAGATTTCTTGCTTCATGAAGCTCGGCACCATCGCTTCCTGTAACATGGGAAGCACCACATGCCCCCCACCGAAGACCAACGCTCCAGCATGATAAATCCCAGCCATGGCCTCCCAATCTCGCGAAAGGTCCGTGCGATAGCTCAGGAAAAGAAGGAGGAAAAAAAACACTAACGCAATCACCCCGCCCCCTCGCCGCTTCTTCACGTCGGCATCTTCTTGTAAGGGCGATCCATCAAGAGGCAAAAAAAGTGCCCCAAGGATCCCCGCGCATGCGATCACAAGAATGGTGACCCATGCCGCTCCAAAAAAATAAAGCACCCCCAGCGAGAAGAGCGCGATTGCCCCCTTACGCCAACTATTCGCAAGAGACTTCCTCATCCCCAGCCAAGCCAATGCCACCACTGCGATGGCGGCGAGCTTCATCCCATGAATCGCTCCGCTAGGAAATTGATCCACCCCCAGAGCGACCAAAATCATCACGATGGCAGAAGGAAGAGTAAATCCCAACCAAGCGGCAAATCCCCCCAAGAAGCCTGCCCTTTCATACCCAATCGCTGCTCCCAGTTGACTACTTCCCGGTCCGGGGATGAATTGGCTCAAAGCCATCAGCTCCCCAAAGCGTTCCTCTTCTAACCACCCTCTACGCGAGACATACTCTTCACGAAAATATCCTACGTGAGCAACCGGCCCCCCAAACGAGGTCAATCCCAACCGTAACGCGACGATAAAACACTCCAACGCTTCTTTCATCTCCCGCTGATCCAAGCCCTAAATCCCGAATGGTCAAGCTACCAAATTTGCTGATTCTTGACCCCGACCCCTGAATAGGCGAAAGTCTTAAACAATGGCCTCACCGTCTGATCTCTCATCTTCAAACCTTCAGGGAAAAATCCTGCTAGCAGATCCCTCTCTGAAAGATGGAAATTTCTTTAAATCCGTCGTCCTGCTAGCGGAACATTCCTCGGAAGAAGGAGCATTTGGACTCGTCCTCAACCATCCCACTAGCAAAAAAGTCGGTGAATTACTCCCCTCGGAAGAATTCGAACCACTTGCAGCCATTCGCGTTTATGTTGGCGGTCCCGTTCGCAGTGACCATCTCACCTTTGCGGCCATGTGGATCGAGGGAGATCTCATCAACTTCAGCACCCGAATGCCAGCCAAGCAAGCCATCGAATACATTAAAAAACCAGGCACCCTCGTCCATGCATTCATCGGCTACTCTGGCTGGGAAAAAGATCAACTTGAGGGAGAGCTGGAACATGCTGCGTGGCACCCCATCCCTGCGCATAAAAACCTCCTGAATCAGCCACACGACTCCACCCTTTGGAGTGAATCTCTCAAAGGAATTTCTCCATTTCATCACATTCTCGCACTTGCTCCTGAGAATTTATTGGCAAATTAACTCACGACTTCATAATCCCCCGCATGGGGATTTTCAAAAAACCAAGTCTCAAGCGCGCTTCCAAGAATCGGGACTCCGTCCCAGATGACCTTTGGGGGAAATGCCCGGACTGTGGAGAAATGATCCACTCTCTGGATCTCAAACAACACGACCTCGTCTGCCCGCATTGCTCGCACCATTTCTTAATGGGAGCACATGACCGCTTTTCCCTGATCGCAGATCCCGGAACGTTTGAAGAAATCGACCGAGAACTCATCTCTGCAAATCCACTCGACTTTGCCAACTACCCCGAAAAAACTGCCCTTTTACGCGAGAAAACAAAACTCAATGATGCCGTCGTCACCGGACGCCTTGACATCGGAGGGCACAAGGCTGTTGCCGCAGTCATGGATTTCAAATACTTCGCTGGCTCCATGGGCTCAGTCGTAGGAGAAAAAATCACCCGCGCCATCGAGACTGCCACTGCTGAAAAACGGGCCATCCTCATCTTCTCTTCCTCCTCGGGAGCTCGCATGCAGGAGGGCATGCTCTCACTCATGCAAATGGCAAAAACCTGCGGCGCACTCGCACTCCACGCGGAAGCCAAACTGCCATACCTTTCCATTTTCACCCATCCCACCACCGGTGGAGTTACCGCCTCCTTTGCCACCATCGGCGACATTAATCTTGCGGAACCCAAATGCATGATTGGCTTTGCTGGTCCCCGTGTCATCAAGGAAACCACGCATCAAGACCTCCCGCCAGGATTTCAGACTGCGGAATTTATGAAAGAGCATGGCCTCGTAGACGCCATCGTCCATCGGCGCGATTTGCGCGGCAAGCTCACTGATCTCTTAGGATATTTAATGCCCTGATCTTCCCTTTTGAGGAGAAAGATTTACTCCTCAAACACCAGTTGACTCTTGTCTTTGAAGACCACAAGCAGCCGACCCTCTTTCCCTCCCCAACCCTTCTCTTGAGTCACCTTCCCCGTGACTGTAATCGTCTGATCCTGCAGAGTCTTCATGAAGGTGAGATCGAAGCCTTCTTCGGCATATCGCGTTCGAATCGAAGCCGCAAACTCTGGTTTCGATTCATTAAAAACGAGATAAATCGTCGCTCCACTATTTGAAGTCTTCACCGCTCGGACGGTCGCCTTCAGAGTCACCTCTAAGCCCAGTAAGGTTCGAATCTGAGCCTCATCAGCAAGAGTATAAATATCTTTTGTCGGGAGATCTCCTACTTCATCGAACCGCGTCACATCATCACCGCGCTCAACCCGCAAGATCGATCGGCTCTCCAGATAACCGACGATCGTCACCATCTGACCATCCACCGCGGGCGCATTGCCTTCTTTCAATTCCGCCCGCATATCGGAGCCTTGAAACAGAACCTGCCCGCCTTTTGTCCCATCCACTTTTCCCTTCAAAATAATCCAGGAGCCAATTTTTTCGTTCAATAATTTCTCGTCCGCAAGATCGACCTCTTTAATAAAACCGAGAGCTGGACGCGATGGCATATCCGGCAAGATGTCCGCAGGCGCAGCTTCTATGACCTTCACCACGGGCGCCTCAATGGTGTTTTCAACTTCAAGTTCAACTTGAGCCTGAGCTTCAACTTGAGCCTGGGGAGCATCTTCTGTTTTGCTGACCGGGAGATCGATCTCCTCCTTCGCAAGAATTTCCGGAACGTCCTCTTGCGTTTCAGAAAGCAATTCCTCTTTTTCTGTTTTGATCTGCGTAAGCCACCAGATTGCCCCGGCAAGCAAAGCCGTTAATACGGCAATGATCGCTCCAAGATTTTTGGCACCACTTCCACCCTGCGCAGATGCAAGGACTTGTGGAGGGGAAGCCCCCAGTGACGTTTTCTCTTTGGGGGGCTGAGAAACGGCCATCGCAACTGGCTTCATCCCGACCGGCGGCAACGATGCGAGGAGATCCTGTAGCCTGGCCTTCGCATCGTTCTGATATCCGGGCTGATAACCCATCGCAAGATCACGAAACCAAACGAGATAATCAAAACCAAAGGTCACGATCTGCTCCCCATTCGAAGCAGTCGAGAGCACGATTTCGGTATCGCGAAAGTCCAGCGCCCCAGCCTGATCTAACACTTCTGCGATCAGTGATTTCCCATGACCTTCAATGCGTTCGCGATCTTCAAACGTGATGACTCCATCATGAATCCGTTGGCTCAGAGCGTCTCCCTCCCACGCTCGGGTCGCAATCCAAGGCTGATGATCAATCGGATCCAGTCCACCATCCACAATGGGGCGGAGGCAGCTATGCTGGATTCTTTTGAGCTGAGAAAGGGCTTTTTCAAAACGCCCATCACGCAAATTATCGAGAATCTCAGCCGGATACTTGAGGCGCGTCAAAGTGTAAGCCCCGCCGTCACTACCAGTTGCTTGATAGACGAGAAACTCCTCGGTTTGTCGAAGAATATCGTCAATCCGGTAGTCACACTGCATAGGATTTTACTGAACTGAATCGCTAAGTCTACCCCGGACGCCTCTCTGATGATTCATCAGATTATCGCTGAAGCATCGAACTCTCACTCTGAGACAATCTCAATTCGATCTTTCGAGTTAAATTTCACAACAAGTCGTCCCTGTTGTTCCAGATCAATTCTCCCAAGGACTTTCACGGTATATCCTTGTAATTCTTTGACGTAATCTAAAGTCAGGGCCGGATCCGTCACTCCTTTAAAATTCACCCGAGCAGCGACTTGAGGCTTCGCGAGTTTAAATTTTAAGTAAGTGTTGTCTCCGTGAGTTTTCACCTCCATGACTTTTCCCGAAAAGTAGATTTTCTCATTGAGCATCTTATAAAGAGCCTTCTCATCAGACAATTGATAAATCTTACCAGAGGTAAAATCTAACTTTTCAGTCTTCGCCACAGCAGGAGAAGCATCGGGCACCGGATTCGACACATTCGTGGTCTCAGCGCGACGATCCGGCACCACTTGAGCGAGAGGCGGAGGATCTTCAATGACGGCCTTCGGTTTTAAGCGTGGATTGACTCTTGCTTTCGGAGGCGGTTCTGCAGGGGCAGGATCCACCACCGCGACCGGAGGGGCTTGCTCTCGAGCAGCCGCGGAGGCCGCGTTCTTTTCTCCACGGTTCATAAACCAGAAAGTGGCTCCTCCCATAATTCCCAAGACTCCGAGAAGCGTCCCGATGATCAGAGGGGCCTTACTCGCGCTTGGCGGCGGGTTTGGCATCCCTTGTCTAGGCGCAGCAACTTCGCCACGAAGAACCGCTCTCGAAGTGTATGGAGTCGCGGACATCGGCCCCGGAGCGCGCCGTCCCAGCGGACCAGAAATTGGCCCAGTAATTGGACCGGTAATTGGACCTGAAATCGGTCCCCCTAATGGACCAGAAATCGGCCCTCCTATTGGTCCAGAGATCGCCCCCCCCAATGGACCAGAGATCGGTCCTGTGGGCTGAGGGCTGGAAATCGACTTCATCGTGTTGAGGATCGATGTCGTCTGAGGTCCTCCCGGCACCGGAGAGACATAAACGGGCTGAGGAGGAGGAGGCGCATTTGGTGAAGATCGACGTATCACCGCAGTAGAAGGAGAACCTGCGGGCTTCAGTGGAGATTCCCTCACTGGCATCGCAGGAGTTTTCACGATTGGCACCGGATTGTTCACCGCAGGAACTGGGGTATTTATAGGAGCCGGAGGAGAAACTGAGGTGGCTGATACCGGAGGTGACGCCAAGGCGCCTCCGACTGGTACGGGAGGAGGCACTGGCATGGCGCCCCCAACTGCCCCCCCATTAGAAGGAGGTGATTGAGGCATCAATCCCGGATCGGGAGAAGAAGCAGGCGCAACTGGAGTGGCGGCAGATGCTACACTTGGGGAGAGCACGGGCGCAGCTGAAGATTGATTGATCGGAGGACTTGAGGAACTGGGTGATTGAATTTTGATTTTTGCCTGCCGAGCCGGATCGAGAGAGTCCAGCAGGGCGGAGAGATCTCCCATTGGATCTCTTACTTCCGTCGCCTGTTTTCCAGTGGCCCAATCCTGAAACCAGCTATGATAGTCCATCACAAAGCTTTCCAGAAAGTTTCCATCGGCAGCCTTTGTCAAAATCACATCTCGTGGATCAAAGGAAACCACTCCCTTATCGTTCTTCAGTCCATTGACCACAAGTTGAGCATTTTTTTCAACTAAATGAGATGTTTCAGGAGTGATCTTCCCTTCTTGCAAGCGCTCTTCGAGCGATTCCCCAGGCCAAGAAATCGTCGCAACCCAAGGAGATTGATCTACCGAATCCAGTCCCCCATCAAACACCGGACGCAGGCAGGGGTGTTGTAAATTTTTTAACGCAACCAAGGCCCGCACGAAGCGAGTTTCACTTAAATTTTGTAAAATTCCCGAGGGATACTTCAACCTTGTGATTGTACACGAAACTCCGTTTGGACCTTGAGCCCCATACACAACCCTTTGAGGAGATTGAAACAATATGTCCTCAATTTGGAAATCTTCCGTCACCTTAATTTAAAAATTATCAAACTTTCTGTAAAAAAGACACTAAAATTCAGACGAATCCAATTTCTGCGTCACTTCTCGATTTTCATCAGATTGATTTCTCGCTATCCCTACGACTTGGCTATCGGCTAAAGAATGGGAAGCCAATGACACGGTACAAGAAGTCATTCATACTGAAACTTTTCCTAGCATATCCACGCTTTAAAATCCGTCAACAACTTGCCTCAAGATCCTGACAGAATCTCATTTTATCGTAGGAGAAATCAAAAAACTCGACCACCTATAATCATGAATCGACATCTACAAAATCTTCGTTATTTTTTTCATATGAAATTAAAAATATTTCTTTTGGCTATTACCACGGCCTCCCACCTTGCGATTGCGCAGACTCCTGCTCAAACGAGTCCTGAAACCGAAATCAATGACATCATCAACGCGCACCGGACCGAACTCTTCCAGTTCATGAAGAACGTCCGCGCCCTCCCAGAAGAGAAAAAGGAAGAATTTCGTCAAAGCCACTCTCCAAAGGCAGATCAATACGTCAGTGCTCTGAGAAAAATTATCGATACAAACCTCAAGGACCCAGCGATTCTCAATGCCTATGGCTGGATTGCCCAATACACCCGTGGCACGGGCCTCAACGCCAGTGATTACGCCCACCTGACGGAACACTACCTGAACGATCCAAAAATCCGTGACCTGCTTCCCCCCCTGATTCGTACGCAAAACAAAGAAGCCCATGACTTTGTTCAGCAGGTGAGCGAGAAAAGCTCCGAAAAAGAAATCCGAGGCCATGCCCTCTACGCTCTCGCCATGAATCTGGATGGTAATGAAGCCAGAGTAGACGAATACAACACCCTGATTGAAAAAATAATCAACGATTACCCCGATCTTAAAATTCGAGGCCGTCACGTCGCCAAAAACCTCAAAACCGAAAGAGACGCAGCCATTAACCTCGCGATTGGAAAAACCGCTCCCGAGATCATCGGAGCTGACGTCGATGGTAACGAAATGAAGCTCTCCGATTATCGAGGCCAGATCGTCGTGCTCGATTTCTGGGGCCACTGGTGAGGCCCTTGTCGCGCAATGTATCCACACGGGCGGTCGCTCGTAGCACGGATGAAAGACAAGCCCTTCACCATTCTCGGCGTCAATAGTGACTCTGCTGAGGCATACAAGAAGGCGATCAAAGAACAAAAGATCACTTGGCCCTCATTCTGGGATGGAGGAACCACGAGCGGACCCATCGCTAGAGAATGGGCCGTCACGAGTTGGCCTACGATTTACATCATCGATGCCAAGGGCGTGATCCGCTACAAAAACACCCGTGGAAAAGCAATGGACCAAGCGGTCGACACTCTCATCAAAGAAATGGAAAGTGCGCCAGCCCAGTAAACTTTTCCGCCAGCCATCAAGGAAAGATCGAAGCACAAAAAACACGCTTGCACTCAGATGAATGCAAGCGTGGGGATAATAAATTTGGGATTGTTGCGAGAAGAAGTCTTCAGTCTTGCGTTTGCATTTCTGCGATCTTAGCAAATGAAGCACTCAGCCCCTTCGCAACTGAGTTTCCATTTTTATCAACCAAATGATACTCGGGGACTCCAGAGGTTGTTTTATAATCTTTTCTCAACCCACTCTTTTCGACTTTTTCCGGTAGGACTGTCAGCCATGGGAATGCACCTTGAGAAGCCCATTCTTGCGCTGATGATTTATCACTATCCAGTGATACATGAATCATTTCAACATCTGAATTATTAGCAATCGACTCGTTATATTTTTCCACTAACTGTGGAACACTTGAGCGACATGGTCCTCACCAAGAAGCGGAAAAATAGAGCAGATAATACTCAGGCGCTTTCTCCATAGAGACCTTTTTGAATTTTTTCCCATCGATTCTGCTGAGGATTTTACTGGTAAGTTCTTTGCCAATTTTCTGCTCTTGGAGAGCTTCTTCGACGGAGGGCTTGGAAGCCTCTTTCTCCCACTCTTTAAGAAATTCGACATCTTTCTCGGAGAGCTTATCTATCGAGAAAGTTTTTTGGCGGCCATTGATAGTCACCGAGACTTTTCCAGATCCTGCATCAAAAGATTTCAGTTCCCCTTCGAAAGTCTTTGTTCCATCCGCACTTGTCCACGTGCGTGCCTGCGCAAAAGTGAGGCCTGCTAAAAGCCAACTGATTAGTAGTGTTCGTTTCATGTTTTAATTTCGATGTATTTATACAGATAATTCTCATACATTCTATCTAAAATATTGTCAGAAGTCGTCAAAAAAAATCCTTCAGTGGTGATTCTACGGAGCATGCGTTTTGACATTGATCAATAGCTCATCGATTCGGAGCGCAAAGAAAGTCTCACAACCCAAGCGTCTCCCAAAGAAGTTCACAAATGGTGATGTGCCGGACACGGAACAATGACGCGCATGGCATGGAGTAGCGGTACAAGAATTAACACCTCAAGGATGTTGACTGCTTGCAGGCTTTCCAGCTATTCCATGACGAGGCAGGTTCTGCCACAAATCCCAAGCTCAGTTTCTGTGTATTTAAAAAAATTTCCTTTGCTGCGGTGTTGCGCCGCTACTGCAATCATCCATGTCTCATCTGTTAACGGTCAAGAGACGGTTCCTGTTTCCATCACTCTTGAAATCAATCAGACCCAGTCGACTGGCACTGCATGTTATGTTCTCGGGCCCAATAGCGGCAACACTCAAAGTTGGGAGGAAGAGACAGACTATCGCGGCTCTCTGACTTTTAATGCGAATTTGAATCCGTCCAGTATTGCCTTATCGGATGTTGTTTTCACTTCTGGAGAAATCACAACGGATGGATTTAGCGGGACCGAAAATATCGTTGTCGGAGGACAGGCAGGACTTTTCACCTACTCGTTCAGCGACGTTGTGCGAACGGTGAATTCTACAAACCCGGATACCCCCTCGAGTAATACGCTGAATCATGCGCGGCATGGGAGCGTGATCACGAGCGGCTCCATGAGTAGTTCACATTTGATTATTGGTGAACAGGGCTTCGCGAACCAAACGATCAACTTAGCGACGACATCGGATGTGCTGGTAAAGGATGAGACAATTTTTGGCGTAGTAAACTCAGGCGAGAGCACCCTCACTGTTCAGCGGCTATCTAGCTCACTGCTCTCGGGCCAGTTTAGAGCAAACTTTCAGACTGCTCCCGGGGCGGTCGTGTCTGGTGGGAGCGATTTCTCGTCAGCTCCTGTCCGTGGCCTACCTAATGGTCAAACCTATGTTCATGCTTACAAAGAGGAAGGGACCATTGTGGCGAGCGCTACTTTTACTGCTCCCACCGCATTCGGCGCGTGGGCTACGAACGAAGGTCTGAATCTATCGACTGGTCTAGAGAGCAATAGCGCAGGCCTTTCGTATCGCCTTTTGTATTCGCTCGATCTACCCCCAACAGCCACTTCGGTGCCCATGGCTATTGAGCCGGACGGAGAAAATAATATCAGCGTTTCAATCAATGTCCCAAGTCGTGGACTGACTCTTCCTCTGGTAGTCGTCACCAACGAAGGACTTGTGGGCAACTTCAATCCAGTTCCCAACAGCACCTACCAAAGCAGCGTAAAGGGACTTCCGGTTGGGCGTTCGACAGACGCTCGCTTGATTTTTCCTCGAGAAGAGATGCGCTTCTTTCGCCTCGGATTGATGGAGTGAATGTGACTTGGGATGGACGGAGGTTTGAACGCGTTCCCAGATACCCTGTTTGGCCCAGATGCGAAAGATCGCGAAGCATCGTACGCCAGCTGGCCCCTTAACCTTTATGGAAGAAGCTGACAAAGATGCCGCTGACAAAACCCCCGATATGCGCTCCGTAAGCGATCTGATCTCCCGGTGATTGTCGAAGAACCCCCATCATATCCATCAAAATCGCAATCACGCCAAAGGCGGCCAAATGTGATGGGGCAATAGGACTCGCCATCGGCCAAACGAAGGGATTCGGGCGAGCCTTCTGCACCACGAGCCCCAAATACGCTCCTTGAAATCCCATCACCGTGCCACTCGCTCCGAGCATGAAGATCATACCGCCGCGATCGATCATCATCTGCCCCAAGGCGCCACCTACTGCGGTGATGATAAAAATCGCAAGCATCCAGCGCCATCCACAAATCTCAAGAATCACCGAACCAAAAATCCAAAATAGAAGCATATTCCACAGTAAATGTTGTGGCCCCGAATGAAGAAACGCATGGGTCACCATCGTGATCAAAGGCCAAAGGCTTTTCCAAGAAATCTCGCCAGCCTTCAACCGATCCCACCCCTCTTCCACAAGCAGCGGAACCATCATCGCAGAGGTAAAATCTAGTAACCAATCAGCGATGCTCACTAAAACAATCGTCGCGGCCAATAGAAGAATCGGCAGGCGGGAGGGGCCTAAATGCGTTTTCATTCCTCTTTCAATTCCAACACTTGGGCCAAATCCTCCTGCCATTCTTCGGCGAGTTCATTCCCCGGTGCCAGTTCTAGCACTTTGGAAAAAGTCTCATATGCTTCCTCATAGCGCTGTTGTGACACGAGGATGTTTCCAAGCTGAAAATAGCCTTCCTCGGCCGTTTCGGGGAGTTTGGCAGCCTCTCGTACCAGATATTCTGCCTTTGCCAGTTCGCCCCGAGCGGCTGCAACGGATGCAGCCAAGATGAGGGGATCTCCATCTTCTTTGTTCAGCTTATGCGCTTCCCGAAAATGCGCTTCAGCTTCTTCGAGGGCACCTCGCTCACGCGCCAAGTTCCCCCGCTGCACGAGGTAGCCAGGACGAATCTCGTCTTCCTCAAGTAGATCGCCAGCGCTTCCAAGAACTTCTTCAGCCGTCGCTAAGTCACCCAGCTCAATCAAATTCGCGGCGTGGAGAATCTGAAGGGCTCCATTCTCGGGATCGTCTTGTAAAATCTCTTCATATAAAACGCGAGCGGTTGCCAGTTGATCATTTTCTTCAGCCAAACTCAGCGCTTCATACAATTCATCTCTCGATGCCATGCACGTAAGATTAGGAGGAAGTTGACGATCAACAAGGTCCGTTTCTGGGACCTCGTGGTCATCGAGAAAAACACATCAAGGTCTTTAGTCTTCTAACAGTTTTCCTATTCTCTTGGCGCTCACTTTTCCAACATGAGGCACTCCGGGAGCAAAGAGTTGCAAGCGCCACTCTTCCAGCATCCAGCCAATCTCCCAGAGGCGCACCGCTTCCGGCCGCTCCTGCCAGAGTTCGAGCCATTCTTCCCACAGGGGGAGGAACTGATCTTGCTTCTCTTCATCACGGACGATGGGATGAGAATCCAGCCGTCGAATCCGCTCCAACATGCCATGGAAAAACCGCTGGTACCTCTTCATCCGATCATAGCCCGCTTTCCAGCCGAACTGCGATCTCAGCAACCATTCTCGCTGCTCTTCCAACTGAATAACGACCTCGCTCAGATGATGGTGATCCCGATGTTTCTCCATCCAGGCACGCACTTTCGCATCTGTAGTTGATACGGCCTCCATCGCTTCGGCAATCACCTGCGCACAGGAAAACCATTCTCCCTTAGCCTCCGCGGAGCATGCCGCAAACTCCTCCTCCCCTCGCGGTAATTGGCCCAGAGCGCCTTCCGCCGCGACCCGTAGCCAGTCGTCGAGAGTATTTGGCGGTAAGAGTGGCAGCATTAACCTGCCACCCATTTGCAGTGGAAAATTTTTCTGCACATATTGAGCGTGGTCAGCGTGCTCTATGATGAACAATCGTACCACTCCGGCACGATGGCTCTCTGCCGCCTCCTCTCGCTCAAGGTAAGCGCGCATGCCTACGGTTTCCCCCTCATCAACAAGCGCCGGAAAAACACCTTCTGCTTCTTCTGGGATATCATCAAAGCTCCAGACTTCTCCCCCAGTCATCTCCCACGCTTCATTCGCCGCCGCCTCTCTCCGCTCACGCAGGATGCCCGCAAGTTTCTCTTTGATCACGCGCGCATCTGTGCCAAAGGCCATGATCTTTCCCTTTTCATCACGCACACGCAGCTTCGCCTGCAAGTGGAACGGCATGCGGCCTTCATCTAGCCCATCGATTGTCGGGGCCACTTCTTCCCGCAAGAACTCAAGCACCGCCTCGCTTAGAGAACTCTGCGGTTCCCAGTTTTGCCACGTTTCCAAAAAGCGCTCCACTTTCTGCGCGATCGGCTGGCAGGCGACACGCCAATCTTTTGGCAAACTGCGAATCAGAAGCTCGACCCGCTCGGGAAGCGTCCCAGGCACCCCCCAACTGGGGAGATAATCCGGGAAGCTCAAAAGTTGCTCAATCCCGACCTCAAAGGTCATCCCATCATCCTCGGCTTCAGGGTCACTCACATAATTCACCCGCCATTTCCGCCCCCCATGCTCCACCTGATCAGGATAGAGACGAAGCTCATCTTCAATCCCCTCCTCCCAGATGAGATCAGAAAACCGCACCATGAGCTTTGCGACCTGATCCTTCCCTTCGCAGTATTTTAGAAAACCCTTGGTGGTATTCACCTCAACCGGAAGGCGCTCAAAGAAGAAATCATAAGCCGCAGTCTCATCCCAAAGAGATCCGACTCGGCGCAGCTTGCGCTCGGCTTTGAAAATTTCACGTTTCACCCATGCCAGGTTTTGTAAGACCGCATGCTTCCCCCGCATTTTTCCATCCACCACCGCCTCTCTCACAAAGACCTCAAAGGCCGCCTTGGGATTGACTCGCCCAAAAAAGACCCGTCTCCCTTCCACCACCGTCAGCCCGCCAAGGACAACATCCTCCAAGCCATACACCGCCCCCTGCTGATCATTCCAATACGGAGAGTGGAGCTTACTCCGGCACAGGTGAGGAACGACCTCTTCCACCCACTGAGGATCAATCTCCGCCACCTTCCGCGCCCAGAGACGAGAGGTCTCCACTAGCTCAAATCCGAGCACCCAAAGAGCACGCTTACTTTTAAAAAGTCCCGAGCCAGGAAAGACCGCAAACTGCCGATGAGAGACCCCGTGGTAATGGCGCTTCTCTTTATCCCAAACTCCAATTTGCTTCGGCACTCCACTCAGAATAGATTGGTGGACCTTTGCATACACATCGGCCGCCGAATTCACCTCCTCCTGCTTCACTTGCGTCTTTCTAAACGCCCGCCGTAATTCCAAATAAATCCCCAACCACTCCCGCACTCTTCGATAGCTCAAAAAATGCTTCTCACACCACCTCCGCAGTTGGTTTGATTTCAGCTTACCTTGCCCATCACGAAACTCATTCACTCCCTTCCAGAGGTTGAGGAACACTCCGAAATCAGACTTCTGATCCAAAAAGCCCTGCTGAGCCTGATCCGCTTTTTCCTCCTTTCCCTGCGGCCGCTCCCTCACATCCATCGCCGAAAGTCCCGAGACAATAATCAAGACCTCCTCGAAGACTCCCCGGACCTCACTCTCCACCAGCATCTTTCCTAAACGAGGATCCAGCGGAAGCTTGGCCAGTCGCCAACCAATGTCCGTCAACTGAACCTCGCTCTTTTTAGGCACCGCCCCCACCTCCTCAAGCGTCTTCCAGCCCTCATTGACCGCCCGGGGACTCGGAGGATCAATAAAAGGAAACTCTCGGACATCTCCCAGACCCAGAGACAACATGCGCAGAATCACCCCAGAGAGAGCACTCCTTCTGATCTCAGGATCCGTAAAATCGGCCGCCATTTCCAGCGCCTCTTCACCGTAAAGCTTCACACAAATCCCCTCCCGCACCCGGCCACAACGCCCTCTCCGCTGCCGGGCACTCGCCTGCGAGATCATCTCAATTTGCAAACTCTGCACCTGCCGTTGAGGACTGAAGCGGCTCACCCGAGCCTGCCCACTATCCACCACACTCACGATCCCTGGAATAGTCAACGAGGTCTCCGCCACATTTGTCGCGAGAAAGACCCGGCGTTTCCCACTCGCTCGAAAGACCTTTTCCTGATCTTTCAATGAAAGCCGCGCATACACCGGCACGGCCTCCGTATTATGAAAGCCATACCCCTCGATCATATCGGCACATTCCCGGATCTCACGTTCTCCCGGTAAAAAAACCAGCACATCTCCCTCCGCATCGAGATCCGTGACATACTCCACCCCTCGGAGCACATGGTCACGAAGTCGCTCTCCCTCATCACTCTCAGGTAAAAAGACATCTTCCACCGGAAAGGTCCGCCCCTCCACTTCCACAATCGGACAATCATCAAAAAATTCTGAAAAACGCCCCGCATCTAAAGTCGCCGATGAAATCACCACCCGAAGATCTTTTCGACGCCGCACCAACTTTTTCAAATACCCCAAAAGGAAATCAATATTGAGCGAACGCTCATGTGCTTCATCAATGATGATGGTATCGTACTGCTTTAACGAACGGTCACCCTGAGTCTCGGCCAGCAGAATGCCGTCCGTCATGAACTTCACCAACGTCTCCCGTGAACACACCTCCGTAAATCGCACCTGCCAACCGACTTCTCGCCCAGTTTCCACCTTCAGCTCTTCCGCCACTCGGCGTGCCACCGAAGTCGCCGCAAGACGGCGCGGCTGAGTACAACCAATACGCCCTTCTCGCTGCTCCTCCCTCGCGAGCTCCAAGGCCATCTTCGGAAGCTGGGTCGTCTTTCCAGAACCGGTCTCACCCACCACCACCACCACCTGAGATGACCGCATCGCCTCCAAAATCTCCTCCCGCCGCCGGGATACCGGCAAATCTGGATACACTATCTTCAACGCAGGACGATGTAGCGTGGCCAAAGC
>CALGLJ010000082.1 GCA_937930235.1 uncultured Verrucomicrobiales bacterium | reverse complement strand
CGAGCGCAAAGGCTGTCATCGTCGTCCCAAAAACGGACATTAAGAGCATGAAGGGGCCGATCGAATGACTCGCCACAAAGTAATCCTTCGAAGTTCCTCGAAAGAGAGTCTTTGAAAAAAGAGCCAGAGCAAGCAGTAGGCCGAGATAAATTCCAATGACGATGACTGTTGTCATTCTGCGCCCTCCTCATCTTGTTGCTCTGCCCACTTTTCTAACCGAGTTGGCCATGCTAAGAAAATGACCCCAGCCCAAAAAGCCGCCGCCACCAGCGAATAACAAGCATGATAAAAGAGACCCATCGGCATGAATCCAAAGACCAAATCTGCGCGATCCCAATTCCAAAAATCTTGATGCAAGATCGCCAGCACTAAGAACATTGTAAAAATCATCAATATTTTTTTCATCTCGTCTCTATTTGAAATTGTGCACTCATCTCACATTGAACGCACCTACTCAGAGCGTTCTATATGAAAATTGGCAAGCCCGAAGGCGTTTTTTGTGCTGATCTCTGAACAAAGAGTAAAGCACCCATCCGAAAACCTCATGGCAGCCAGAGTGACCTCAAGGTCCGGCCTGATGAATCGATATGTATTCTTGCGAAATTCGCCCTAAACAGCTTTCCTCCCACTTAACAGCACATGATCAAGTCATCGATTATTCTTTTACTCTCTCTTTCCTCTCCTCTGCTTGCGGCTCCCCTGGGTGTTTCCAATTTGCGAGCAGATCACGAAGTGAACCCGATTGGAGTGAACTCCCAACCTCGCCTGAGTTGGTGGCTTACGGCCGAAAATGATGAACGAGGCAAAAGACAAACCGGCTTCCACATTCTCGCGGCATCCTCTGCGGAAAAACTCGCAAAAAATGAAGGTGACCTCTGGGATCTCAAAGATCAAAAGAACAGCCGCAGCCACCTGATTGAATGGAAAGGGCAGCCCCTCAAAAATGGCACAACGGTTCACTGGAAAGTCAAAGTCTGGGATGAAAAAGAAGAACCTGGCGAATGGAGTCCCAAAGCAACCTTCAAAGTCGGGGGCAAACGCCAACTTCGGCCCATCACCAGTACCTCCACCTTTGAGAGCAGTGATCCCACGCTTAACAAAATTTTTCAAACTCACAAAAAAGCCCTCGGGGATCGTCTGAATCAATACATCGCGGGAAAGAAAGACGCTCTCGGATATGGGGCCCACGTGCAGCATGCTACTCGGGAATACCTCTATAATTTCAGCTCGGCCGCAGCCCTCTGGCACTGGATCGACCTCATGAACGAGGAGCAGGATCAGACCAATTATTTCCCCTCCCATCCGGGGTCTCAATTTACTGGACTTGGTAATTCTGATGCCGGAATTCTGGTGGCTCACGGACTCTGGTGGATGAGTGGTGACTCCCAGAAGATTGCCACTTATTGGAAAAATATGGATAATTATATGGTGGCTCGTGAGAACGCGGACCAGTCATTTCGGGGGCGTATTTGGGGAATTGCCTCGGCCGACGCGCCCCTTGCTGGCCCGGGAACACCGCGTGAATTCATCGACCTGTGTTATCTCGGTTTAAACACACGAGTCATGAAAGATCTCGCTCTCCCAGGCAATGAACCCCTGACTGCCATTCGTTATAAAGACTTCACCTCAAGGATTCAAAAAAGCTTTTTAAGACAATACCTCAAAGAAGATGGTCACCTCACGCTCGACTCCCAAACCGCGCATCTTCTCGCATTGAGAGCAAACGTCATTCCTCCAGCTCAGCGCCCTCCTCTCATCTCTTTTCTTAAAAATTCATTAACCCAAAACGGCCTCCAAGCAGGCCCCATTGGAAGTCAATCCCTCTTTCCTGTTTTAAGCTTCACCGGGAATCTTGATCTGGCATTCGATCTTCTCACAAAAGAGAATCACTCGCACTGGAGTGAGCAAAATTCGCGCCTTATCGGAACAGGCGCTACCGAATGGATGCTGAGCACCTTGGCTGGGATCGATGGCTCGGTCGCAGGATGGCAACAAGTGCGCATCTCCCCTCGCATCCCAAGCGGCAACCGTCTCACCTCTGTCAAAGCGAGCCATCACTGCGCTGCTGGCGTCGTTATCAGCGAATGGGAAAAGAGTAAAACGAGCTTCATTCTCGAGTGCACTATTCCTCCGGGAACTCTCGCCATGATCACCATTCCCTTCTCCGAAGGCCAAACCATCACCGAGTCTGGTCAAGATCTCCAACAAGCCTACGGCACTCAACTCATCAAATCCAAATCACCCTCAGAGAGTGCCCAGATTCTTGCGCAATCAGGAACATATCGCTACGAAGTGAAATGATGCCTCGGAAGGACCTTGTGATTCTTGTTGCTCATTGATTATCTTTCACATGATCCACCAAAGGCCGTAGATGAAAGAAATCCCCTCAATCCCCGTAATCTTCCCTAAGATCTCAGTTGACTGAGCTTGTCATGTGAGCGGCTTCCTTCAGCCCTTTGAAATAAGCGAAAGTGACTTCTCTATTGAGGGGAAGATTTACCCCTAATTAAACATCACCGATAATCACTATGAACGATCCTTTTTCCCAAGCTGAACTTCTTGCTAACCGACGTCATTTTTTCGGGAAATCAGCTTCCGGAATTGGCGTAGCGGCATTGGCTTCAATGTTGGGAGATTCATTTGGTGCCTCGAAGCTCGCTTCTCCTGCCCCTGCTCCTAAAGCAAAACGCATGATTTATCTCTTCCAGAGTGGTGCTCCCTCTCCGCAAGATCTCTTCGACTACAAACCTGAACTCCAAAAAAATCACGGCAAAGAACTCAGCGACTTTGTCAAAACAAGCCAACGGAAAACAGGTATGACCGCTGGCCAAAAATCCTTCCCAATCGCCGGAACCAAATACAAATTTAAAAAACACGGTCGAGCGGGGACCGAAATTTCAGAGCTTCTCCCACACATTTCCGGCATTGCAGACGACATTTGCCTCGTCAAATCAATGTACACCGAGGCCATTAATCATGATCCCGCCATCACCTTTTTCCAATCGGGATCCCAAATCCCTGGTCGCCCCTCCCTTGGAGCCTGGCTATCTTACGGCCTAGGATCAGAAAATAAAAACCTCCCCGACTTTGTTTCCATGGTATCGCGCGGCACTGGACGCCCAAACTGCCAACCCCTTTACGATCGACTCTGGGGTTCAGGTTTCCTGCCCACCAAACACGCCGGCGTAAAGTTTATGTCAGTCGGCGACCCCGTCCTCTACCTCTCAAATCCTGACGGCTTCTCACCCTCCGCGCGGCGTAAAATGCTCGACGACCTCGCCGAGCTGAACGAAAAAAAACTCGCAGAGTTCTCCGACCCGGAAATCGACACCCGGATCCAGCAATACGAACTCGCCTACCGCATGCAAACCTCCGTCCCCGAGCTCACTGACATCTCGGATGAACCAGAATCCATCCTCCAGATGTATGGTCCCGAGGTCAAAAAACGCGGGACATACGCTTACAACTGCCTCATGGCCCGCCGCCTCGCTGAACGGGATGTCCGTTTTATCCAACTTTATCACATGGGCTGGGATCAACACTTCACCCTCCCCAGGCAGCTCCCCGGTCAATGTTACGACGCTGACCAACCCTCTGCTGCCCTCGTCAAAGATCTCAAAATGCGTGGCCTTCTCGAAGATACCCTCGTCGTTTGGGGGGGAGAATTCGGCCGCACCTCATACTGCCAGGGTAAACTCACCCGAAATAACTACGGTCGCGACCACCATCCGCGCTGTTTCTCTCTCTGGGCCGCTGGCGGTGGCATCAAACCTGGTACCACCTTCGGTCAGACCGACGAATACTGTTACGACATCCTCGATCGCAACGGCGCACCGATCCATCCGCACCCGACAAAATACCACAAAGATGCCGTCCATGTCCACGACCTCCATGCCACCCTCCTTCACCAACTTGGTATCGACCACACCAAACTCACCTACAAATTCCAAGGGCGTCAATTCCGCCTCACCGACGTCCACGGCCACATCGTCAAAGACATCCTCTCATAGATCTCAGTAGTTAATCGCTCGCTCTCATCTACTTTTTAAAACCGTAAGCAAATGAGCGCTCAACGCTTCGTCGCTTAATTTCACTCACAACATGAAACGTCTCCTCGCCCTTCTTCTGTTCTCATCCGCCCACGCAGAAGAACAAATTTCATACAACAAGCACATCCGCCCCATCCTTTCCGAGAACTGCTTCTACTGCCATGGTCAGGACCCCAACACCCGTGAAGCCGATGTCGCCCTCCACCTCGCTGAATTCGCTTACAAAGAACACAAAGGCACCACTCCCATTGTCCCCGGCGACCCCGAAAACTCTGAAATCATCTACCGCATCTTCGACGACGCTGATCCCATGCCTCCCGAAGACTCCAACCGCTCGCTCACCGAGGAACAAAAAAATCTCATCAAAAAGTGGGTCGAACAGGGAGCGAAATACGAAGATCATTGGGCCTTCGTTCTTCCAAAAAAATCACCAGTCCCCAAAGACAAAAACCCCATCGATCACTTCGTCCAAAAACGTCTCATCGCAGAGGATCTCCAACTCTCATCCGAAGCTGATCTCCCCACCCTTGCCCGCCGAGCTACCCTCGCTCTCACCGGCCTCCAACCTAATTCAGAACAGCTCTCTCAACTCAGAAAACACGGCTCCTATGAGAAATACGTCGACTCTCTACTTGCCACAGATGCCTACGCCGAGCGCATGGCCCTCTTCTGGATCGACGTTGCACGCTATGCCGATACTGACGGCTATCAAGTCGACCAAGCACGCTCCAATTGGCCCTGGCGCGACTGGGTCATCGACGCCTTTCGGAAAAACATGCCCTTCGATCAGTTCACCATCGAACAACTCGCCGGTGATATGCTCCCTAACCCTACTGACTCCCAACTCCTCGCCACCGCCTTCAACCGCAATCATCGGCAGAATAATGAAAGCGGCGCACTTGCTCCCGAATTCTATGTCGAAAACGTCATCGACCGTGTCGAAACCACTTCCACCGTCTGGCTCGGACTCACCACTGGCTGTGCCCGCTGCCACGATCACAAATACGACCCCATCACCCAAAAGGAATTTTTCCAACTCTTCGCATACTTCAACAACATCGGCGAAAAAGGAACTGGACGAGGAACTCAAGCCAATCCCATCAAAAATTTTTCCTCCCCCATCATCTCCATCCCCGATGAACTGAGAGCAAAGCTCGCCCACGCCCACGCCGAAATCGCCCATGCCGAAAAAACGCAGCCCACCCGCCTCGCCCAATGGATCGAAGTCGACAGCAAAAAATCCCCAAAATCGGACTGGTTCCCCGTCGCGCTTAGCTCCGCCAAAGCCACCAAAGGAAAACTCCAAAAACTTCCAAATAACACCTATCTCTTTAAAGGAAACACCTCCAAAACGACTTACAAACTTCGCCTTCCCACTGAGGAGAAGCGTCTCACGGGAATACGCCTTGATGCCCTCCCGCACCCTTCCCTCAAAGCGCCAAATAAACTGTCTCTCGCCGCTAACGGTAATTTCGTCCTCACCGACGTCAAGATCTCCTCTAAAGGAAAACCCATCAAAATTGCCCAAACGCATGCCACGTATTCTCAAGCCAATTACCCCGCGAAAAACGTCATCGACAAGAATGCCACCTCAGGCTGGGCCATCTCCGAACACCCCAATCAATCCGAATCCCTCTTCCTCACTTTCCACGAACCTCTTCCCGCCAGTGACACCGAGCTTTATATCGAACTCCATTTTAACTCCGGTTTTTCCAAGCACCAAATTGGTTCCTTCCAAATTCACGCCACCCAAGCTCGCGATCCAGACTTCAAAGTCACTGGCATCCCCAGCAATATCGTCGCGGCCCTCAATGAACCCACGAAAGAAAATCACCCAAAAATCCTCGCCGACTATTACCGCGGCATTGACTCTCTATTAAAGAAAGCCCTCACCAAAAAATCTGAAACCGAAAATCAAATCCTCGAATTCAGTGGCGGCTCCGTCCCCGTCATGGTCATGGCCGAAAAATCCGGCAAGCCCACCCCAGCTTACCTCCTCAATCGTGGGCAGTATGACGATCCCGACAAAGAAAACCCTCTCCAAAGAGGCACCATCGCCGCCCTCCTTCAGAAGGGAACACCCCACCCCAAAGATCGCCTCGAATTCGCCAAATGGCTCGTCTCTCGTGAGAATCCCATCACGGCCCGTGTCACCGTCAACCGCATGTGGCAACATCTCTTCTCGATCGGTCTTGTCAAAACCTCGGAAGACTTCGGTCTTCAAGGCGAACTCCCTTCCCACTCCGAGCTCCTCGACCACCTCGCCGTGACCTTCATCGACTCCGGCTGGGACGTCAAAAAGCTCTACCGCCTCATCCTCACTTCGGAGACGTTCAAACAATCCTCAAAATCAAACTCCATCCTTAACGAGCGAGACCCCGAAAACCGCCTCCTTGCCCGTGGTCCTCGCTACCGCATGGATGGCTTCGCCATCCGAGACATGGCTCTCCATGCCTCTGGCCTCTTAAACACAAAACTTGGTGGGGCTCCCGTAAAACCCTACCAACCCGATGGTCTCTGGGAATCTCTCGCCGCCAATAAAGGCACTCGTTACACCCCCTCCACCGGCCAAGACCTCTACCGCAAAAGCATGTATTCTTTCTGGAAACGTGCCGTCGCCCCGCCCCGTCAGGTGATCTTCGACGGTTCCGGCCGTGAAGTCTGTAACGTCCGCCATAATATTACCAATACCCCTCTCCAAGCTCTCGCGCTCATGAATGATGTGACCTTCGTGGAAGCAGCCCGGGCGCTCGCTGAGCGCATGATGAAGGAGGGCGCTGAGGCACCTCTTGCTCACGGCTATCTCCTCGCCAAAGGTCACCTGCCGGATGCTGAGACTCTTAAAATATTAGCGCGTAATCGTGACAGCTTTATGGAGCATTTTACCGCTGCTCCAAAAGAGGCCGAACAGTTTCTCTCCATGGGCGAGTCTAAGCGCGACCCCTCACTTGATCTCATCAAGCACGCTGCTCATGCTGCCACGGCTCATCTCATCTTCAACTTAGATGAAGTGATCTGCATTGAGTAAATAGCAGCTTCAGACAGATGACGGGAAGATCTCTCTTTTCATTCCACATTCTGTTTTTCTTATCTCTGCAACTGCTCTCAGCAGCCGAGCGCGAAAGGCCGAATGTCCTGTTTATCATGTGTGATGATCATGCCGCGACCGCGGTCGGCGCGTATGGTGGCCGCCTGGCTTCCCTGAATCCTACCCCGAATCTTGATCGCTTAGCTAAAAGGGGCGTCATTTTTGACAATGTTTATTGCGTCAACTCGATCTGCACCCCAAGTCGTGCCTCCATTTTAACAGGACAATATTCCCATCGGAATAGGGTGAGAGACCTCTATGATCCTCTCGCCGGTGACAAAAATATCTTCTCCCGGGAATTTAAGAAAGCGGGTTACACCACCGCAGTCATTGGCAAATGGCATCTGGCCAACGATCCTGGATACTGTGACTACTTTGCCGTTTTGCCCGGTCAAGGATTCTATCGCAACCCGATTTTTAATGTGAGTGAAGGTGGTGAGCCGAAAAAAATAAAATATAGCAGCATCCTAACTCGTGAAATCCCCATCATTAGAAAAAAGGGTCATTCGACTGATGTCATCACCGACCTGAGCATAGAGTGGCTCGATAAGAAGCGTGACAAGAGTAAGCCGTTCATGTTGATGCACCACTTCAAGGCTCCTCATGATTATTTCACCTCAGCCGCTCGCTATCAAAAATATCTAGAAGATGTAGAGATTCCAGAACCCAAAACCCTCCACGGTCACCCTGATGGAAAATTTGGCTCGGTGGCGACTCGTGGCGAGAATGATTCCTTAGTAAATTTTATTGGGTCCAGCATCTCTAACCGAGCCCGTCGGAGCTATGTGAAGTACTATGAGAAAGAAATCAAAGAACTCGCCAAAGGGCAGGAACTCACCGAGCGGGAAAAGACTTCCCTTGCATACCAGATCTACCTGAAAAAATACCTTCGGTGTGTGAAAGGAGTCGATGACAACCTCCAGCGCCTGATCGATTATTTAGAAAAGAATGACCTCTTAGAGAACACTATCATCGTTTACACAAGTGACCAGGGAATGATGCTCGGGGAGCATGATTTTGGCGACAAGCGGTGGATGTACGAAGAATCTCTGAAAATGCCCTTCGTAATGCATTATCCGAAGCTCGTCAAAGCAGGCATGAGAAATGATTGGATGATCAACACGACCGACTTTGCCCCGACCCTTTTTGATCTTGCAGGAATTAAGACTCCGGCCTCGATGCAGGGGCATAGCTTTCGAGTCGCTCTCACAGGAGAGAAAGAACCTGAGAGCTGGCGTCAGGCGATATACTACCGTTATTGGATGCATCTTGCGCATCACCATGTGCCTGCTCATTTGGGAATTCGCTCAAAGAAGCACAAACTCATTTTCTTTTATGGGACGGATTTCAATAACATCCACCGGGGGAAAGTCATCACCCGGAATAACGGAAATCGATTCGGAAAAGATACTCCCATCGCTTGGGAATTCTACGATTTGGAAAAGGATCCTCAAGAGACCCATAATCGCTATCATGACCCTGAATATGCCGAAATCATTGCGAAGTTAAAAACTGAACTCTGGAAGCAGCGTGCGGAGATTGGCGATACCGATTCCGAATATCCCAAGATTCAGAAAATCGTTGCCGCTCATCAAAACGAGTAAGAGCGGGGGAGTTCCCCAATTTCGGAGCACTAGTGTCGAGTTCGCTAAACTCGTTGAATGAATTGAAAAACCAATGGAGTTTTCAGGTTTCTGGATCAAGAGAACTGTCATCTGCAGATGTGCTGCCCGCTGTCACACGGGATGAAAATATAAGAATGAATTTACGTAGGTTTAACGTATTCTACCGCACATGAAGCGATATTTCTTTGTAGCACTAGCTTGCACTATCCATCTTTCTTGGGCTTATCAGCCTCAAACTATTCTTTTAGGCACAGATGCCCCTGACTTTTCCTTACCTGGGGTCGATGGGAAACAGTATACTCTCGCAGATTTTTCCGGTGCCCAGGCCTTGGCCGTGATCTTTACGACGAACCATTGTCCTGATGCGATTACCTCACATGGTCGCATGGTCGCGCTGGTGGATCATTTTAAAGAACAGGATGTGAAATTCGTTGCGATCAATAGCAATTCTCCCGATGGCTTACATCCGCCGGAACTTGGCTGGACCGTTTATGACGATAGCTTCGAGGATATGAAGCTCATCGCGAAAGCGGAGCGCTTCAATCTTCCCTATCTCTATGATGGGGAGACTCAGGTGACGGCCAAAGCCTATGGCGCAGTGGCGACTCCGCATGTGTTTGTTTTCGATAAAAATTTAAAACTCAACTATGATGGAAGATTGGATAATGGCCGGAGACGACGAGGGCCGGTGGAAAAAAACGAAGCTCGAGATGCGATTGAGGCTCTTTTGAGAGGAGAGAAACCAGCGATTACGAAAACTCGCCCTGCGGGATGTTCGACGAAGTGGAAAGAGAAATCTAAAAATGTCGCCAAAGAGAACGCTAAGTGGAAAGCGCTTCCTGTGACGGTAGAGCTTGCAGAAGCAGCTCTTCTTGAAAAATTGGTGGCGAATAAAGGGCGGAAGAGGATGCGGTTATTCAACATTTGGTCTACAAGTTGTGGCCCCTGTGTTCAGGAGTTTCCCGATCTCTCTGCCATTGCCCGCCAATATTCCTGGCAACCTTTTGAGTTGATAACAGTCAGCCTAGATCAGCCCGGTGATCTTGAGCAGGTGAAAGACTTTCTCATTGAACATGAGTGCGGTCTCTCTCCTCGGGTCGCGAAGGCGGTGAAGAAAGATGGACGCCAA
Organism: uncultured Verrucomicrobiales bacterium; assembly: GCA_937930235.1. Lineage (GTDB taxonomy): Bacteria > Verrucomicrobiota > Verrucomicrobiia > Verrucomicrobiales > Akkermansiaceae > SW10. The sequence goes on along the minus strand of CALGLJ010000082.1, from coordinate 7,140 downwards.
ACTAATCATTATCTCTTGAAAGGTGATACTGAAGGGTTAGCGAAAGCGATGCCGAGATGGAATGGCTCTATGCCCTACACCTTATTGGTGGGAGAGGAAGGAGAGGTTCTCTATGAGCATCACGGAATCATTGATCCGCTGGCCTTGAAGAAAAAAATTGTGGAACAGGTTTGGAAGATCCGTGGCGAGTAAACTCTCTTACTTTGCCGGCTTTCGTTGAGCTCTTTGAGGTGATTCTTTGGTTTCAATTACGAGAGATCCCGTAAATCAATATTCGTCTTGTTTTAAACGACGAGAGTACCTTGTAGTGGCTCGATTTCTAGGTTCAGAAAGGTGATTGCCCTCATAGGCCTAATAGTTCCATTTTTTTGAAACAAAATGGCTCCTTGCCAAGGTATATCTCCCCAGATTCATCAAATTTCATTCATTGCATTTTCCTCCCTATGGCTCTGAAAATCTCTGAATGGTAAAGATTGGTCAACTCGATCGTTCATTTTTATGTCACGTATTTTAACCACAATTTTCGCTTTTGTTTTTCTGCCTCTCAGCGCTGTCGAGCTCCGAGATGACAAGGTGGAATGGAAAGCCCTCAAGTCTCAGGTGCAATCCAAACAAAAAGAACTCAAAGAGCTGATGCAGCAGATTTCAGCACAAGGTCATGATGTCTCCCGAGCAGTGACATCTGAGGTGACCATGAGCGAGTTTTTAAAAGCATCGCAGTGGGATTATGATCACCCCAAAAAGGTCGAGAAAACTTATCGGAGTTGGCGCTTCGAGAAAGTCGTAAAAGCAGACGATCACTTGCGGCAGCCTTTCAACCAGTTGAAGGATTGTTTGGCAGTTGCAGATTTTGCCATCAAGGAACTTCGTCAGCAATTAGCTGGCGAGATTCATCTTTCAGCTTCTCCTGATTTATACTCGGGAAATAAAACCCTCGAAGGGCCAAATTTTCGTCTCAATGGAAATATCATCATTCCAGTTTCGATGAATTTTTTGGTGAATAATGAAGACTATCGTCGTGCTCAAGGAGGCTTCGGTGGAGGGTATCACCATTTAGGATTTTTGGAAAAGGATGGCAAAGTCAACCGGACACTGATCAATCAAAGACGGAAAAGAGTCCAACACGATAGCGCCAGTTACTACGATCCGATTGTACACTTCCACGGCAATAGATTAAGATTGCCCAAATGGATGCTGGGTAATGAATCGAAAATTCAAAGGTCATCAGATCAATCTCGTACTTATAGTGGAGGGCGTCATTTTTTTAACTATGATGTGAGCAACCCTTCGATTCAGAAATGGCAACGAAGCTTGGTCCATGAGATGGCATCTGCCATCGGGGAAGAAAATAGAGGAAAAGTTCCAGTCATTCACATGATTGCCAATGAGCCGAATTTTTCCATTCGCAAGAATGGTTGGGCCGTCAAATCTGGTGGTTTTACCCCGGAGATGGTAGCGTCATATCGGCAATGGCTTCAGAAGAAATATCGCCAGATCGGAGCGCTCAACAAATCGCATGGAACCAAGTGGTCGAATTTTTCCGAAGTGGCCTCTCCCTTTCCTCTTGATGCGGAGCGGTTGATTGGCAGCGCGCTCTACTATGACGCATGTCGTTGGAATATGGATCGAATCAATGCGTATTTCCAAATGATCTATGATGAGATCAAAAAAGCAGACCCTTCATCGCACGTGAATCTTAAACTCTTGGGAGGCACATTAGGTCGAGGTTATCGGGATGATGGAATGGACTTTGAATATCTCACCAAGATGATGGACATCACTGGTTGTGATACTGAGGCTGCTCCCGCGACTGCGACTTTTTTATACAATGCCCCAGATCGTTCCGCCGGGGATCATTGGCTCGACCACTACTCGTTTCACTGGTCGGAGCAAACGATGCTTGCAGACTATGCTAAGTCACTGAAGCCAGAGGCTGCTCATTACAATTCGGAATGGCACGGCCTCTCTACGCTTTCTTGGCGAGATTTTGATATGAAGAGATCCTACGTGCGCGCCGGACTCTGGACTCTCGTAAGTCATGGAACAAGCATGGTCGAAACCTGGGGGTGGGGACGAAAAGCGAGCGGGGAAATCACAGGAAAAGTATCCATGCCGGGTTCCGTCGCAAATCAACCAATTGTATTCGACGAACACGGCCGTGTCGCAAAAGATTTTAACGCACACGCAAAAAGGCTTTCTGATCTAGGGAATGCGGCTCGCCCCATTCGGATCTTTTACTCAGAAGCAGCGGCGATCCAAGATGAGAAATATGGCAGCCATCAGCAGGAAGTTTATGAGTCGTTGAAGTTATTAAACCATCATATCGGAGTGATCACCGAGAGCACCATTTCTCAACTCGATCCTAAAAAATATCTCGTGGTCATTCCTCCGACATCCCACCTTCCTGATTCAGCATTGCACGAGCTGAAACAATTTCAGGCTCGTGGAGGAACGATGATCTTAGTTGAAGGAAAGCAGACATTTGCCCAAAAAAGTGAGCTAGGGATTGCTCGAACGAATGTCTCTCTCGAAATTGAAAAACGCGTTTCATTTTCGTCCCCATTTCAACTGGCGACAAATCTTCAAAAAGTGATTCCCAAAGAGTTCTTTGTAAAATCTGACCTAGAATTTATTCAGGCAGATGAAAATGGGAAAAATGCTCTCGGAATCATTGCTCAGCAAGCGCTTGATCAAGAGACTGGCGAAACTACGATCTCTTTCGTTAATGTGAGCCAAACCCCTCTCTCATTAAAAATTCGTCATCGCAAAAATCTCCCTTTGAATATGCAAAATTTGTTGAAGGGGAAAGAGCATCCCGGAGAGAGCCTCCTTTCTCCGATGGAAATTTTATTCCTCTCAGTGAAACCGACCTCTCCTTAAGTCCCAAGAGTTTCAGCTTGATCGATCAGCCCAAAAGGGACGACCATGGTGCTTGAACTTCTCGATGAGGGTAGGAGAGTTCGGAAGACTTAGATGAAGTCGTTTGCGCCGGCAGGATGACTCCTGCATTCCCACTAATGCGCCCATTTCTGCGCCAAGATAATCCACGCTTCGCCATCACAAAACCATTGGAAATAAAGGGTTTATTGGAATTTTTCTTAAAACATGCCTAGCACATAATGTTAGGTTTTAATCAAAGCTGGGAACGAAGTGGAAATCTCACGAGTGATAGTTGGAGCAAGGAATCAGCTATTCCCCAAACAGAAATCGACGAAGGACAATCTACTATCAAGACACTGACTCTTCCAATCCGTCAGAGTAGAGAATTCTGGAGGTTTAGGGTTGGGAGTAAGTAAATTTATTGTCTGTAGTCGGGGAATGGGAGAAAAACCCTCGCCTTCAGGCGAAGACTTCCAGTCTGCTTGACGGTTGAGGAAAAGCAGACCTCATGGCGGCAAATGCTATTAGAGCCTATGTCGAATCAGGGGCAGGGAATTCGGCGTATTAGTTCAGAAACATTTTAGAGGGTTAACTGTCATCATCAACGTTTCTCAGGGAGAAATTACCATATTCTAAAAAATCATTGTGAATTGCTGAGAGTAACCCTTGGTTGTAAACATTTTAAAATTTTATCCTGTGCTGCATGCTGTGAAAAACTTTGAGGTTTTTCCACCCCCAAGTTAGTAGCGAAAAAACCATTAACTTAGATTAAGTAAATTGCTTGCAGGCTCCCAAGTTGTAAAGGAATCTTAGCTTCTCACATAGAAAAATGAAATTTAGCAAAATTGCCGTAACCACTACATGTTGTGTTGTGAATAATTTGAGAATACTATATGGGCAAGTAGTGGCTTGCAAGGGGTCTTATTCTAAGGGTAGCCTGCTTACAGATGACCTGTTCTTCTCTCATTCTCGAATTAGGTTTTGTCGCACTAGCGGCAAGGCTCATATATCGGCCAACTGAGAAGATATTAGGTTTAAAAGAAACCGGGCTCCGTTCGCAGCGGAAACCCGGTTTCAAAATTCCAGTTGAGTTCCTCGATGGAGCCGATTTGGTCCAAACAAGACATCTGGAGATGAGAATCAGAGAATGTCCAATTTTGGATGAGTCGGTCAAGGCGCAAAGTCTAGTGAGGAGCAAACCCACTGAACGTAAACTCGCTAACGACTCCAATAATGTCCAAGCCCAAAACAAAATGCCGACCTCAACGGACTGGTGCCAAGCCAGGTCCGAAGACGGTAACGGTGAAGCCGCATAAGCGGTCAAAGCCGGCTCCTCTGAAAAGGAAATGTAAGTAGAGAGCCAACCGCCCTCGATTGAGCTGTCGTAAGTAAGCGACGAGCATTCTCACGCCTCATTTTATTGGCGTTATTCTTTGGTGGTCCGGCGTTGCTCCCATGCTTCGCCGGGCTGCACTAAAGATCCCTCCCCAAAATCGTTCGCTGTATTTGGCGACACAAAAAAATTTAATATCTAATATAATGAATCACTACAGATCACTTAGTGAATGGCAAAATCGCTCTCGCTTTGACCAAGCAATTGAGCAAATTCAAAAGACAGCTGGACTTGTTCCAGATAGCCTAGCTTCGATTGAAGCAATTGGCTTTCATCTTTATTCCAAACTCGACCTAGCAGTCGAATACACCGATTCAGCAATCAAAGAAGATCGGTCCAAAAACCTCAAATTACTTGGAGATTTTACCAACGTATTTCGGGAAATTGTAGTGGCTTCCGGAGGGGAGCTGCTCGAAGCTCAGGGTTCTGTTGTTCATGGATTTATCCCAGACGGCAATCAAGATTCCGAAGTTGCTCAAGAAGCGCTTGAGACGCTTATGGAATACGTGCGACGCAAAATCCAGTCTCGAGCAGGGGATGCCTATCGAAAATGCACTGCAGCATTTGATCATGGTCCAACAATCTTTGTTGAAGCGCTCGATGCTCAGAAGGATTCATCACTTGTCTCGCTTTCACGAGCAGCCAATCGTCCTGCCAAGCTCCTTTGGGGAAACGATGAGCTCGAGGACAAGGGGGTATATAGCTGTGTTGTTCCAATTCCGGTTCTTCTAAAGGAGTCTGTCGTTGACTCTACGATGCGTGCGAACATCGAGACTCGGGCTTTGGAAATTGAGAAGACTGTGGCGGAGGTTGTATGTAGGGCTCCTCAGACAGTTCCAGATAGTGGGAGTCCAATGTCTCCAACACTCAATGAACCAGCCGAGTTTTACGGAATTGCTATTCGAGCAGATATCCATGATTTTTCTCAAGGTGTTGAACAAGCCTTTCTAAAATCCGAGGCTGAAAGAGCTGCCTTGGCTCAGCAATTCAGGGATCTCATGATCGCCTGCTCAGAATTTGCCCAAGAGCACAAACTGAACATTGTTCAGCTACCGTGGGCAGGGGACTCCTTCAACATTCTAATCGAGTGTCAAGATAGGGATGAGTATCAGAAGCTACGCGAAGCCGGAATTCTCCAGATCGTGTCGGAGTTTGAAGACTATCTAACTGAAGAATTTCCACAGGTTGAATGGTCATTTTCGGTAGCAGCAGGGGATTTGGAAAATGCGCAAGTATGTAATACTCTCGTCGCTCGCTTAGAGTTCACGAATCAGACCAAATTGCTCTCTGCAGGTCTCCCGGTTCAACGGTCTTTAATTGGTCAAGTGACAGAAGATGTCGATCCTTCAGAGGGTGTCCTTTGGAAGGAAGATAAGAATGCGCTATGTCCGCGGTATCAGAGAGCAATCAAGGTAAATCCTACGAACTCCAACTACCATGGTTTCGAGGTGGATAAAGTGAGGCAGCTGATTCAAATCCCAGAGGCTCCGCATGTGTATACTCCTCAGAAGAAGTTGGCTGCGGCAGGAATTTCAACCCCAACGGTTCGAAATCATGCAATTGGATCCTAGGTTAGTAGCGGAGCCGTTGAAGCGATTACGTCAGGACATTTCCCACCGAGATACGGTGGGATTTGTTCCTCATCTCACGCTCTGTTTGAAGGTTGGAGATATCAAGACTCTTCCGGTTCATGTCACTGTATGGAACAACTGGCCTGAGAGAATTCCTAAAGTTGCTGCTGCTGCCCGACCAGATTGGCTAAGAACTGGTGATGACTGGCATATTTCTCGTAGAGAACTGCAAATTTGCTGTGAGTTTAAAGAGATGTGGAAACAACATTTCGCCAAGTTGCGAGAGTATCTATCTGAAGAGCAGCTTGGGCAGTGTGCGGCTGAATGGATTGTTAATTCGACTGAGTATCTTCTGCAAGTTCATTGGTCATGCCATCTGCATGGCCGAAAAAATTGGCCAGAGATGGTAGATTTTTGGGCGCATAAGGAAGAAGATGCGACCAAGCAGCTTAAGCGTCTGCAGAAATTGAAACTAGTTTCATGAACGAAGAATCGCCTCAATTAAGTTTTGCCAAGGATTGCTATGCGAATGTTCAAGGAGTCCTCCGATTCCTCGACGCGAAAGCAGGTGCTGTTTTTACAATAGTTGGCGGTGGCTCTGCCGCCATAATTTCAGCGCACGCGTTGGAGTTTGGTAAGGTAAATACTATCGGGGATATTGAGTTCGCACACACAGCTGTATGCTGTGCTTTCCTTTCCCTGATTTCGGCCCTGCGTGTTCTTTGGCCTACTCATGGGCCTGATGCTCCGAATCATTTTTCGTGGCTTTATCCCACGCTTGCTCCGAAGTGTCACAGTAAGCGTTCTGAGTTTAAACCACCATCTCTTACGGGCATGACAGCAGAGGAACTTGTTGAAGCCCATGAACTCCAGCTTCAATTTCTGGGAGCTGCCCTTAGGAAGAAAACAACCTGGCTTCGATGTTCGATACGGCTGTTGATTTGTTCACTAGTGTTTGCTGGACTTCATGGAGCAGCCTGTTCCACATCTTTTTTCTGAATTACTTTTTGAGCTGAGATTTGAGGTTAGTATTCTGTTCAGTGGTGAGCCTCTAGGTCGCGCAATCTACATTGGGCGACTTCGACCAGTGTTTCTCACAAGAATTTTGATACCTTCAAGAATTCTTGTTGAGTTTTCAATACGGCATCACTCATTTTTGATAATAACATTTTTATTTTCCGAGGGGGCTGATTTTCACCTTGCTGCTACGGGGTTCCTATACCGTAACTAACCTCCAGCGAATTCCCAAGATGCAAATCAACATCCTGTTTGCCGTGAATCGAGAAGACCTCCATG
>CALGLJ010000081.1 GCA_937930235.1 uncultured Verrucomicrobiales bacterium | reverse complement strand
TCTCCAGACGGTGCCCGCGGAGGTGTCAATTCCTAGAAATATTAACCTGACCCCATCTGGAAATTGCCTTTTGGTGGCAGGTCAGAGGTCAAACGAAGTGGAAGTATTTCTGGTGGATCAACAGACTGGATTATTAAAGGCAGCTCAGCAGCGGGTGGAAGTACCGCGCCCGATGTGTATTGTATTTCCCTAGTGCAGAGTGAGTGCGGCTCATCGTGAGTGGTGGGCCTAGTGCTCCAAAAAATCTCCAGCGGATCTATCCACCAGTTTAAATTTTTCGGTGCACTAGCTTCCTGCGTGGTCGAGAAAGCGAATCAAAAAATCGAGCCGTTTGCGGACTTCACCTGTTTCTAGTAGTTTTTGCCGATCTGCGGGGTCGTGAATGAACTGCTGGGAGATCGCATCAGCTATCGTGGTGGGGTCGTCCGCTTGATCGAGGGTGTGATTGATACGTTCCGTGACTGCTTTGGGGAATTTTTCAAGAGCCCGATTCACAGACTGGCGCAGGCGTGGGATGTAGTCTTTCTCTTCGTAGGAAGTGAGGGTGGTGTTGAGCACGGGGCTGATGGTGGCGTAGGGGTAAGGTTTTTCATCGAGCCATTGATCAAAAGAGACCCGAAAGACCCCATGGAGAAGAAGGTTCGACGTTCCTTTTTTTGATTCTCGGGAAGCACGAATGAGTCCGACGGTGCCAACTTTTGCCACCGCTTGAGCGAGGTCAGGTGTTTCGTTACGAAGGAGATTGCCGACGCAGAAGAGGCAGTTTCCTTCAAGAGCTTCGTCTAACATTTTGCGATAACGAGGCTCGAAAATGTGTAGAGGCATCGCTCCGTGCGGGAAGAGGACGGTGCTTGGGAGAAGAATGACACCGCATTTTTCAGGGATGGTCAGTGAAGTCATGGAGCTGAATTCTTAATAAAGTGATCTCCGGATGAGAGACGGAAAAGGCTCTGTGGCACGCATTTGAAATTAATGAGGTTTTGGGGGGGCTTGGTTCGATTGACAGGTGTGTTCTTTACTTTTACGGGCACAACCAGGGCAGGGAGCGGTCCATTCGCTTTCTCCGTCGGTGTAAGTCTCGTACTTCCAGATGGGGACGTTGAACTTAATGGAGTCGATCAGGTAGCGATTGGCGTCGAAGGCCGCTTCTCGATGGGCGGAAGCAGTGAGGGTGACGACGGCGATTTCTCCGATTTTCAGGTCCCCGATTCGATGAACTGCGATGGCGTGTGTGATAGGAAATTTCTGTAAAGTTTCTTCGAGGATTTTTTGTCCTTCCGGTTCAGCCATGATGGGGTGGTGGGCGTAATGGAGTGCGGAAACGTCTCTTCCTTCATGATGGTTACGAACGAGCCCCTCGAAGGTGACGATGGCTCCGCAAGTGGGGGTTTCGATGGCTTTCCGAAGAAGTGGGAGATCGATTTTTTCCTCTTGAATGGAGAATCTATCCACCAGCGAAGGGAGGCATGAAAGAGACGGTGTCATGATCGTTGAGCAGGGTTTCCCAGGAGGCGAATTCGTTCGCGATTGCGGGTTTGATGTGAGGTAGGTCTAAGGTGAATTGGTGACGGAGGCGGACTTCTTCCCAGAGTCCGGTTAAAGTCGCGGCGGTTGTCGTTATTTCTTCCTGTGAGGTATTCGCTTCGGCGGAGAGTTTCGCGAAATATTCGACGGTGATTGTTTTTTCAATTGCGCCGTGTTGGGAGAGTTGTTCCAGCTCCGTGAGGTGTTCTGGTCGGTTCAAATTGAGAAGTGCCTGCGGGTCGTCAGGGACAAGTTCGTGACGTTTCAGCGAGTGGAGGAAGCGTCGAGCGCAGCGTCGGTTTTCCGTGATTACGGCATTTAGAGGGCTCGCTGAGGACGGAGAGTATAAGGCGCAGAGTGGTTCGGGGTGTTGATCGAGGGGGTTGAGGAAACATGTGACATCGCAGTCGGGGTGTGGTTTGAGTTTTGCGAGATCATTTTCGGTGAGGCGGGGAAGGTCACACGCAATCAGAAGCCAGTGCGATGTAGGATCATGTTGAAAGGCCGCCTGAAGGCCTCCGAGCGGGCCCGGGGAGGGTTCGAGGTCATGAATCACGGGAAGCGGGTGGCTGCCATTATCATCATGGGCGACGGAGAGATAGATTTCATCTGTCAAACTTTGAAGAATGGAGGTCGTCCTTTCTAAGAGGGTACGCCCATTGAGACGCAGGTGAGATTTATCCTTCCCCATGCGTGAGGATTGACCGCCGATGAGAATGAGGGCTTTCATGAAGAGGCTTGGTAATCTGACTTACCGCCAGTCTTGGTCTGAAGTTTGAGTTCGCTAATGATGATGGCAGGGTTCGCGGCCTTACACATATCGTAAAGCGTGAGAGCAGCGGTGGACGCTCCGGTGAGGGCTTCCATTTCTACCCCGGTGCGGGAGGTAGTGCGTGCAGTGGAGGTGACGAGGAGATGGTCCTCATCATGTGGAGTGATTTGAATCTTTGCGGAATCGAGAGGAAGGGGATGGCAGAGAGGAATGAGTTCGGAGGTTTTCTTAGTGCCGCAGATTCCGGCGAGAATCGCGGTCTGTAAAACAGGGCCTTTTTTATTCTGAAGCTCTCCATTTTCCATTTGGGAAAGGATGACGCTTCCTAGCTTGACGAGGCAGGTTGCAGTGGCAGTTCGGACGGTTTCAGGCTTTGCAGAAACATCGACCATGCGCGGTTGATTAGTAGAATCGAGGTGGGTGAGTTCGGCCATCGGGGGGAAGATGCCCATTTTACGCTGGATGAGCAAGGGGAGATCGCGCAGCGTCTGTCTGTGGGGCTATTGATCGCACTATTTGCTCTGGGAGCGCTTTTTTACTCCTCGGTGGGATTTGGAGGTGGGTCATCTTACACTGCTCTCTTGGTGTGGAAGGGAGAATCTCCCGAAATGATTCGCTTGGTGTCGCTCAGTTGTAATCTGGTGGTGGTGTTGATCGGAGGGTGGGCCACTCTCAGGGCGAGATCAGTTCGCTTCAAACTGCTGTTTCCATTACTGGTGAGTTCTATTCCGGGAGTTTACACAGGGGTTGGAATATCACTTCCACGTGATCTTTTTTTTGGAATTTTAGGGTCGGCCTTGGTTTTAGCGGGGGCTCTCTTATTATTCCAGGTCAGGGCGAAAGAGGTGCGAAATTGTTCCTTCGCTCTTTTGATGCCGATCGGTTTCTTATTAGGGCTTCTTGCGGGGATTACGGGAATTGGAGGGGGGATTTATCTGGTGCCAGTCCTTCATTTCTTGGGTGCAGGGAAGGTGCGGGAAGTGGCGGCGGTGGGGACTTGGTTTATCTTGATTAACTCTGGAGTCGGTCTGATTTTGTTACCGTCCTATTCGGGTCTGGGAGAATACTTGCTGCTTCCTCCCGCCGTGGCGCTAGGCGGACTCATCGGTTCTCGCTTGCTTCATGGCTTTTTTAGCGAACTTCATGTGCGCCGTTGGACTGGGGTGTTGATTATTTTTGTCGGAGTGCGAGTGCTTTTTTTCTAAATGATGGTGTCTTTGCCTCACCAAGTCGTCATTTTCTAAAGAAAAGCCCATCATGAAAAAACCCAAGGTCGAACAAGACGATGAGTCTTGATTCGACGATGGGTTTTGCGCGTTGTTGAAATCGTTATTTAATCAATCGTAATGCCGACTGAGGAGATCGGATTATGGAAGAACTTGCCATACTTCGACCACGCGATTCTTGGAGAAGTCGCTTTTACTGAAGCGATCTGTTTCTCCCATTGAGAAGCTTTCCAGAGAAGCATCTTCGCCGACAGTTGATTTAATCCAGGCCCCGACCTCTTTTGCTCTCCCATAGGAAAGACGATGGTTGAGGGCATCATCGCCACGAGTATCAGCATAGCCGATGGTGATGAGAGTGCCATCTTTGCCAGCTTGTTTCAGCTTATTGATGAGAGCTTTCTGATGAGACTCGGGAACACCAGTTTCACCGGTGGCAAATGGGATCCGGTAGAGGAAACGGCTCTTCCCGTCTGCGGAAAAATCTCCGTAAGCGGTTTCACCAGCTCCTTCGAGTGCGCGGAGCTTTTGTGCGAAATTTTGGACATTTTCACTCAGAGCTGGTGCGGGATCAGCTCCTTCAACTTGAGGCACAAATGAGAATGTTTTCTTCATCGTTTCTCCGATGGCGTCAGTCGCACCGCCAATCGCGTTATTGGCTTTGTCAGCCATGTTGGCCGCCCCGTCTTTCAGGTTTCCGGCAGCATTACCGAGAGAGTCAGCTGCACCACCAATCGCGTTATTAGCTTTGTCAGCCATGTTGGCCGCCCCGTCTTTGAGGTTTCCGGCGGCATTACCGAGGGAGTCAGCTGCACCACCAATCGCGTTATTAGCTTTGTCAGCCATGTTGGCCGCTCCGTCTTTGAGGTTTCCAGCAGCATTACCGAGAGAGTCAGCTGCACCGCCGACCGCGTTATTGGCTTTGTCGGCCATGTTGGTCGCACCATCTTTGAGAGAATTGCCAGCTTCGGCAGCCTGATCCAAGAGAGTGCCTTGGTCTGCTTCTTTAGAGCCATCTTTAGAGCCGCTGCACATTTTAAATCCGAAGAAAGCGAGGAGGCCAAGCAGGAGTGGGATGAGCAGTTTTCCTAACCCAAAGCCCCCGCCGCCATTGTCATGACTACCACCTCCAGAGGTGATGTCCTGAGAGGATGTGTTTCGAATCGGTTTCACCGGGGGAGATGTTTCGGTCGCTGATTGCGCGACTTGAGCCGATGAACCTCCCGCCAAGCTTGCGAATCCAAGTTGATTTGTAAAATCGCTCCCAAGTGCTCCCTGAATGTGTTGTTTTTGGCTGCTAAGAAGCGAAGCCAGTCCAGAGGCATTGAGTCCGTTGCTGGCTACTTGTTTACCGAGAATTCCGGTGAGAATGGGAGTCAGCAGTCCCATAAGAGAGCCGATTTTTCCTTTTCCCAGTCCTGGAATTTGCTCGAGGATCCCACTTAAGGACCCAAGCTTGTCCCCAAAGAGACCGCCAAGCAAATCTTGTCCTTTCGTGATGGTTTCTGTTTGGTCTCCATTGAAAAAGTCGGAAACATTATCAAGCATCCCGCTCTCGCTCTTCTGTAGAGTATCGAAAACCTCTGCCGCTCCTTCCGAGGAAGATGCTTTTTCTCCAAAGAGTCCGAGGAGAGATGGGAAGACCTTACCGATCACCCCTTTTGCTGTGGATTCGTCCATTCCTACGGCCGAGGCAATTTGTGAGATCACTTTGTCCGAAAGGTATTTTTTTGAAATTTCTAATAAATTTTCATGCATACATAATAATGTCTATACACATATTCTAAATAAATCAAATAGAATTCTCTATCATGAGAAACGCGCCACCTTGCAGCAAGTTGAACGGCCGCGTTACCGTGAGAATCAATTTCTGCTTCGCTCGGCATTGTCAAACGGGCGAACATCTGCAAACTCTCGTCATGAATTTACGTGCAGGGGTAGTCGGAGCAGGTTCGATGGGCAAGAATCACGCTCGCATCTATGATCTGATTGAGCAGGTGGAGCTTGCCGCGATCTATGATGCGGACATTGAGCGAGCGCAAGAGATTGCCAATGAATTTCAGACTACCGCAGTGGATTCATTGGAAGCCTTTGCTGAGATCTGTGATTTAGCGAGTGTTGCGGTTCCCACCGTTTCTCATCTGAAGGTGGGGGGAGCATTGATGGAGCATGGAGTTCATGTGCTGATGGAGAAACCCATTGCTTCCAGTGTGAAGGAGGCGCAGCAATTGGTCGATCTGGCAGCAAAACATGACTGCATTCTCCAGATTGGTCATATTGAGCGCTTTAATCCGGTGATGCGCGAGCTCGAAGCAAAGCTCAATCGTCCTAAGTTTATCGAAGCGCATCGCCTCTCACCATTTCCGAATCGCAGTGTTGATATTGGGGTTGTTCTGGATCTCATGATTCACGATCTTGAGATTATTCTGCACCTAGTGAATTCGCCCGTGGCTAGTATCGATAGCGTGGGTATTCCGGTTCTGATGAAGAGTGAGGATATTGCCAATGCCCGCATTCGTTTTGAAAATGGATGTGTTGCTAATATCACGGCGAGCCGAATCAGCCCTGAACGCATGCGAAAAATCCGAGTGTTTCAAGACGATGGATATCTTTCCCTCGACTACCAAGAGCAGACTGGTGAGATGTATTGGAAAGAAGGGATGGAGATCAAAAAGAAACAAGTTGAGGTAGAGAAAGATGAATCTTTAAAGCTCGAATTAGTGGCATTTGTGGAAAGTGTCAGCGAGGGGAAGACACCTGCGGTCACCGGACAGCAAGGAACGAGAGCACTCGAAATTGCCTTGGAAATCACTCGACTCGCTCAAAAATAAGGGCCAAAAAATTTATGAGATCTTGATGCTTTTCTCTCATCATCTCAATTCAATCACCCAAACCTAAATCCAACGATCAGCTTCTTGAACTCCGAGCTGTTTACAGAAAAAATTGCGCTTTCGATTGGATCATAGTGGGCAATTTCTCTGTCAGGGTTCCTGGCGCTTTCGGAGCATGAAGGTGGTGGCGAGCAGGCTGAGGGTGATGATGAGGAGGTAGTAGACGAGGGCTTGAATTTCGATGAGTCCGCTTCGAAAGCTCGCGTAGTATTGGTTTAGGCTGAGCGATGAAATGGTATCGACCAAGGCGCGGCTGCGGGGAAATAAATTGAGGATCTCATTTTCTACTTGGCTGGATCCGAGGAGGATGGTGCCGACACACAGAGTGGCTGAAAGGATATAGGTGGTCACTTGCCCTTGGAAGATGGCAGAGCAAAAGTTTGAAATGGCTAAAAAAGTAGCGGCAGTAAGAAAGCTGCCGAGGTAACCTGAGAAGAGTTCCCCGTAGTCGGGGTTGCCAAGATAGCTCACGGTCAAGAGGGTGACGAAGGTGCACGCGAGACCGAGACCAACCAGGAAGGTGGCGGCGAGGTATTTGCCAACTACGATTGTCCAGAGCGGAACTGGTTGAGCAAAGAGAAGTTCTAGGGTGCCTTGCTGTTTTTCTAAGGTCCAGATGCGCATGCCAATGGCGGGGACGAGAAAAGCGTAGAGTAGTGGATGCCATCGGAAGAAAGAAAAGGATAAGCTCGCTTCTCCAATTTCAAAAAATCGTCCCGTGGTGAAGGTGAGGATGCTCGCCAGGATGACAAAGATCGCGACGTAAATGTAGGCGATGGGGACGACAAAGTACGCGCGAGCTTCCTGCAGGAAGACAACCCAAATCGTCTTGAAAGTACGGTTCATGGTGGAGATCAGGTGAGGGTGAGCTGTCGAAATGATTCTAAGGTTTCTCCTTGGGGGGAGGAGATTGTTAAAATTTCGATTTGATGGTTTTGAGCGGTCGTAAGAATGGCTTGTTGTAGGAAGGATATAGGATGGGGTTCATCGCAAGAGGTAGTGAGCTTGAGATGGAAATATTCATCCGTGTCTTTTGTGAACTCTGCCTGGGTGACGTATTCTTTAGTTTTGAGAGCGTCGATGAATTGTTCCGGAGATGGTCCTCGGCCTTCGATAATGAATTGATCAGATTTTTGACTGAGTCTTTTGAGCTTTCGTGGAGTGCCTGCGAAGACTTCTTGACCATGTTTAATGATGAAGACATCGGTGCAAACCGCTTCCACTTCTTCCAGGATATGGGTGGAAACGATGATGGCTTTTTTGTGCCGAATGCGATGAATGAGATCGCGAATTTCCTGTTTTTGGTTGGGATCTAGGCCGTCTGTCGGTTCGTCGAAGATGAGTATCTCTGGATTGCCAAGAAGGCTCTGGGCTAGGCAGAGGCGGTGGCGATACCCCTTTGAGAGAGTCTGCACAAGCTGCTCGCGGACAGGTTCCAAAAAACAGTTGTCGATTACGGTATCGACTTCGCGGCGTCTCTCTTGTTTATGAAATCCTCGTAAGCAAGCGAGGTAGTGGAGAAACTCGGTGCAGGTGAGGTCTTGGTAAAGAGGAGCGCTCTCCGGAAGATAGCCGAGCCGGGATTTAGCGCGTTCAGGTGTCTTCCAGATATCAAGGTCTCCGAGGAGAACGCGGCCTGAGCTCGGTTTCAGGTAGCCGGCAGCCATCTTCATGCTGGTTGATTTACCGGCGCCATTTGGCCCGAGGAATCCCATCACTTGTCCTTGTTTTACCGTGAGGTTGAGATTGGATACGGCACATTTTTTACCGAAGTAACGGGTGAGGTTTTCAAAAGTGAGCATACTCATCGGGCGAGGGGGTGTGGTGAGTTGAGGCTAGAGAGCGGAGGCATTTCGGAAGCGGCGACGGAGGAAGAAAAGACTGATCAGGAGAATGAGAGAAGGGATCGAGCCAATGTTGATCCACTTGATGGTGCTCTTGAGGGCTTGTGTTTCCTCGCGGAGTCCGCGCCGGAGCGCACGGAGTTCAGTCTCTGCTTGGAATACTTCTTGGTTCCGGCGTTCGAGTAGCTGGCGGTATTCAGCGCTCATGGTCTGGGCATTTTTCCCTTGAGAGCGGAAATTTGGGTTATTTCCGGTGTCTTCGATTTGCTTGAGCGTGTTTTCGAGTTCCGCGACTCTGCTTTGATAGTGTGCTTCGACCTCTTGTTCTAGCTCGGTAAGTTTGAGTAAGGGGCGTGAGGTTTTTGTGCGACCGCGGGCGTCATTGAGTTGAGTGGTGTTTTGGAGATAGTCCAAGCTGTTGAGAACAAACCCAAAGTTATTATTGGTGGGATTGAAGTATTCCTTTCCTTGAATTTCTTCGGCATAGCCGGCGTAGGGATCTGCGATGAAATCAGTATCTGAAACTAAGATGATTTTCGTAGTTGGTTGGTCATCCTGGATGGTGCCATCTTGAAATGAAGGCAGAGGGCCTTCTAGGAGGAGGGCGAGCGGGTAAGTGCGGTCATCTGATTGAAAGAGAGAGTTCATGCGAGCTGTTTCAGCTCGATTCGAAAGTAGGATCGTTTCGCTTTTTTCTAATTGAGATTCTACAGTCGAGGAGAGAAGGGTGGTCATCTTTAAGCTCGCATGCGGTTCACCTAGAAAAGTGCCCGCGATGGGAATGTCCATTTGACTGAGGTATTGCGTAATCGGGTGGGATGGATTCAGTCCGTTCTGGTTGAGCGAGAGGAATGAAGGCATTTTTTCAAGTCCTTCTCCTCGGTCCAGATCGGTGCTAAAGATCATATCTAAGACTCCCTGATCAGAGGTGAAGTGAAGGCCCGTGACCTTTTTAAGAGCTGGCCAGTCTGAATGAAGTTCGCTCGGAGTATCGGCAAGATTGAGAAGGTTCATCGCTACCGAAAGGCTATCGAGCAAGACGATGAGAGAACCTCCTGAGCGGACGAAGGCATCGAGCTTTTTTTCGAAAGAGACGGGGACTTTTTTAGGGTGGATGATGATGAGGGTGTTCATCATTTCTGGAAATGAGTCCCGCACGGTGACATTAACGACTTCGTAGCTTTCCTTTAATCTCTTAAAGAGCTGCCATTCTTTCTCTGGCTGGTTGACTGGGATCGATGAGATCACTCCAAGGACTGGTTTGACCTTGCGAGAGACTTGATGGATTTCTTTGAGGATGTCGTATTCGAAGGAGTGCGCTCGTTCAGGGTTGAGGAAGGGAATGACCGTTTGGTTTTTCCCTGAAGCGATGGCGAGCCCCATATAAATGGCTTCTTCGGCAGATAGGGACTCAGGTTCGATCCCGTCTAAAAGAGCGGATTGCTCTGCGTCTGAATCGGGGAGTGGGTCAAGTCGCTTGATGATGATCTTCTCATCGGCCGCTTGGGTGATGGTGTCTAAGAAATCATCAACGCGTTCGGAGTAGTGACGTAGTTTAATGGGGAGACGATTTTCGCTACTGCTGAGGTAGTAGCGAATGGTGACCGGGCGTTCGAGTTCGGCGAGAAGCTGACGTGAGCCTTCGGTGAGCGAATGCCGCTGATCTTGAGTGACATCCCAGCGTTTTTCGAAACGATTGGTAACGAGGACAACGACGACAAAAAAAATAAAGATCAGTCCTAAAAAAAGACTGGATGGAAGGCGGAGGAGAGACTGCATTGAGCTTACTCGTCGAAAGGTGAGGTAAATTTGTTCGCTTCCAGCTCTTTAATGGATTCTTTGGAATTGATGTCTCGGAGGAAGTCGACTTGAGCTTGAATTTCTTCAAGGACCGAGGACCGTTCCGCTTCATTTTCAAAATTGAATGAAGACAGCCATTGATCGTAATGTTCAGGATGTTGGTAGCGAAAATTGCCCGCAATTTGCCCGATGTATGAGTTTCTCATTTCTCGATCCTCCACTTTCAAGAGCCATGCCGTCGCGTCGTGCATCGACACTTCAGGATCACTTCTCTCAACGATTTGTTGTGCCAGATTGAGGAGCGGTTCTTCGGCGTAGCTTGGGATCTTCTCAAGACTATTGAGATAGTCAGTGAAGTCTTCAGGCTGTTCGCCTGAGAGAAATTCCATCGCTTTTTGATGAGTGTATCTTTTTCTTACATCATCCTCTGGTAAGGAACCGAGAAGCTCTAAGACTTCTTTTCCATTTTCCGAATTTCCAATCGCTTCAACGTAACCGGCAATAATGCCATCATCATTGAAAGAGCTATTTTTTTGAAACCATTCGAATTGGCCTCGATGATCACGATTTACCCAGCGGTCAAAGTAAGTCCCTAAGACGGAGTGAAGAATGGAAGAGTGTTTCAGATAAGGTGCGAAAATTTCCATCGTTTCCGGTCCAGTGTAGTGGGCCTCTAGGTAGTCGGATACGACATCATGAGGGAAGATCATTTGGTAGTGCAGGAAGGTGTAGTCAAGGACGGCAAAGGCCTCGAGGGCGGCTTCGAAATCTCGCTCCAGAAGCTCCTTCACTCGTGCCCTAAGTTGCGCTGCGTCACCAGCTTCGAAAGCTTCCAGAAGGTAGGCCACATTCGGATCTTCTGAGCGGGGGATCGAGTCTCTCGGAGATTCATTTGCTGAGTCTCGGATGGAAGAAGCTTGAGCGAGGTCGCGCTGAGGAGAGTCTGTGTTCGGTGCGGGAGACTGTTTGCGAGAGGTCCAGAAAAACAGACCCACCGCGATGATAAGGAGGGCGAGGATCATCAAAGGTGTTTTATGTTTCATGGTGCTGGTGCTGGTGAATGTGTTTGGAGGCGATTTGTGATGAGGTTGATCATTTCAATTTCAGATTTGGGTAAACGAACGATTCGTTTGGTCAAATAGGAGGTGCCAGGAAGTGCTTTGCCCTGACGAGTGAGAGAAATTTTTGCGGGATAGAATATTGCTTCTTTTTTAGATTCCTCCAGTCCGATCATCCCTTGACCGAGCTCATTCCCTGGATGTTGAACTTTCGCTATTTGGTTGGGTTTCCCGACTTGGAGTTGATAGATTGTTCCATCATGATCCTGCGCCGTGATGCTCAGTTGTATCGGTTCCAGTGTTTCTTCTGGTGATTTGGTAGAATGGAGCAAGATCCCACCGTGGATTCCGGTGCTTAAAAACTGTTCAAATAAATTGATGAGCGATTCGTCCTGACCAATACTCTCAAATGGTTTGGTGAATTGAATGGGGGAATAACTAGAAGTCCTCTGTGCGCTCCAAGAAAATCCATCGTTGAGGGTGATGTCAATTTTGCGCAAATTTTTGAGCGCAGGTAGTTCTCTACCCTCCCAGCTCGATGCCGAAGGGGTGGCATATTGAAATGAGGAAGAGGTGCGATAAGCGGTTCGCTTATCAGGGAAATAAACATAGCGGCGAGCAGTCGCTTGCTCTCCATAGATCATGCTATCCTCCGATTCATTGGAGAGATCAAATTCGCCTAAAATACAGGTGATTTTTGGCTGTTTATCACCGAAGAAAAAGGTGACTTCCACGGGGTTGGCGGAGCTATCTTTTGGGATCTCATCCGGTGAGATGAGACCGAGATCAGGTAAGTCGGCTTGATTCAGCTCGACGACATGGCCGCGAGTCGCACTGATAAAATCAACGAGTGCAAGCTGGACAAGCTGCGCATAGGCAGGAACCTCATAAGGTTCATCGATCTGCCAAACTCCATTCTGGAGTGACAACTGAATCTCTTGCTCTTTCGTTTTCAGTTGAAATGCAGTGAGATCTTGGAAGTTCTTTTGTAGAGTGGGAAATAGTAAGCTCTTCGATGGAGCTGTTTGTTGTGCGGGACGAGAGGAGCGACAGGAGCTCAGCACAAGAGCGTAAATAATGAAAAGAGAGAGGATAGATATCTTCATTGAGACGACACCGATCCCTATCTCAAGAAGTAGAAATTCATTGAGATAGGGACGGTAGGACTAATTGATGAGACCGCTTAGGGTCGTCTTAGGGGGTAAAGCCATCAGCGCGGTCGCTGACAAGATTGGCAAGATTTGTATTCTGAGGAGTTCTGTCCAAGGTCGCACCCCAAGGGCGATTTTGGAGAATCATGCGCTGTTTGACGTTGGCTCTTCGGTTTCCGCGAATAACCAAACGTCTCCCACCTCTGCCATCGACGCTGAAGGTGGAGGATGTATCACCCCATTGCACGCGATAGCGTCGGAAGATGTTGCGCCAGCGGAATGCCCTTCGAGTAGTAATGGGATTAATTTCTCCCCTTTGAATACGGATCTGATTATTGGAAGGGTTTTTCACTGTGTAGCGATTAAAGTAATTTCCGTCAGGAAACGTCTCTAATACATCTTGTTCGTAGTATTGGTTTTGATCGTTTGTTTCAATCGCGCGATCATAGAGGGTCCAAAAAGCAGCCCAATTATTGGCTGATGACCCTCTGCCTCGGACTCGGCAGACCGCTTCACAGGAAGATCCTGATGGAAATAGGCTTCTTGTGTGAAACCAAGCCCCATTGGTGTTTCTTCCCCTCAGGCGGCGTGTTTGCACTCGAACGAGTCCATTACCTCGTTTGATAAGGTTTCTCCGGTAGTTGACGGTCATCCCTGCCTGTTCCCTATCGAAACGGAAGGCTGCAGCTTCGAATTGGCCGTTATTTCTATCAAAATTTGATCGATAAGCTTTCGCATCTACAGGGGAAGAGGAGACCATAGAGATTCCCGCGATCGCGAGAAAAGAACGTCTCAATTTTGTTTGTCTATTCATTTGTGTATGTATGTAATCAGATTAAATTTTTTTTTAATCTGAATATCCGAATAACGAAATTCGCAGATGATGACAAGGGAAAGCGTAAAATAAATTCTAACAATTAGTACTAGTCCAATCCATTGCTATGGTTATTTGATTGGGGTTAGTTTTTAGTTGTATCTATATTGATATTATCTTTAAATTTAGTATATAAAAACTCGATAATTTTTAAAAGGAATTGCCGAGTATCTCCCAATCTTGCCTCTGGATGGGCGGGTTATGTTTGGGTGTAAATCCCTGAACTACGAAGAAAAGTGGTGCTTTCAGGAAGGTTCCAGTCGTTGAGCTCGCTGAGCTTAGAATGGGGGGCGTGTTGTGTTTTTCAGCAACGCTGAAAGGTGGTTTCTGAGGTGAGAGGAGGGGCTGTGATCGGTGAGGGAGGGGCGGAAGGAGTTCAACAGCACAAGGGTGTAAATGATGAAAAGAGAGAGGATTGATATCTTCA
>CALGLJ010000080.1 GCA_937930235.1 uncultured Verrucomicrobiales bacterium | reverse complement strand
GGGACGGGATGCTATCATGTCATGTCTCGCATTGTCGGGGGTGAGTTTCTCTTGGGTGATCTGGAAAAGGAGGCTTTTCGACGCATGATGTGGCGCATGGCGGAGTTTGCGGGGGTGGAACTCCTCACTTATGCGCTGATGGATAACCATTTTCATTTGTTAGTGAGGGTGCCAGACCGAGAGCGGTGGCTGCGACGATTTGAAGGAAACGAGGGCGAGAGCCGCTTGCTTGCGCATCTTGGGAAGGTGTATTCGAAGGTTTTCTTGAAGCAGTTGGAAGGGGAGTTGGAAAAATTGCGGGATCAGGGGCGGGAGAAGGAGATTGAGGTGCTTTTGGATCGTTTTAAACGGCGTTTTTGTGATGTCAGTCTCTTCGTTAAAGAGCTGAAGGAGCGGTTCTCTCGGTGGTATAATAAGCTGCACGGACGGCGAGGGACGTTATGGATGGATCGATTTCACTCGGTCTTGGTGGAAAATGGAGACGCGCTGCGGATGATGGCGGCGTATATCGATCTCAATCCGGTGCGAGCGGGTTTGGTGGATGATCCGGCGAAGTCGCGGTGGACGGGTTATGGGGAGGCGATGAGTAGGAGTCGGCGCGCTCGGAGGGGGCTTTGTAAGGTAGTGGAGGCTCCGCAGGATGCGTGGGAGACGAAAGCGAGTTCGATCTATCGTTGTTGGCTCTATGAAGAGGGAGTTTCAGTGGGGGAGAAGGATCCGAAAACGGGAGAGGCGCGAGAGTCGAAAAAGAGAGGGGTGAGCGTTGAGGAGATGACAAAGGTGAAGCTGAAGGAGGGACTCAAGTTGCGGGAGAATCGGATTCGGGCGATGAGCCGAGGGGTGGTGCTGGGAAGCGAAGGATTTGTGCGGGAGGTGTCCGAGCGCTACCGCGAGGAGATGGGGCGGACGCGGATGAAGCTGGGAAAGAAGTTGCTGAGCGGAAAGGGGCGGGTGTTCGTGATGCGAGAGTGATAAGTTTGTCAATGAGGTGATCGAGCAATTTCCTAGGTGTCTGACAGCCAGATATGCTCGGTTATTTTGGGTGTTCTCGAAAAAACGAACCTTCAACTTGTGTCGTGAGAAGAGTCTGAAAGACTCTTTGAAACTTCATGAACCACATGCCAATCATTAACAATACTTCCGTAAAATTAGGGGTCGTTCCAACTCATCTGGGTTTCATTGATGCCTTGGTGCCTGATGAGAATGGGCGCTTGCCGCGAAATGCCAGTGGCGAATTGGTCGTGATCGTTGGGGTGAAGGATCTTCTTGCTCAATCTCCCGTTTCTCTCGATGCCATTCAGATTTCAGCTTTTGGCTCTACTCAGCCGGAGGATACGGATGAGCTGATCACTCTGATTCGTGATCTTGGTCTGGAGCCTCAATTGGTCATGATGGTAGGGGAGGTGGATCCTATGTCAGCAGATGATGAGGATGCGACGGTGGCCCAGCTTCTGGTGAATTTACAGGCTGCTATTCGCAATGGGGTGACGCAGGTGAACTCCACTTCGGTGGAGGCTTGGATGAATGAAGACCAGGCGAAATCACAAGAAGAGTTTAACGCACGTGTGGCACAGAATATCAGAGTGCATGCACGTGCTTATCGTGAGGCAGGCTTGGCAGATTCTTGTATCAAGCATTGGGATGTCGAATTTTTGCGCCCGGGGGAGTTTGCGAATTTCACCACGTTAGAAAAAATTCGGCCTGTCATTTCCGGTCTCAATGCGGAAGTTGGAAGAAGCTTTTTCCGAACTCTGGTAGATGCCGCTCATTGTGGGGATTCCGGGATGAGTGTGCCGGAGAATGAATCTCTCATCGCGGCGATTGCGGCTGAAGGCGAGTTGGGGTCATTCCATTGCTCTGCTAAAACGACACGAGGATGTTTTTCGACCGATGACGGATGGATTGGGTCACTTCTGGCGGCGGCGGCAAGGACGGAAAAGCTCACCCATGTTTTTGTGGAGCTCTTTCGGCATGATGACCCGGCACTGCAGCCACTCCGCGACTTAGATCCCGGTCATGGTGTTGATACGAGCGGGGGGCGTGATTACGCGGAGCTGGTGGTGGACGGCTTGATCGATACCGTGCGGCGCCTTAATAATTTTAAAATGCGTGGGCTTCTTTAATCTCAATATGTGTTCTGGTCATTTCACAATTTGTTTCATAATTAAAAACCCGTTTTTATGAGTCAACTCGCTTTACACAATGCTATGTGGCCCGGCTTGGTCGGGAAGGAAGATGGGACCGATCATCCTCCGATTTCTCTGAAGAGAATGCTGGAACTTACTGCGGCGGCGGAGGTGAATGGACGACGTTTTGATGGCGTCGATCTTTTCCTCTTCGCTCCGCATACGGAAATCGATGGCTCAGATGATGTCATCAAGGAGATGGCCGATCAGATCGCGGCTTATGATTTAAAAGTAGGGACCCTCGTGGCTCCAGTCTGGCCTGGGACGGTGGGTGGGCCTGCATTTGGTTCAGCGGAGGATCGTAAGAACTTCTTGCTGGCGGTGGAGAAATCTTGCCGCATTGCGCAGATTTTAAATGACCATGGAGTCCGGAGTTACGGGGCCATCCGAATCGATTCGGCGGGGTCACCGTCGGAGTGGGGGAAAGATCCTGTCGCAAATACCAAACTGATTGCAGAGACCTTTCGGGCTGCGGGAGAGATCGCTGCGGATCATGGTGAACGCCTCGTGGCAGAAGGGGAGGTCTGCTGGGGAGGGATGCATTCATGGAAGGACATGCTTGATACGCTGGAGGCGACAGGGATGCCGGAAGTCGTCGGTTTCCAGTCTGACTTGGCGCACACCTATTTGTATCTGTTAGGTATTAATGCCCCCGAGCATGCCGTCCTCCAGTCGGACTATTCTGAAGATGAGTTCTGGAGTGCTTATGAGGAGATGACGGATAAGCTCCGACCTTGGACTTTTGATTTTCATGTGGCCCAGAATGATGGAACCGTCCACGGCACAGGATCTCATGATAAGACAGGGCGTCACTGCCCTGCCGATGATCCGAATGGAAAGCTAGATATCACAAGGTGCTCTGAATTTTGGCTGAAAGATTGTTCTCAGAGAGGAATGGAGCACATTTGTTGGGATGGCTGCATGTTCTCAAATGAAGTGCTCGAGACTCCCGAGACTTATACTCACATTCTGGCGGCGATGATCGATGTCGCGGAGGCGAACCAAACCAATTCATAAAATGCCTAAAGTTGAAACAAATGGAATCACGCTAAATTACGAGGAACGCGGAAATGGTGATCCTCTAATATGCATTATGGGAATCACCGCAGACCACTCGGTCTGGGAGGCTCATGTGGAAGAATGGTCACAGGACTTTCGCTGTATCCTTCCCGATAATCGTGGGGTGGGACTCAGTGATAAGCCGGAGGGTGATTATACCTCGGCTACCATGGCGGATGATATTGCAGGTTTAATGGAGGTGCTCGACATCCCTTCCGCTCGTATCGTCGGTTGCTCCATGGGGAGCATCATCACTCAGCAATTGGCTCTGCGTCATCCGGAGAAGGTGAAGAGTGCCGTTCTGATGTGTACGTGGGCTCGGTGTGATGCCTATGCGCATCAGATTTTCGAGCATATGAAAACGATCAAGGCTCGCCTCACTCCCGAGGAGTTTATGAATTATATTCAGCTTTTGATTTTTGGGAAGCCACACTGGGACGCTCATGTAGAGGAGTTAGCAGAGGGCCGGCTAGAGGCGAACAATCAGCAAATTCCCCAACCGCTTGTCGGTTTATTAGGACAAGCTGCAGCCTGCCAGACTCATAATGCTCTCGATCGGTTAGGCGAAATCACTTGCCCTCATCTCGTGATCGGAGGAGAGATCGATCTCTTCACTCCCAAGTGGATGTCCGAAGAGGTTCATGCGGCTTTGCCAAATAGTGAGCTGTTTCTCTATCCAGATGCGGGTCATGGATTCCACTTCGAGAATCTGGAAGATTTTAATCAACGCGTGTGTAAGTGGCTCTTAGCTCACTAAACGATTTCCTAATTCACTTTTTATTTATTTTTAATTTATGTCTCACATTCAATTTGGTTCACAAGTTTACACTTGGTTCATGCAGGGTTCTGGAGCGGGCTACGAAAATAAGCTCGATCACATGATTGCGAAGTGCGCGGAGGTCGGTTTTGCAGGGATTGAGCCGATGGTTTTAACTCCGGCGGCAAATTACTGGCTCGGAGACCTCAAGGATCCCCAACGGCTAAAAGAATGTCTCGATCAACACGGGGTGGAGCTCATTGCGTTCTCTCTGGTGTGCGGCTGGGATCAGCTAGAAGAGACAGAAGAGGAGCGTGCCGCAGCAGACTATGCCATTGAAACTTTAAAGCTCTTTCCTGGTGCCAAGTTAGGGACGGTGCCGCTCCCATCTGGTCGCAAAAATTTAGCGCAACGCCGCCTCAATCTGGCGACGAATCTGAACCGAGTCTCCCAGAGAGCGGTCGATGCGGGGATTGAATGTTCATTTCATCCGAATAGTCCTCCGCACAGTATCGTACGGACTCAGGATGATTATGATGTCGTCCTCAATAGTCTCGATCCGACGGTGACTGGGTGGACTCCTGATGTGGGCCACATCATTCGAGGAGGAATGAATATTATTGAGACGATGGCCAAGTGGCAGCATCTCATTAATCACATTCATTACAAAGATTTCAGCGGAAACGGACCCGAACCATGGGCTCAGATGGGCACTGGTAAGATTGATTTTCACCAGATCACGGAGTGGCTCGTCGCTCGTGACTACCAAGGGTGGATTGTGTGTGAAGATGAGGCGCACGAAGCGATTGATGATCCCGATGGCGTGACTGCGGCGGATGCTGTTTGGTGTCAGGAAAATCTCGTTCCATTAGTATAGAGCATTTTGTTAGTATTATATTCACCGTACTTTATTTATGAAATACGCCCTTGGGATTGATTACGGCACAAATTCCTGCCGTTCCCTTATTCTTGATATCACGAATGGACGTGAACTCGCTTCGGTAGTTTTTCCGTATCCTTCAGGGGAGCTTGGAATTCTTACGGACCCTGATGATGCCAATGTGGCGCGTCAAAATCCGCAAGATTACCTTGATGGGATCATTCAGATTACCCGTGAGGCTCTCGCCGCCGCAGTTCTCGAGGAACCTTCCTTCACCGCAGATCAAATTGTCGGAATCGGAATCGATACGACAGGCTCGACCATTATTCCGGTGAATGAAAATGGGGAACCCCTGGCATTTGATGATCGATTTAAAGACGAGCAAAATGCTCAAGTCTGGCTCTGGAAAGATCACACCGCGCACGCGGAGGCTGCTCGCATCACGGAGCTAGCCCGCGAGCTTCGTCCCCAATATCTCGCCAAATGTGGTGGAACTTACTCCTCCGAGTGGTGGTGGTCTAAGATTTTGCGAATTAAAAACATCGCTCCTGAGGTGTTTGCGGCTGCGCACACCTTTATTGAGCATTGCGATTGGATTCCGGCAGTTCTCACCGGAACCATGACCCAGCCGAAGCGTGGCATTTGTTCCGCAGGGCATAAGGCATTCTATTGTGAAGAATGGGGCGGCTTACCCGATCAGGAATTTCTGGAAACGCTGGATCCAGCGCTGACCGAGAAGGTCTGGTATGACGAGGCACACCCTTCGGATACGTCTGCGGGAGCGCTCACCGACCAGTGGGCTGAGAAGCTGGGCCTCCCATCAGGAATCACCGTGGCCGTAGGAGCCTTTGATGCTCATATGGGAGCGGTGGGAGCTGGGGTGAAGCCCGGCACCTTGACGAAGGTTCTTGGCACGAGCACCTGCGATATCATGGTGGCGGAGAGCACTTCTCCGCTTGCGGACATTCCTGGTGTTTGTGGGATTGTGAATGGTTCCGTTCTCCCCGGTCACTATGGGATCGAGGCAGGGCAATCTGCGGTTGGAGATATTTTCCTTTGGCTCGTTCACCATCTTGTTCCAGAAAGTTATGGTAAAGATGCGGGAGAAAAATTTGAAAATCTTTTGGCTGAAATTGAACAGCTCGCACCGGGGCAGAGTGGTCTTCTCGCCCTTGATTGGAATAATGGAAATCGGACGATTCTCATCGATCAAACTTTGACGGGACTGATTCTTGGGCAGACTCTTCATACAAGCGCGGGTGAAATTTACCGCGCCCTCATTGAGGCCACGGCCTTTGGTGCGCGCACCATCATCGAGCGAATTCGGGAATATGAGGTGCCCATTCATGAGGTGATTTGTACCGGCGGTCTTTCTTTGAAGAACCCAACTTTGATGCAGATCTATGCGGACATTCTCGAACTGCCCCTCAAGGTTTCTGTTTCAGAGCAGACCTGTGCTCTCGGGGCTGCGATCTTTGGCGCAGCGGCAGCAGGAGAGGGGACGGTATTGGAAATCCAAGCGAATGTCGCGCGAGTGCAGGAGCAGGTCTATCACCCGCATGCAGAGAATGTTGCGAAGTATCGAAAGCTCTATCCACTTTACAAAGTGCTTCACGATGCCTTCGGAACCGAAGACTGGCAGGGGAATCTCTACCACGTGATGAAAGAGCTGCTGGCGCTTAAAAAATAGAATCATGATTGATCTTACTGAACTGAAAGAGCAAGTCGTCGCGGCAAATCGGGCGCTCGTGAGTTCCGATCTCGTCACCCTGACTTGGGGGAATGTTTCCGGGATTGATCGGGAGGCTGGATTGGTCGTGATCAAACCGTCGGGCGTTCCTTATGAAGAGCTGACACCAGATCACTTGCCGGTGTTAGATCTGGAAGGGAAACAAATTTCGGGAGATCTCAATCCATCCTCTGATACCAAAACGCACCTTCATCTTTATCGGAACTTTCCTGACTTGGGTGGGGTCGTTCATACGCATAGTCCTTCCGCGACTGCTTTTTCGCAGGCTGGGCGATCTCTCCCGTGTTTGGGCACCACTCATGCGGATCATTTTTCGGGGACCGTCCCCATTGCTCCGGCTCTTACGGCAGCTCAAATCGAGCGCGACTATGAACATGAAACAGGGGTGAGCATTGTGGAGCTTTTTGAGAAGCTTGCCCTGAACCCTCTCGAGATTCCGGCTGTTTTACTGCAACACCATGCTCCATTTACATGGGGGAAGACTCCTCAAAAAGCGGTTGAAAATGCGGTAGCGCTGGAGATGTGCTGTCAAATGGCGCTCTCCTCTTACGCGCTCAATCCAGACCTCAAGGCACTTCCTGACTACCTGCTGCGAAAACATCACGAAAGAAAGCATGGTCCCAATGCCTACTACGGTCAGAAGTCACGTTGAAATCATTCTCCGTGAGTTTGCCTCACTTTGTCATTTAGATTCACCATGAAACGTGTCCTGAGATATGCTTTCCTTACCCTTGTCAGTCTCCTGCCGCTCTCAGCTCAAATCACCTATGAGGGGAATGGTGAAGGGCCGGGAAAAGGAAAACACATCGTCTTTGTTTCTTCGGATCATGAATATCGAACGGAAGAGACTTGCCCTGCTCTCGCTCGCATTTTAGCGCAGTATCACGGGTTCAAAACGACCGTTCTTTTCGGCGTGAATCAAAAAGGATTTATTAAAGCAGGAGCTTCTCACATTAACGGTTTAGAAGCGCTCGCCCAGGCGGACTTGATGGTGATTTTCACACGTTTTCTGAACCTTCCAGATGACCAGATGAAACACATCGTGGATTATGTGGAGCGTGGAGGACCAGTGGTTGGTTTAAGAACTTCATCCCATGCCTTTAGGATTCCGAAAGGAAGAAAATACTCCCATTATGATTTTAAGTATGAAGGTAAGGAATTCGAAAAAGGATTTGGTCATCAGATCCTTGGGAATTCATGGGTGGGTCATTACGGAAAGAATCATCAGCAAGCGACTCGCATTGAGATTGTTCCCGAGCAGAAAGATCATCCGATTCTCAAAGGGGTGAATGATCATGCGCTTTGTGCAGCAGGTGCTTACGTTGGCATTCCAGACGACACCTTTACCGTTTTGACCAAGAGCCAACCTCTGAATGGTTTAACGAAAGATTCTCCGGCGGATGAAACCAAGCCACCGAGTCCTTCCACGTGGACGCGTCATTATACGAGTAAAAGTGGCAAGAAGGCCCGTGTCTTCCACTCTACTCAGGGAGCTTCCGAGGATATTCTGGATCCTGATTATCGGAGAATGCTTCTGAATGGAGTTTATTGGACGCTGGGTTTGGAAGACCAAATTCCGTCGGATTTTAAAATCGATTTTGTCGGGAAATATCAACCATCGAGCTTCTCCTTCGGTGGTTTTGTGAAAGGGGTGAGGCCAGAAGATCTGGCAGATATTCATTCTCCGATCATGCCCCGCGCCAAAAAACGGAGTGGGGCTGCTAAGGAATGAGATTCCAAGCCGGTTCCCCTCCTGATACGGAGCCTAGTGGCGAGTGGCCCCCCAATTCAGCAAGGAAAATCCCCGTGAATGAGCAAAAGGATTCCCATGTTCTCCGGCAGGATTCGCTTGAATTGTGCCCTGTGAAGAATGTAAGCAGGCACTCTCGGCCATCGTATCAGTGTTCAAAATAGGATCATTTTTAAAATGTCAGGGGTATCGGCCAATTGGCCGTTTATCCCGCACTTGCTTGTTTTGGGATTGCTGGTTTCATGGAGATTGGTTACATAACCAGTGTTGAAAGTGTCCGGAACCGAAAGAATAACAGCACAAAACTAAAAAACATTTTTCCCAATCCCCCTAGATGCGATGAGTGATGCCGTCAGAGGTCTCACCCACCGTTTGATTTATCATGAAAGATCCAGCCCCTGAACGTAAGAGCTTTCTTCACCGATTGCTTACACTGGATTTCGCCCCATTTCGGAGTGAGCCTTCTGCGGTTGCCAAGAAGCTGGATGCGGCCCGTCGTTTTGGGAACTATGGTGGGCCTCCGAAGCCGAGCCGTGATCAGGTCGATGTGGAAAATTTTAAGGATTCGAATGAGGCTCGATATGTGAATCAAAAACCGATCAGTGAAGGCCGAACCGCAGTGGTCTACTCTGCTTATGATTCGCGCCTGCGTAGGGTGATTGCTCTCAAGCGTTTCCGAAATGATCAGGAAATTAATAGTGATAATGACTACATTGCGGAGCGTAATTCGGCGGCGACAGTCCGCCATCCCAATGTGGTCAGCACCTATGATGCGGATCGTGATGAAGAGGGGGCATTTATCACGATGGAGTTCTTGAAGGGGCGGAATGCGCAACAGGAAGTGAGAAAGACGGGGCCATTTTCGGTGGAGCGGTTTGTCCGTTTTGCTAGTCATAGCATCGAGGCTCTGATGGCGACTCATCGTGGAGGGCTATTGCATCTGGATGTCAAGCCGACCAATATCATGATTTCGGAGCAAGCGGGCGGAGCTGAGATGATCAAGCTAGTCGATTTCGGGCGGGCTCGCCCGATTCGTGATGAAAATGGAAATCCTCCCGTGGGCCGAGGACTGGAAGGATCGATTTACTTTACCTCACCGGAGCAGCTTTTAGGGCAAGAGTTGGATGAAACGACCGATCTCTATTGCTTAGGATGTATTTTTTACTGGATGCTGACGGGAACAAGGCCATTCACGGCCTCAAATTCTTTTGAACTCAAAGAGGCTCACCTACAGGGGAAAGTGATGCATTTGGGTGAATTATTGCCCAGGCTGCCAGAAGGTATGGCGGATTGGGTGATGTCGATGATCTCTTGTAAGAAGGCGGACCGCCCTCAAAGTGCGGAAGAACTCATGGAATCCTTTAATCAGCATAGTTGGGCCCTTAATGATCTCCAGCGGACCACGACCGAGCTCGACATCCCTCGACCGACTGACATCCCAGCCTCGGCGAATGATGCTTCGGATGAGTCCAGTGAGCCAGCAGAGCAAACTCGTTAAGCTCTTTATCCGCTAACGGTTTCTTTGAATGAACTCGGAGTAGGGTTCCTCTGCGGCTTCGAGTGATGAGACTTTGACGACGGTATAGCTTCGGCCTTGATGTTCTTCAAAGGTGAGTTTTCCGTGCGCTTTGACCCATGTTTGGTTAGGGGGATCTGGAGTAGGTGTATCGAAGAGGAGAGATACCCCAGCTACCGTGGCGTCTGCCGCACAGCATGAAATGAAGGTGCGGAAGATCCGCCGCCGCATCCCATCTTGATTATTAACTTTCTCAGGCATCAAGCGCCCTTGAATTTCAACTGGGAGACCGTCAAGGACGTCATGGAGTTCTTTATCTCCTCCAGCATAGTATGCGTTTACGAGAGAGAGCTGAAACTCACCTTGAGCATTCTTGGGGACATTTTTTTCAAGATCTTCTCTGGTAAAGGGGGCGCGGCTTTCAGGAGGAGCTTCATAGGCCCCTTGGCGGGCAAGCCCGAGATCAGAGAAGCGGTCTTTCGTGAAAGTCATCGCGATGATGAGGGGCACAAGAGTGAGGAGATAAGTCGTGGCCAGGCCATGTCCTTCATCATGATGGTGGTGGCCGTCGCATGATTCGCCGTGATCGTGATCATGATCGTGGTCGTGCTGGCAAGTTTCGTGGCCAGAATGGTCGTGATCACAGTGGGAGTGACTGTGATCGTGATCATGGGCGTCATGATCGTGGTGATCATGCCCATGACAGGAGTGAGTTTCCGATGTTTTATCCTTGGGGCTGATCATGGAATAAACGCCCAAAATGCAGATCCCAATGCCACCCACGAGAACGAAAAGGTGAAAGTTTTCTGCAAGGTATTTATTCACCCGCAAACTCGCATAAAAGTAAATTAAGACTCCTCCCCAGATGGTAGCAAGGAGTCCAAAAAGTCTTGTTTCGATTGTGGTCATGGTATCTTAGGTTCCCAAATTTTAGCGAGGCTGAATTCGACAAAAAGCGAAAATGCTCCCGTCAATAAGAACAGGGCAAGGAGAAGTCCAATGATGAACTTCCAGCGAAAAACAGTGGAGTATAGGAAGATGAGCTTGGCATCCATCATCGGGCCAAAGACCATGAAGGCCAGCTTAGGAGCCTCACGGAAATTTGCGATATTTGCTGCGATGAAGGCGTCGGAAGTGGAGCAGAGGCTTAAGATGAAAGCGAGACCCATCATGGCAGGAGTACCTGCGAGCGAGTTCTCGGCGAGGCTTTTCCAGAAATCTGTCGTGGGATCGATCAAGGTCGTTTTCAGCAGCGCAGTCAGAGTGACTCCGATGGCGAAGTAAACGCCGACATCCATGAGATCCTTGAGTGAGTTATTCATCGCTGCGGACAAAGTACGAGGATGCTCGTGGTCGTGCGCGTGCTCCAGCTCACTTGCTTTGATGTATTTTGAATGGGCTACCTTTGCCATCACAAGGGCCACGATGATGGCAATGAGATAGCCAAGTCCTAAGCGAGATCCCGCCATGAACCATGAATCATTAAAGGCCTTGTAGGTGGAGATCGCAGTGACGGGATTGAAGATGGGAGCAGCTAACATATATGCGAGAGCGCATGAGGCTGGGAGGCCATTGCGAACTAATCTACGAATGACGGGAACGACGGCACACTCGCACACTGGAAAAATCGCTCCTAAGAGTCCGCTCACGAGCACCGCTGCGGTACGGTTTTTCGGTAGAAACCGTTCAAATGCGTTGCGCGGAAGAAATGTTCCCAGGAATCCACTCACGAGTGTTCCGAGGAAGATGAATGGGATTCCTTCTAAAAAGATAGCCAAGAACTGGAAGGATCCATCTTGAAGTTGGGCCTGCGTTGCTTCGGACACGAAGGGGACCATACGCAAAGTGGAGCGTTGGGAAATAGGAAAAGTAAACCATTTTGCCGCGTCGCTGAATCGTGAATCTCTTCTCATGGCAGAATGTGATTCTGCCTCGGATCTCAAACTATGGGCTGCAGGGTCTGCTTTCTATCATCTTACGGTTCGACTGGGGTGAAGATCTGAGTGAGACGCGTTTTTGAACCATGATGAACGACTGAAACCTAGGGTATTTTAGATTTCTAAAATATGCTCTACCCTCGTAACGGCGGGAAAAAATGGACTTTGTGAATTTTTTCACAAATTCAACTTGCTCCCCATCTCACCACTGGTTAAAGACCCTCCCGTCCGGGAGCACGGACCTATTGTGATGTTCAGCGCATTTCGTTTTTTCCCAGTCTTATTCGCGGCCCTTTTGGTATCCGCTCCTTCTCTTATGGCTGCGGAGGGCGGGCATAAATTACCTCTTTACCCTGAGCAGATTTTCAGTTGGCTCCCACTGACAAATTCCATGGTGATGTCATGGCTCGCAGCCGGAATCATCATCTTCCTTTGCCGGAGTGCTGCTGGTAAGTTTGAAATGGTCCCCAAGTCGTTTCAAAATGTGGCGGAGTGGATCATCGAAAGTCTCTATAATTTCTTTGGCGGTCTCCTCGGTGATCACCTTATTAAAAAGACCTTTTGGTTTTTCGGAGGGACCTTCCTCTTCGTTCTGATCAATAATTGGCTCGGCCTCATTCCTGGAGTAGGAACCGTGGGTTGGAATACCGAATTTGTCGGCGGTGGTAAGAGCTTTCTTCCATTTCTACGAGGCGGCAATGCCGATCTTAACATGACTTCTGCCATGTCCGTGGTCTTCATGGCAGTCTGGACTTTTTGGGCCATTCAAGAAAATGGAGTAAAAGGATTTGCCGAGCATATTTTTGCTCCAAAGGGAAGCTTCTCGGGAATCTTGAAGATCGGAATGATCGTCATCTTTTTCTTAGTGGGGATCCTGGAAGTCATCTCCATTATGATCCGTCCCGTTGCTCTCAGCTTCCGTCTTTTCGGTAATATTTACGGTGGTGAGCAAACCTTGGAATCTCTCATGCACCTTGTTCCGAAGCAAATTGCTTTTTTACCAGCCCTTCCTTTCTACTTCGTAGAGTTACTGGTTGGCCTCATTCAGGCCCTCGTCTTTTGTCTGCTAGCCGCAATCTTCTTAAATCTAATCTGTGACCATGGTGATGACCATGGAGAGGAGGGCTCGCACTAAATTAATCTCGTCGGTCGGACCATGCGTAGAAAAGTGTGGAGGCAGATGAAAAAACCAAAAAAACTAAATTAGAACAATGATTACTGAAATGCTCCCAATCCTTGCTCAAGCAGGTGATGCTGCCGCTGCTGTTGCCGTTGAATCCAAGCAACACGTTGCTTATGCTGCACTTGCTGGCGGTATCGGAATTGGCCTCCTCGGAATGAAGGCTGCTGAAGCGACTGGCCGTAACCCTGGTGCTGCCACTCCTATTCTTGTGATCTCAATTATTCTTGCAGCTCTCATCGAGGGAATCTTCATTCTCTCCGCGTTCGCAGTTTAATTTCAATCCCTTGATCGGGTGCGCCACATCATATTGGCGCATTCGATCTCCCTCATTATTACTCACACCAGATAGAAAAATGTTCACACTTCTTGCTGCAGGCGGCTTCTCAGAAACAGCTGCTGAAATTGGCCGTAACTTTGGATGGAAGCCTGCGTATTTCGTTGCTCAGGTCATTAATTTTCTATTGGTGCTCTATGTTCTGAAAAGATTTGCCTTTGGGCCGATCCAAGAAATTCTCGAAAAGCGCCGTGCGAACATCAAGGAAGGTGAAGAAAAACTCGCTCAAATCGAACAGAAGCTGATCGAGAGCGAGAAGACTAATGCCGCCCTCATTGAGAAAGCGAATGCTGATGCCAAGCGCCTGATTAATGAGGCCAAAGATAGCTCTGCTAAACTCGCCGAACAGAAAGCGGCTGAGGCCGTGACCAATGCGCAAAACATTATGGCCAAGGCAGAAGAAGCTGCGAAGGCAGAGCGTGCCACCATGGCGGCAGATCTTAAGAAAGAGTTTGGCCGTCTCGTGGTTGCTACCACCAGTCAGGTCACCGGGAAGGCCCTGAATGAAGATGATCAAAAGCGGATCAACGAAGAAGCTCTCTCCAGCGTCCAATCGAACTAACTTCCTTTCTTCTCAATTTTTTATCCATGAAAGCGTCCAAGGTTGCCACCACTACTGCCCGCCGGATCTTCCGTCTCTGTATGGAGAATGGGGAACTCAATGAGGCGAATATCTTGATGGCGATCAAAAAAATTGGCTCTGAAAAGCCTCGTGACTTTCGTGGAATTTTGCACGTTCTCAAGCGCCTGATTCAGGCTGAGTATGCTAAGAAAAATGCTACGGTCGAAAGTGCCGTAGAACTCGCTCCTGCCGAGAAAGGAAACATTACCAAATCTCTCCGGGCCAAACATGGTCAGGATCTCAACTTCGAATACAAAGTGACCCCCGATCTTCTGGGCGGCCTTCGTATTCAAATCGGAGATAATGTCTATGACAGCTCCGTAAAATCACGTCTTAATCGTCTTGCCGACGCCTTTTAACCAACCTCTCCGTCATTCAATCTCTCACCAATAATTTGTTATGAGCAGCATCCTTCAGGAACTGGAAGCCCAGATTAGTAACGTCAACACCTCAGTTGATAAAACCAACGTCGGCATTGTCCGTGAAACCGGTGACGGAGTCGCCAAGGTCGAAGGCCTCAGCGACGTTCAGTTGAACGAGATGGTCGAATTCGATGGCGGCCTAACCGGAATCGCCCTCAACCTTGAAGAAGGTGAAGTCGGGGTCGTATTTCTCGGTGATGGAAAGCACATCACCGCAGGCAGCGAATGTCGCACCACTGGACAGCTTCTCTCCGTACCCGTTGGGGAAGCCTTTCTTGGACGCGTCGTCAATACTCTCGGTCAGCCCATTGATGGCAAAGGAGAGATCGCATCTTCCGAGCGCTATCCTGTGGAAAAAATCGCTCCCGGCATCATTAAGCGAAAGTCGGTTTCAGTTCCCCTCCAGACAGGCATCGCTTCGATTGACGCCATGATCCCGATTGGTCGAGGACAGCGTGAGCTCATTATTGGTGACCGCTCCACGGGTAAGACGACGATTGCGATCGATACCATCATTTCTCAAGCAAATCAGAATAAGCAAGCCGCAGAAGGTCGCCTGAAAGATCACAAACCTGTGTATTGTGTCTATGTCGCGATTGGTCAGAAACAGTCCAATGTAGCTCGGACCATTGCCACTCTTGAAGAAGCGGGCGCACTTGATAACACCATCATTGTCGCCGCATCTGCCTCTGATTCGGCCACAAACCAGTTCCTCGCACCATATTCTGGATGTGCCCTTGCGGAATATCTCATGGATCAGGGTAAAGACGTTCTGATCGTCTTTGATGATCTCTCCAAGCAGGCAGTTGCTTATCGTCAAGTTTCTCTCATTCTTCGCCGCCCGTCAGGTCGTGAGGCGTATCCCGGTGATGTCTTTTATCTCCACTCCCGTCTCCTTGAGCGCTCGGCACGTCTCTCTGAAAAAGAAGGGGGAGGTTCTCTCACCGCACTTCCAATTATTGAAACTCAGGCTGGCGATGTCTCTGCTTACATTCCGACAAATGTGATCTCGATTACAGATGGTCAGATCTTCTTGGAAACGGATCTTTTCTATCAGGGGATTCGTCCTGCGATCTCGGTTGGTCTTTCAGTTTCCCGTGTGGGATCTGCTGCTCAGACTAAGGCCATCAAAAAAGTGGCTGGAACAACCAAGCTCGACCTCGCTCAGTTCCGCGAACTGCAAGCGTTTGCTCAGTTCGGCTCTGACCTTGATGATGCGACCAAAGCCAAGATCGAACGTGGACAGCGAATTGTGGAGCTCTTCAAGCAGAATCAATACTCTCCGCTCTCCATGGAGATGGAAGTTGCTGTTCTCTTCGCCATGCAGAATGGCTATTTCGATGATGTTGAAGTAGAACGCATCAAAGAGTGCCAAGGCCAGATGGAAGAATTCCTCACTACTCGTAAGGCTGATCTCCTCCAGAAGATTGCTGATGAGAAAGCTCTCTCAGACGACATCAATAGTGGTCTCAAGACTGCCCTCGATGACTTTAAAACATCTTGGAAATAAGGTCCGCGCTTCATTTTCTCCTCTCCTAACTGTTTCTCTCAACCATGGCTAACCTTCGTGACATTCGCCGCCGCATTAAGTCGGTCAAGAGCACCTCGCAGATCACTAAAGCGATGGAGCTGGTGGCTGCCGCGAAGATGAAGAAAGCGCAGAACCAAGCACTTGCTGGGCGTGATTACGCCGACAAGCTGAATAAGGTTCTCGTAAATCTGAAAGCCAACACCGAAGAGGAATCTCACCCCCTCCTCGCGAAACGCGATGGCGGGAAGGAGCTGATGCTTGTCATCTCAACTGAGCGTGGTCTCTGTGGTGGTCTCAATACGAACTTATTTAAGAAAATCCACACGGAATCTTCTGAAGACGCTCACTACGTGACCTCTGGGAAGAAACTTCGCCAGACCCTCGCGAAAATCGGTAAGGAACTCATCGCGGACTGGCAGGTTGCAGACCCTGTTCCTTTCAACGATGCCAAGCCAATTGCCAAATTCCTTACAGAGAAATTTCTCAGTGGGGAATATGATAAAATCACGGTGGCCTTCAACAACTTCGTCAGCACCTTGAATCAAACTCCTGAAGTGGTGCAGCTCCTCCCCATCGAATCTGCTGACTTGGGAGAAAAGCAAGACTATGAAGGGGTGGGGGAAGACACCGTGAGCGAGACGGACAAGAGCGCGGCTATGAATGTCGAATATGAATTCGAGCCGAACGCAGAAGGTGTCCTTGATAAACTCCTCCCGCTTTACATCAATTTCCAGATCTATCAGATGCTTGTCGAAGCGCGTGCATCCGAGCACTCCGCTCGTATGGTTGCCATGAAAGCGGCGACCGATAACGCGAAGAATATGATCAAAGATTTGACTCTCGAATACAACAAAGCTCGTCAGGCAGCCATCACCGCTGAACTCCTCGAAATCACCACTGCCATGAAGGCAATGGAGTGATCCTTTTTCCTATTCTTAAACCTTAAACACAATGTCCAAAATTCTTTCTCTTTCTGTTTTAGCCTTAGCTACACTTTTTCTCTCTTCCTGTGGATCGACTTCTTCTCTTCCGAAAGAAGTGACTCAATCGAGCCGCAAGTTTTCCAGAGTTGTGGTGAGAGACTTCGGCACCACTGTTACCAATCCCAAAGTTGATCATAAACTCAGCACTGCTAGAAAATCTTTTCCTGATATGATTGTTGGTGAATTGAAGAGTAAAGGTCAATTTGCTTCTGTTACCCGCAACGGGAAGAGTAGCGCCGACACTCTTGTCATTGATGGAACGATCACTAACTACGATGACGGGAACGCTGCGATGAGAATGTTGGTCGGTTTTGCGGCTGGAAATTCTAATTTCGACTCAACCGTGAACTTCCGCGATTCACAGGGTAAAAAACTCGGAACCGTAAATGTTGATAAAAATAGTTGGGCTCTCGGTGGTGCACTTGCCGCTGCTCAGACAGCAGATTCTTTTATTCCTGGCGCTGCTAAAAGTGTTGCCAAAGAGGCTTCTAAGTTCGCCCGCTAAATCCTTTTTTCACAAAAATCTTAACCACCTAAGTGTCTCTCAAGCAGAACTGAACATCAATCACCTGCTAATCATTCACTGCTAACTTCTCCATCATCATGAGCAACCAAGGAACCATCGTTCAAGTCATCGGCGCTGTTGTCGATGTCGACTACTCCGCCGCATCTAAGCTTCCTGAGATCTACAACGCTCTCGAGTTAAACTACGACCTCTTCGGAGTCGCTACCAAGCTTGTCCTCGAAGTCCAACAGCACCTCGGTGATGGTTGGGTTCGTGCCGTTGCGATGTCTACCACGGAAGGTCTGAAGCGTGGGATGAGTGCTACTGATACAGGGAAGCCAATTGCAGTTCCGGTAGGGAAGCAGATTCTCGGACGGATCTTTAACGTCACTGGAGATCTCGTTGATGAGAATAAACCTCTTGAGGACGCAAATCTTCGTGCTCCAATTCACCGTCTTGCTCCCACTCTTGAAGAGCAGGCTTCTTCTGCTGAAGTTCTGCCGACCGGGATTAAGGTGATCGACCTCATCTGCCCACTTCTCAAAGGTGGTAAGGGTGGAATGTTCGGTGGTGCTGGAGTGGGTAAGACCGTGGTCATCATGGAACTCATCAACAATATTGCGAAGGCACACGGTGGATACTCCGTATTTGCAGGAGTGGGTGAGCGAACTCGTGAGGGGAACGATCTTTACTGGGAGATGATCGAGTCCGGCGTGATTTCCGTAGAGCAAGATGAGAAAGGTCATCCGAAGCTCGACGAAAATGGGAATCCGGTTCTGAAGGACGGTTCTAAAGTGGCTCTCTGCTACGGTCAGATGAACGAGCCTCCGGGTGCCCGTCTTCGAGTTGCTCTTTCTGCACTTACCATGGCCGAGCATTTCCGTGATGAAGATAATTCAGACGTTCTTCTCTTCGTGGATAACATTTTCCGTTTCTCTCAAGCTGGTTCTGAGGTGTCTGCCCTCCTTGGCCGGACTCCTTCCGCGGTGGGTTACCAGCCCACCCTTGCAGAGGAAATGGCTGGCCTCCAGGAGCGAATTACTTCAACCAAAAAAGGCTCTATTACCTCTATTCAAGCGGTTTACGTTCCTGCGGATGATTTGACTGACCCCGCTCCTGCGAACACCTTTGCTCACCTTGATGCGACTGTGGTACTGGAGCGTTCTCTTGCAGAGCAGGCTCTCTTCCCGGCCGTGGATCCACTGGCATCCACTTCAGCAGCACTTGCTCCTGAGATTGTGGGAGAAGAGCACTATAAGGTAGCACGTGGAGTGCAGCTTGTGCTTCAGCGCTACAAGGATCTACAAGACATCATTGCTATCCTTGGAATGGATGAACTTTCTGACGAAGATAAAACGACCGTATTCCGCGCTCGTAAAATTCAGCGTTTCCTGACTCAGCCATTCCATGTGGCGGAGGTCTTCACGAACGTGTCCGGAGTTCTTTGCTCGATTGAGGATACCGTGAAGGGATTTGCAGAAATTCTTGATGGTAAGCACGACGACGTTCCTGAGTCCAACTTCTACATGAAGGCTGGCATTGACTCAGTGGACAAAGGTTAATTTCTAGGGAAGCATCTTACCCATCTAAACTCATGGCATTCCAATTAGACATCGTCACCCCGGAGAAAACAATTTTCTCTGATACTGTCGATGACGTCTACCTTCCGGGAAGCGAAGGTGAGATGGGCATTCTCGAAATGCACGCTGCTCTCGTCGCCCCATTGCAACCAGGCGAACTTCGCTACTTGAAAGATGGCAAAGTCGAAGAGCTTGCAGTGGGAGAAGGCTTCGTTGAAGTGACCGGTGATAAGGTTTCGGTATTGATTGATCTCGCCATCGGAGAAGATGCAATTAATGAGGCCGATGTTGAGGAGGCAATGAAGCGGGCTCAAGATGCTCTCGAAGGGGTTGGTGATGATGTTGATGAGCAAGCCGCTCTTCAAACACTGATCGCTAAGTCCGAAGCGATGCTGAATCTAAAACGCAAGCGCCGTTAGATTGTTCTCTTTTTTAGAGAAATTTTCAAAAAGCGACGGCTTGGCTGTCGCTTTTTTTGTCATGAGAATTTTAAAACCATTTGTTGGGATTCTGCTTTTTCTGGGAATGGCTGCGGTGACGTCTGCTGAGGAGCAGAAATTTATGGAAAAATCCTTTCGGATCGTAAGAGCAAAACCTTCTCAAATCCGGATGGTCTGGAAGGATGATTCAGGGAAGATCTTACATTCCATCGCGAATGCAGTTCGCCAGCTTGAGAAGAAGGGAGAGCAGGTGACCGCCATCATGAATGGAGGAATTTTCGAACCGGGGTGTATTCCTTCTGGGCTCTACGTGGAAGGGGGGAGGATGATGTGCCCGCTCAATCTAAAAGAAGGCCAGGGGAATTTTTTCTTAAGGGCACCTCCGGAAACCTGCTTTCGATTAGAAAATGGCTTCAGATTTTTCCAGGTCGAGGCGCCAGAGAAACCTGTTGAATGAATTTATCAGGTTCTCTGGCAACAATGAGATGGAACAATCTGAGGTTATTTTCAGAAATGAGGTTTTCGGAGGTGCCCTTAAAACCAAATGGGGTCTTCCTGATTTCCAAAAATGGAAAAGCGAAAGTTGTCACGGCATCGAAATACCGGGCGGCCAATGAGATTTATGCAGTACAGTCTGGACCGCTTTTATTGATCGATGGGAAAGTGCATCCGGCATTTCGCGAGCATTCAGAGAGCGAACTGATTCGAAATGGAATTGGAGTGGATGGAGAGGGAAATGTAATTTTGGCGATGACCAGTGATCGGACACGTTGCAACTTATGGACATTTGCCAAATTGTTTGAGCACCTCGAATGCAACAATGCGCTGTTTCTTGATGGAGATTTATCCAGGTTGTTGGAGCTGCCGCAGGAGAAAATTTCAGGGCGAGGTTTTGCTACCTTGATTGCGGTGGTGAAATGATACTTCACAAAATGAGGTCATAAAAAAAGACTCACCCGGAGGTGAATCTTTTGAGGAATCTGTTTGGTGGGTGCAGTTTACCACCCTCCGTTGCGCTTGTCGTCGCGGCCTCGGCCACGATCATTGCCGCCACGTCGGTCACCACCGCCGCCACGACGATCACCGCCGCCGCCGTATCCACCGCCACCACCACCGCCGCCGCGATTTTGCGGTGGGCGACGTTCTTCGGCTTCGTTAACACGAAGGTTGCGGCCTTGCAGGTCAGCTCCATCCATCTCTTCAATTGCTTTACGGGCGAGATCATCGTCCTGCAGGGTTATGAACGCGAATCCGCGAGGGCGGTTTGTCTCACGGTCGAGAGGAATAAAAAGTTCGTCGATAGTTCCGTATGCGGAAAAAGCTTCGCGGATGTCTTCGTCGGAAGCTGAGAAGGGCAAATTGCCGAGGTATAATTTCATGGTCTTACTTAATCTTGGACGTCGAACAAACTGAAAGTTGCTCTAATCCTTTGACAAGCTGACGGTTTAGAAGTGCTTTGGCGAGAACGGAATGAGTAATCTCAACAGGCGTGCTTTTTTAGATCTTCGAGATCGACAAATTCCAGGGCGACTTCGGAGGTTGCTTCGAGTTTTACTTTGGGGGCGCAGTGGGCTTCGAGCGCTTCTTTCCAACGCATGACACAGAGGCACCAGAAGTCACCCGGTTTGAGTCCGGGGAATTGATATTCAGGTCGAGGGGTGCTGAGGTCATTGCCTTGATCTTTGCTGAACTGGAGGAAGTCGCTCGTCATTTCAGCACAGACGCAGTGGATCCCTCGATCTCCTCCTCCGGTGCGGCAGGAGCCATCACGGAAAAATCCGGTCATGGGATCGGTGGAGCAGGGAGTCATGGCTTTTCCGAGAACATTGTATGAGGTCATCATGGGGGGATTGAAGCAGACTGGGGGAAATTTCACACCGCCTTTTCAAGTGAGGGGAAAACTCCGAGCAGAGGTGGAGATCGGACCAGGCGGGATTTCGACAAGGTGAGTGGCAGGAAGTGGAGTGAGAAAGTCCCC
Organism: uncultured Verrucomicrobiales bacterium; assembly: GCA_937930235.1. Taxonomy (GTDB): domain Bacteria; phylum Verrucomicrobiota; class Verrucomicrobiia; order Verrucomicrobiales; family Akkermansiaceae; genus SW10. The sequence goes on along the minus strand of CALGLJ010000080.1, from coordinate 3,877 downwards.
GGAATTTTGAGGAGCGAGTAAAACGAGTTCCCCATGTGAGTTCAAGATGGCGGGGAGAAGTTGCGTGAGTGTTGCGTGCGCAGGGATGTGGTGTGCAGCGAGAGGCAAATGGAGTTCTGACGATGGGGCGAGTCCTGCCATTTTATTGAGTGCGGGAACGAGATAGCGATGAAATGTTGTCAGGGTGGAGTTCGGGTTGCCGGGGAGGGCAAAGACGGCGGCGGTCTGAGGAGATGGAGGCCAAAATGCTAGGGGCTTGCCGGGGCGCTGTGCGACTCCATGAAATGCAGGTTGACCGATGAGCGCTTCGAGAGCGGGGCGCACATAGTCTTTTTTCCCTTTAGAAATCCCACCGGAGAGGATGACGAGATCATGGGTGGGCAGAGCTGTCGCAAGCGCATCTGTGGTGGCATCGAGGGCATCAGGTAAATGGGTGAGATGTGTTTCGGTTTCCCCCCATTGGGTGAGAGCCATTTGTAAGGTGAAGCCATTCGAGCGTCGGAGCTGATGCGGTGCTGGGATTTGATCCATGGGAATGAGTTCATCTCCCGTGGTGAAGATTTGAATTTTCGGAGCTTGGCTCACCTGAAGGGTGATTGCTCCAATGGAAGCAGCTAGGCCGAGATGTGCTGGGTTTAAGCGAGTTTTTTCCGGAATGAGAAGGTCTCCGGTGTGTGCGTCTGATCCTTGACGATGTATAAATTGACCAGGGCGCGGGGTAAAACTAGGCAGAATTGTGGCATGCGTTTCGGAGAGGGTCAGCTCTTCATAGGGGACCACGGTATCGCAATCATGTGGTAAGATAGCTCCGGTCATAATTTGAAAACAATGTCCGTTCGGTAAAGGAGCTGGCTCGGGGGAACCGGCAGCATGGAGAGAGTGGAGCTTCAAGGAATCAGACTGAGTATCTGATGAACGGAAGGCGATGCCATCCATGGTGACTCGATCAAAGGGAGGAAATGGGCGGTCCGCTTTCAGAGCAGAGCGTAAAATCCGACCAAGGCAGCGGTCTGAGGGAAGTTCAACCTTCGGAGAACATGCGAGATCTTTTAGAATGAGAGCTTCTGCTTCGCTGGGAATGTGAATTCTGTTCATTGACGATGTGAAATAAGTGTCACTCAAATAAATTGTATTTAGGATAACAGTCTATTGACATGTTTATCGATATAGTTAGGGTATGAAGTAAGTCAGCGAAAATGAATAATCGCACGTCATGAAAATGGAACAGACCCTCGAAAATACCATCCCAATTTTTGATCCACAGAAAGTTTTCGCGATGATCCGAGCTGAGTTTGCGCGTGGTCATCACCCTGCAAGTCTCTTACTTGGTCAGAGGGAAGCCGCGAGTTATCGACAGTTTCTACGTGAGTCTCATGTCGAATCTATGGTGGGAGATTATTTCTATGGCTTGGAGGTGGTGCAGGATCCCGCAACGACCAAAATGGCACTCGTCGGAGATAAGGGTGTCTGGAATGATTGAAGAAAAGACGAGATTTTAAATGCGCCATTGAAAGTTGATGAAGTTCAACGAGTATCTCGCTCGTGAAGGATACTCTAGGACGTCGTCTCCGCGATTTACGCATATCGTTGACTGATAAGTGTAATTTTCGCTGCAGATATTGTATGCCGGTTGAGGTTTTTGGACCGGGGTATCAATTTCTGCCCCGAGAAGACATTTTAACTTTTGGAGAGCTGGTTCGTGTGACGAAGGCAGCCGTGGAGTTGGGAGTAGCGAAGGTACGCCTCACGGGAGGGGAGCCACTTTTGCGGCGTGGAGTGCAAGACCTCGTCGGGATGCTTTCAGCGATCTCAGGAGTTGAGGACCTGGCTCTGACCACGAATGGGATCCTGTTAAATCAGCATGCGGAGGGTCTGAAAGCCGCAGGCTTAAATCGTGTCACCGTAAGTTTGGATGCGCTGGATCCAGATATTTTCGCGCAGATGAATGGAGTGGGAGCGAAGGTGGATCGGGTCCTTGCGGGGATTCAGGCGGCGCAGTCTCATGAATTACCCGTAAAGGTAAACATGGTTGTCCAACGAGGGGTGAATGAGAAAGAGATTTTACCCATGATTCGATGGGGGAGAGAGCATCATGTCACCATTCGATTTATCGAATATATGGATGTGGGAGAAACGAATGGCTGGAAAATGGAGGAGGTTGTGCGCTCGCAAGATATCGTCAAAGAAGTGACCACTGAGTTCCCTGCCTCTGCTGCGGAAGCGCGATATTCGGGAGAGGTGGCGAAGCGTTGGCTTTTTGATGATGGGCTGGGAGAGTTTGGGGTGATCTCTTCGGTCACTCAGCCATTTTGTGGTGATTGTTCCCGGCTCAGAATTTCGGCTGAAGGGAAGATGTTTACTTGCTTGTTTGCTGGACAGGGAAAAGACGTGAGAGAGCAATTGAGGTCAGACGTCAGTGACCGTGAACTCATTGATTTTCTAGGAAATCAGTGGAAGGAGAGAGAGGATCGATACTCGGAAGAGCGTGGCCGGGTGATCAAATCCAAGGCCGAGATGAGCTATTTAGGGGGATAAAAAAAGAGACTCCTTATCTCAGGAGTCTCTCTTAAAACAGATAAATACTATTTGTGTGGTACTTGTTATCAATAGTGTCTGTTAGAGTTTTGCTTTTGCCTTGTTGTAGCGAGCGTGTAGCCCAGCAAGTTTTTGCTCAGTCGACTTAATCTCAGAGAGAAGTGCGGTCAGTTCTTTAATCGCTTTCAGCTCTTTTGATCCTGCTCCTGATGAAACTGCGGGAGAAGAAACAGCAATTTTCTTCCTCCAACTAGATATCGTAGCAGCAGTGACTTTATATTTTTTAACCGCAGCGGTTTGTCCGCCACGGCCTTTAGCTTCGATGAAGTCGAGAATCTCTTTTTTCTCTGCGTCAGTGTAACGTTTTGCTTTTCCTTTAGCCATACAAGAAAATAATATGGGAAGCTACGGTAGCGTCAATATTAAATGAATGTAATTTGATAGATTGCTTTTTCTTTTATTTTGATGTGCCGAGATCTCATCAGGCATTGACGCTGAGTTGGAAAGCGTCTTTAAAAATTTTTTGTTAGATGCAACCTTTTTAAGCTGAGGTGACTGGCATTCATGCATGCATCATGTAATGACAGGGGATACGATTTAAAGTAATATTATTACTAACAATGAATGAATTGAGTTGAATTGATTTCGTTCGAACTGGATTGAATCAAAATGGATTGACCCTACGCTGCTTTGTTCGATATTTCACAAGGCAATCTCTCTTTATCCCGATAGTTTTTGTCAGCTCTGATAAAGGTCTTTCCATCAATGCCGCAAAGTGTGAGCTATGGACTATGGGAGGAGGTATCATTTTTTCTGTGAAAATCCCGGAGCTGTAAGAATCTAATCGTTGGATCTGGATCTGGATCTGGATCTGGATCTGGATTTGGATTTTGGAGATTGGGTGAGAAGGTGCCTCCGAAAACCTCATTTCTGAAAATAGCCTCAGATTTCTCTGGCACCTCGATCTGAAAAAAAATCTGAAGCCATTTTCCGATCGAAAGCAGGTTTCCGGAGGTGCCCTGAGTCGAGATGCTGAGGGTTGAGGTCGTTAGGCTCACTTTCCCAGTCTCCGGACTGTTCCATGAGAGCTGAGGTGATGAGCGGAAGGCGACTTCCTTTGGTTGGTAAATTACGCTCCCAATTCTCAATTCCCAAAAAATGAACAAGAACAGCAGTTTGTGGAAAAATTTGAGGAAATCACCTGTCCTAAAGCGATGATTATAAGGTGGTATCTCCTGGTGTGATGAAGCGTTCTCGTTCGGGGCTTCGCTGATTGGCGTAATTTATTCCCAAAAAATGTATTTTTTTTGGAATAAACTCGGCTTATGAGTCCTCCGGCTAA
>CALGLJ010000079.1 GCA_937930235.1 uncultured Verrucomicrobiales bacterium | reverse complement strand
GGATTCATTTCGATGCGATCATCTGTGCCACAACGAGTGTAGGGTGGCTTGAATGTGCCGTGGAATGTCGGGCAATGGAAGGTGACGAGTTCGTAGAAACCGTAACCGATACGGCGGAACGCACGGCGAGTGCCGTCGACCACTCCGTAAGACCAGCCAGCTTTGCCGCCGAGACGATCATTCTTACGAACAATTTGCTCGGGGATTTCCATAATTCCATAGAGAATATTACCAATGCCGCGTCCGAGCTTGCGGACAGAAGTGTATTCGGCACCTGGAGGGGCTTGAATATCAGCAAACGCACTCATAGAGAGTCCAAGGGAAAGGGTGATCAGTAGGAGCTTTCTCATTACATTTGGCATTACGCCCAAAATGATGGAGCTTGGCAATGGGAAAATCGTTTATCGGGCTAAAATTTTTCTCCCCGATGCTCGTGGGATTCATGATTGTCATGATGATTCACTTCGTTAGAGTCATCTCACAGAAATGAGAAAGGCGAAACATTGGATGAAATTTTGGCAAATTTTTCTACTCACGGTATTGATGGGGAGCCGTCTCATGGCGCAAGAGAGTTATTGTGTAGTGGAAGCTCACAGTGGGAAGATCCTTACGGAGGTGAATGCTGATTTGAAGCGTCCGGTTGCTAGCCTTGCTAAAATCGCGACGGCGATGGTGGTGTTGGATTGGGCGAAGTATAGTGGGGCGAATATGGGGCAAATGGTGGGGATTTCGCCTGCGGCTCTGAAGGCGGGAGGCTCTAATCCCATGGCGATGGTTCCAGGGGATCAGATTTCGCTTCGCGAAGCGATGTATTCCATGCTTTTGGGTTCTGATAACGTCGCGGCCCACGCGCTGTCTGATCACGTGGGGCGTTCCATCGCGAGTCGCAGTGGGGGAAATCCTCAGTCAGCTTTCGTAAAGGAAATGAATCATCTTGCGAAAGCGCTGGGAATGACTCGCACTCGTTTCCGGAGCCCACATGGGCATTCCGGGACTTCGACAGCTCGTGATATTTCGCGTCTCTGTATTTATGCGGCTCGGAACACGGGCTTTCTTTTCTACGTGAAGCAGAAATCTCGTAAAATTGCCTCATATCGGGGCGGGCAAAGTCGGAAATTTACCGTTCAAAATACGAATTCTCTCGTGGGCCGAAATGGGATTCAGGGAATCAAAGCGGCCTCTTCTGCTGCCGCTGGCCCGTGTCTCGCGCTGAGTGCCGATAAAAGTCCGCTCGTGGTGAAACGAGCAGATGGGGGGACGATTCTGAGTCCCCGCCGTCTTGTCGTGGTGATTCTCGGCAGTCCAGATCGTTTCGGCCGGGGGACCGCCTTGGTTCAGCAGGGCTGGGCCGGCTACGGTCACTGGCGATCACAGGGTCTTCCGGTGGTTAACCCGGCCCGGGAACTCATCAAGGTTCCGAATCCTTAAATCAATCTTTGCGAAAGCCAAAAAAGAAATAAATAAAGAACAATGCGAATTGGTATTCTAAATAGTGGAGGCGATTGCCCGGGCCTCAATGCGGTGATTCATGGGGTAGTCGGTGCTGCCGCGGCCAAAGGATGGGAGGCCATCGGTTTCCGAGATGGTTTTGAGGGCTTACTCCCGCCGGGAGATTTCACGGTCCTGACCCCACGAGATACGGAGGGAATTCTCAAACTTGGAGGGACTATTCTGGGAACGACGAATAAGGGGAATTTTGCGGCCAAGCTGGGTGAAGGCGATGTCGCGCAGGTTCCACAGGAAATCGTAGATCGGGCCAAAAAAACGCTCGATCAGCTCGAGATCGGAGCGCTCGTCGTAGTCGGTGGTGATGGCTCTCTCACTACCGCAATGCAACTTCATGATCAGGGCTGGCCGGTCATTGGGGTGCCCAAGACGATCGATAATGATTTGCAGGCCACCGCAATGACCTTTGGTTTTGATAGCGCAGTGAGCTGTGTCGTTGACAGTTTGGATCGGCTTCAAACGACAGGGCAAAGCCATAAACGGGTGATGGTTCTTGAGGTTATGGGGCGTCATGCAGGATGGATTGCGCTCTGGGGAGGAATGGCTGGAGGGGCCAGTGTGATCCTCCTTCCAGAGATCGAGTTCAGCTTCGAGAAAGTCGCGGAGCATATTAAAATTCGCGAAGCGCAGGGGTATACGAGTCATCTTGTCGTGGTAGCCGAGGGCGCAAAGATGCCGGATGGGAAGCTGGCCACGATTGATGATAATTGTGGCGGAGAGGTGCGCCTTGGGGGAGCGGGAGATCAGGTGGCTCGAGTGATCGAGTCCGTGACCGGAAAAGAAACCCGCTGCACCACGCTGGGGCATATTCAACGCGGGGGAGCGCCGACGGCGCTGGACCGTATCCTCGGAGTACGCTTCGGAGTGATGGCCGCTCGCCTTGCCGAAGAAGGGAAATTCGGCCGCATGGTCAGCTATCAGAGTTATCACGTTGATTCTGTGCCGATCAAAGACGCGGTGGATCAACTGCGTCTCGTAGAGAATCAGACCGAAGTCGTGGAAGCGGCTCGCTCGGTCGGAATTTCCTTTGGTGATTAATCGAACCCTCCAATCTTCATTCGACTGATGAAAGATCTCCTGGAATTGCTGGGGCGTAATGCTCGACTCACAAATGCCGAACTCGCATCACAACTTTCCGTGACCGAGAGCGAGGTCGCTGATCAGATCCGAGCTTGGGAGCAAGATGGCACGATCCGTGGCTATCGCGCCATGGTGAATCCTGCCATGGACGGGAAGGATACTGTGACGGCATTCATCGAAGTGAAGGTGACGCCAGAGCGTGGAGGTGGCTTTGACCGCGTGGGGAAACGGATTGCGAAACTTGATAAAGTACGGAGCTGTTTTCTAGCCAGTGGCGGGTTTGATCTCCTCGTCCTCATTGAAGGGGCAGACTTGATGGATATTGCAACTTTTGTGGCCGAGAAGCTGAGTCCGATTGATGGGGTCGTCTCTTGTGCCACTCACTTCCGCCTCAAGTCTTATAAGGAAAATGGTTTCCTCTTCACTGATTCGGAGAATGTGGAGCGTCTCCCAGTCAGCCCTTAACAGATTGTCAATATGGACTACCATTCCAAAATCGCTCGCCACCTTCAGGAAATCCCGCGATCGGGAATTCGTGATTTTTTTGAACTCGTGATTGGGCGCGATGACGTCATCTCACTTGGAGTTGGAGAGCCCGATTTCACCACCCCCTGGCGGATCCGAGAGGCCGCGATTTCATCTCTTGAGAAAGGAGAAACAAGCTACACCTCGAATCTAGGACTCAATAGTCTGCGCGATAAGGTGTGTGGGTATGTGGGAGATTTTTTCGAGGTGCATTATGACGGTGCGACCGAGTGCCTCATTACAGTGGGAGTGTCTGAGGCGTTGGATCTCGCCCTGCGTGCTCTTCTGAATCCGGGGGACGAAGTGGTATTTCATGAACCGTGCTACGTTTCTTATTCTCCCAGTGTGGCCATGGCGTATGGCGTGCCGGTTTCGGTAGCGACCAAAAAAGAAGATGGCTTTTCCTTGAAGCCAGAAGCTCTTGCGGAGGTCATTACGGAAAAGACAAAGGTGCTGATGCTGAACTTCCCTACCAATCCGACCGGAGCGGTGCTCTCGGATGAAGATTTGAAAGGGATTGCAAAGCTCTGTGTGGAACATGACCTCATTGTTCTCACCGATGAGATTTATAGTGAACTGCGATACGATGGAAAAAGGCATCTGAGTATTGCCAGCCTTCCGGGAATGAGAGAGCGTACGATTTTACTGCATGGGTTTTCCAAAGCCTTTGCCATGACCGGATTCCGGCTTGGTTTTGCCTGCGCCCCTCAGCCCCTCATCGAGGCCATGATGAAGATTCATCAGTACGGGATTCTTTGTGCTCCCATCACCAGTCAGGTGGCGGCGTTGGAGGCCCTCAAGGCCGGAGAGCCAGTCTATCGTGAAATGAAAGACGCGTATCATGAACGTCGTGACTTTCTGGTGAGCCGACTCAATGAAATGGGGATCGATTGTCATTCGCCCGGGGGAGCATTTTATGTCTTCCCCGATATTAGTCAATTTGGCCTGAGTAGTTTTGAATTCGCGATGAAATTTCTCGAAGCAGAGCAAGTTGCCGCCGTCCCTGGAACGGCCTTCGGGGAGTCGGGTGAAGGTTTTCTTCGCTGTTGCTACGCTACTGGGATGGATAAATTAAAAGAAGCCATGGACCGCATGGAACGCTTTATCGCTACCCTCTAAATCGATGAAGGCTCAACTGAAAGCTTGGCGAGAAGATCGCACCTTAGCTCACGTGGTTCCATTTGGGGTATTCATGATATTCCTTCTCCTTAGTCAATTTGTGGGTGATGCCATGCGATGGGAGCACGATCATGCCCCGTGGTATCGTCATTGGCCGGAGCAACTCTTCTACCCTATTCAGACTGTTCTCACTCTCATGGTGTTGATTTTCTTTTGGAAACATTATGAGTTTCGCTGGTCCAATCAGGTGTGGATTGGAGTGATCGCAGGATTTGTCGGGATTGGTTTTTGGCTGTTACCCACCACGCTCTACGATTCCTTGGGGATGACTTCGGGAAAGCCTGAGACGTTTTTTCAGAAATTGAGTGGATTGGCCCCTCGGAAAGAAGGGTTTGATCCTAATGTCTTTGCTCATCCTGCCGCTTATTGGACGTCATTGATTTTTCGCGTATTTCGAGCCGTTGTGATTGTCGCTTTAGTCGAAGAGATTTTCTGGCGAGGGTTTCTGATGCGTTTCCTTCTTAATATGGATGGCGAGTATTGGAAGGTTCCCTTTGGGAAGCCGGCTTGGATTTCATTTCTCGTGGTGACGGGAGCTTTTATGATTGCCCATGCTCCCATCGATTGGCTGGGAGCTTTGATTTATGGGGCGCTGACATATGGCGTGGCGGTGTGGACAAAGAGCCTCCTCGCCTGTGTCGTGATGCATGGGGTCGCAAATGCAACGATGGCATGGTATGCCATGACTTACGCCAAGTACGGCTTATGGTAACATGACAAATTCCCCCGAACAACTCACTCTGGAGGCCGCGCGTCAAAAGCTCGGGCTGGGCCCGACTGATCATGCGGGTGACTACCTGCCGCAATGGAGAGAAGTTGAGCAAATACTTGTCGGGCTAGCCAATCGCGAGCAAGACGAGGATCAGCTTGCGATTTATGAGCGGGATTTGGCCTCCCTTCGCCGCACCATCAGCACTCTTGAGAAAGAGCCACCATTGAAAAAATTTCCGCTCACTCTCGGGATCTGGGCCGCCGTCGTGGTGCTTTTGGTGAGTGGAGGAATCTGGTCTTACCAAAAGTGGGGGAAAGAATATGACCCAGTTGCGGCCAATGCGACCTTGGAATCTGACATCGAAGCCATTGAAAAAATCATTGAGAAGCGCCGTTGGTCAGAAGCTGAGAACCGGGTCAATGAACTCCGCTCGCAAGGTGCGCCGAAGCAGTGGGCTCGTGAAACATTGGCTCGAATTTCGGAAGAGCAAAAAGTTGAGAGCGGACAGCAGTTAGGTTATTTCATCGGAGGAGCGCAGGCGTCTTTCGAAGCCGGTCGCATCGAAGAAGCAAAAACCTACCTCACCAAAGTCGAGAAGCTTTCACCAGGTCACGCAAAGATTGCGCAACTTCGAGAGCTCATTCAAACAAAGGAGCGAGAGCTTCAACTCAGCCAACTCATCACGGAGATCGAGGCGGCTATTCAAACTCGCAAGTGGGTTACGGCAGAAGGTCAGCTTTCGGATCTCACAAAACTGGCCCCTACTCATTCCTCGATCCCTGACCTAAGTGATCTCCTAGAGGCAGCTCGGGTGCGGGCTCGGGTGGAGCAAGAAGAATCATTAATGCTTCTCGCGCGTGCGGAAGAGCTCGATGAGGGGCGCTATTCTGCCGAAGCCCTCGGGCTTCTGGAAAAGGCCATGCGCCTGAATCCCAGCGAAGAAGTCCGCACTGCTTATCAGCGAATGTCTGCCTACGGGCGGGTTATTTCGGTGCCTGATGAATTTCCTACCATTGGTCAGGCGCTTCAGAAGGCCCGTGCTCGAGATCGTATTCAGGTCGCAGCCGGGACATACCATGAGCAGCTCCATCTTCCTGCGGGAGTGGTGCTGGTAGGTGAGGGGAGGAAGGAAACGATCATTGAGTGTGGTGCTGCAGAGGGGGCGGTTCTCACTATGGATCAAGCCGGAGGTCCGGCGAGAGTGACCTCTGTGACCCTCCGCCATCGAGACCTGGTTCATGATGCCGAGCGTTTTTCAGTTGTCGCAGTGAGTGACGGGAGCCTGCGTCTGGAAGACGTAAAAATCACGCATGCCAGCGGCCATGGGGTTGCGGTGGTTGGAACGGGTGCACTAGAAATGATCCAATCGGAAATTTACCGCAGTGGGTGGGATGGTGCTTCCGTTCAAGGAGAAGGGGCGACGGCTAAATTTATCACCACCATCAGTCGTGAAAACCTCCATCATGGAATTGACTTCTGGGAAGGCGGAGGCGGGAGTGTGCATGGATCGACTTTGAGTAAAAATGGACGTGCTGGTTTAGTCGCGCTCTCACCTGCGGCAGGCATCACGGTGGTAAAGAGTCAAATGGTCGACAACCGTGAGTTGGGAGTCTTGGTTTCAGATGCCTCCGATTTTTTGTTGAGCCAATCACTCGTGCGTCAGAATGCGCTCGGGGGCGTGGTGCTTCAAAATCAGGTCGCACATGCTCAACTCACAAAAAATCAGATCATCAATAACCGGGAGGCTGGTCTTGTGATTGAGCGCGGGAGCGAAGCGACCCTTTCAGAAAATACCATCACGGGAAATCAGGGCCGGCAACAATGGCAAGACGCCGTTTTCCCCACCGTGCCTGAGATTGAGATTCAAGCACCGCCGATCCCGGCGCCTCCTCGTGAAATAGATTGAGCCTTTAGCGAGGGAGTTAAAATGCTTTCACTGACTCCCACTCTTTCCGCTCCCCCCAGATGCGCTTCCAAGTAAGAGAAAGAGCAGACTTCATATTCAAATTGCGCGGGCGCTTTTGAGGAGCGGCCACTTCGCCTGATTGATCACGTTCAAGGTGCCATTGGAAGATTGTTGCCATGGTGCCGTCTTCTGGATTTCGGATCTCACCAAAGCGCATATCAATAAAGGTAATGTTCCCATCTTCCTGAGGACGGGCCACCCATGCTCCACGGGAGAACCACTTGAGGGATTCGAGCATTTCTGAACCCTCGTAGGGCTGGATGAGATTTTCTTGTTTCGCAAAAAAATCATAATGCGCAGCTCCACGATCAAAAGGCGACCAGTATGTCACAAAGTACCCTTCCGGAGTTTCAATCAAGCCTCGCCATAAGATGATGTTAAATGGCGTAGCGCTTACCGCGAAGACTTTGCCCTGCGGAATCTCTTCTGCGACTCGGGCCTTGATTTGAGCGAGAGCTTGAAATTTCATGACAAAGCTCAAGAGGACATAGAAACAAGAGAGTCCGACACAGGATCTCATAGTCAGCATTCTTTTGTGAGAGCCAGGTGATAGAAAAAGAATGGCGACGAGTCCGATTAAAAGAGGGAGAGTGAAGAGAGGATCAATGATGAAAAGATTGTTGAGCGTCACCCGTTGATCGGAGAAGGGTTCGAAGATTTGCGTTCCATAGGTGGTGAAAACGTCAATGAGAACATGCGTACTCCAAATCCAGAAAACCATCCACCCTGCTTCCTTTACCGTGACGTCTTTCTTCCGATGGAGATAAGAAAGCGGCTTCGCTAAGAGCACGCTGGCGAGGACCATGACGAGCAGAGAGTGCGAAATCCCGCGGTGCCATCGCAGGCGCGCTGCTTCATCCAAAAAAGGAGAATAGAGGATATCCAGATCGGGAAGGGTTCCAAAAAATGCTCCCCAAGCGACTGCTTTCCATCCTAATTTTTTACCTAAAACGATTTCGCCGACGGCGGCACCCAGTGCGGCTTGCGTGATAGAGTCCATTTTTCACGGGGAACTTGCGTCAGTCTCACGATTGGTCAAGGAGAAGATCTTTTCGTCCTACGCTTATCGCGTGTTGCGAATATGGAAATGAGATCTTTTCACCTTTCGGGATCCAGCTAGTCTTTGGCAGGACTAGTATGAGTAGTGATGATCGGGATATGGTATCACGCCTACATGAAAGTTATAGCCGGATAAAGTCCGAACTATCTCGCGTGATTGTTGGGCAGGAGGAGGTGGTTGAGCAGGTGCTGATGGCGATGTTTTGTCGGGGGCACGCCCTCTTGGTAGGAGTACCGGGCTTGGCTAAGACTTTATTGGTTTCGTCGATCGCGCAGACTTTAGAGCTGGCCTATCGTCGGGTGCAATTCACCCCAGATCTCATGCCGGCAGATATTACGGGTGCGGATATTTTGGAAATGGATCCCGAAACGGGGCAGCGAAAGTTTCGTTTCGTTCCCGGACCGCTTTTTGCCAACCTCGTCTTGGCAGATGAAATCAACCGTACCCCGCCCAAGACTCAGGCTGCCTTGTTAGAAGCGATGCAGGAAGGGCATGTTACGATCGGAGAAAATACCTTTGAATTGCCTCATCCGTTCTTTGTCCTCGCGACGCAGAATCCCATCGAACAAGAAGGAACCTATCCCTTACCAGAGGCGCAGTTGGATCGTTTCCTCTTTAGTATCGCGGTCGATTACCCTTCCGAAGAAGAGGAAAAGGAAATCATTCGGCGGGTCACAAGTCCGCAGGAATCTCAGGTTTCCATGATGATGAATGCCGAAGAAATGATCGAGCTTCAAGCGGTGGTGAAACGTGTTCCCGTCTCTGATCATGTCATCGACTTTGCTGCTCAGATCGCACGCTCCACTCGTCCCGGAGGAAATGACGTCCCATCCTATATCAAGGAAATGGTCGACTGGGGCGCTGGGCCACGAGCGGGGATTTCACTCATCGTCGCGGCAAAAGCGCACGCGGTCTTACGAGGGCGAATGCACGCCACCACCAGTGATGTGGCGGCGATTGCCTTGCCGGTATTACGGCATCGGGTGTTGACGACTTTTAATGCGGAGGCCGCAGGGGTGAAGAGTGATGACGTGATTCGCATGCTCCTGAAGGATCTTGCTCCGAAGGAAGATTTGCAGATTTGAAAGACCATCTCACAGTGCCCGAGTGCATGCGCCTTTTACCAACGGAGGTGATGGGAGGAATGAAGCGTTTGGAGTGGCTCGCCCGACTTCGGAAGCAGGGGATTCACGCCGGGCGGCACCTGAGCCCGGATAAAGGAGTTTCCGTAGAGTTTGCCGAGCACCGCGAATACACCGTCGGAGATGATCCTCGGAATCTCGATTGGCGCGTGATGGCTAAGAGCGATCGCAATGTCGTGAAGCAGTTTATCGAAGAGACAAATCTTCGTGTCACCATTGTTCTTGATGCATCCGGGTCGATGTCTTTTCAAGGTAAGATGGCGACCGAGGTCGAGGGGCGAATGATTTCAAAATTTGAATACGGGCGCTACTTGGCTGCGGCGCTGGCATATCTGTTCATCAAGCAGGGTGACTCCGTAGGATTAGTAACATTTGACGCGGTGGTGAAACGATTTCTTCGTGCCGAAAGCCGCCCCAGTCAGCTTCTTCACATTTGCGAAGAACTGTATCAGTTGCAGGCCGCACAAGAGACCGCCCTGGCTCCAGTCCTGCATGAAGTGGCCGAGAGGGTTCCTCGTCGTGGGTTGGTCATTCTCATCAGTGATCTCTTTGATGAGCCTGAGGAAGTTCTTTCCGCTTTGCATCATTTTGATTTTCGACAGCATGAACTTGTGGTCTTTCATGTCCTCGCGGAAGAGGAACTCAATTTTCCGTTCCGTAATTTTCAACGTTTCGAAGACCTAGAGGAGATGGAGCCGATGCTGCAGGTCGACCCCCAGGCGGTGCGCTCTGCTTACCTGGAACAGTTGAAAAAATTTGTTACGCAACTGGAAGGAGGGTGCGGGAATTTGCGCGCGGATTATGTTCCCGTCACAACCAAGATGCCTGTTCACGATGCTCTGACCCGATATTTGGGAAGACGAGCGCGAAAGTCATAAAGAACCATGCTGTTTCTGAATCCATGGCTCTTGATCGGGTTGGTAAGTGTGTTGATCCCGATGATTTTACATCTCGTCCGGAAACATGCCGCCCGGCCTTACAAGTGGGGAGCTATGCGATTTCTGATCAATACCATGGTCGCTCGGAGGCGTTCGGTCGAATGGGAGGATGTGCTTCTCATGGCAACGCGCTGTTTGCTGATCTCTCTCATCGCCTTGGCCTTAGCGAGGCCCTACGTTTCTCCGAATTCGCAAATTCCTTGGTTCATTATTTTGCCACTTTGTTTGGCGGGACTCGTAGGAGTGGGAGTGTCTTTAGTGATGTCATCTCTTCGCTGGCGCTGGTTTCTTCGTGGTCTTTCACTGTTTTTCGTACTCGCGGGAGCGGGGATGATTTGGTGGGAAGAGGATTTAAAATTACAGCGTTTTCAAACGAGTGCGCGACGTGATGTGGCCCTAGTAATCGATGGCTCAAGCTCCATGATGATGGCCCGTGGAAATAGTAATGCGTTCGAAAGAGCTGTCGAAGATGCTCGTCAATTAGTGAGAGAAGCTCCCAGAGGAACTGCCTTTTCCGTGATTCTCGGCGGCCCTGCACCTGAGCTGAAAACGGGGACTCCGTTGACTCGTCGCACGGATGTTCTTGATGTGTTGGATTCACTCACTCCGGTCGGTGGACCATTTCATGCCTTTGATGCCTTAGGGGTGGCAACTTTGAGTCTCGCAGAAGGTCGGGGAAGTACGAAAGATATTATTGTTTTAGGTGATGGACAACGCCTGGGTTGGAAGTTGGAGGAGCCGCCCGAATGGTCCGAGATTGGAAAAGTGTGGAGTCAGTTCGAGAACGCTCCTCGGCTCCTTACGCATCATGCGGCACCTTCCGGTAATATTCGTAATGTGGCGATCACGGGGATTGAACTTTCTCGGGAAGTCGTCGGATTGGATCGCCCGGTGGTCGTGCGTGCGGTGCTGGAAAATACGGGAACGGAAGTGATTTCTCCCGGAGAAGTGGTTTTCACTCCCGGGAACCTCAAAGAGGTAAGAAAAGGAGTCAGTCAGTTGATTCCTGGGGAGCAAGTGATAGTAGAATTTGAAGTGCTCTTTCAAGAGGAAGGCCCGCAGGTGATCAAGGTCGAGATCGATGGGGAAGATGATCTCCTGGCAGATGATCTGGCGGAGAAGGTCGTGATCATTAAAAAGAACATTTCGGTCCTTCTCGTCGATGGGAATTTAGAGGCAGATTTTTTTGACCGGGCGACCGGATATGTGAGTTTAGCATTAGCACCGACCTCTGGCGCAGGGCCATGGATGATGAGTCCACGGGTGGTGGATTCAGTGGCTTTGGCCAGTGAAGACTTAGCAGAGACCGGGGTCATTGTCTTGGCAGATGTCTCCAGATTGCCGCGAGAATCTGCCAGAAAAGTGGAGGATTTCATCCTCAGAGGTGGGGGGCTTCTAGTGCTTGCCGGTGATCGGATAGAGCCTGAGTTTTATCAAAATTGGAAAGGAGGAAATGGCCAAGTGATGCCTTGTGTTTTAGGAGACCTGGTGGTTCCAGAACGAGGAGTGACGATAGCGCCTGCGAGTTTCGATGATTCTTTTCTCAAGGGTATGGGAACGACTTCATTTCGATCTGCCTCGATTGCGGCTTATCGGAAGGCGGAAGCTCTGCAAGAGCGAGCAGTAGTCCTCGGACGCTATGGTAATGGGGAGATTTTTTTAGCGGCTCAGGAATATGGTCGTGGCCGAGTGATGTTCTCTACCTGTAGCTGGGATGCTCGTTTGGGGTCTCTTCCTGTGCACCCAGAATTTGTCCCGCTGGTGCATGAAACGATCTCGTGGCTGGCAGCGGGAACAGATCTGAATCTGAATGTGAAAGCGAGTTGGAGTCCTTCAATTTCTTATGAAAGTGGCCCTGGTTTGCGTGGGCGTTATTCCATCCGAGAGCAAGATCAATGGAAGGTAGTCATGGATCGAGTGGACCCGGTGATTGGGGTTGATCTGAAAAATGACGTGCTCGTTCCGGGAATGTCTTGGGAAAATTTTCGAATCACTTGGGAGGGAGAACTGCTCCCTCCTGAAACTGGGAAATACCGCTTTGAGGTCGCAACAGACGGCCGGCTGACCCTGTCGCTTGATGGGGAAGAGGTGCTGAGGGCAAGATATAATGAAGCGCGAAGTGGGGAGATTCGGTTGAGAAAAAATCAACCCGTCTCTCTGCGCTTATCCTACGAGCAGGATGCCAAGGATGCGAAATTGACCGTCCGATGGCAGAAGCCAGATGGAAGTCAGGAGCGTGTGCCATCCTCGGTTCTCTTTCCGATGGCTCAGACGGGTGGGACTCAGCTCATCTCAGAAACGAAGGCACTCGATCCTACTGGCAAGGAGCGCACGGTTCAGGCGGTTCAGAGACGGAAGGGGCGCACCTTAGAAATTTCGGCAACTGCTTCCCCTGGGCGTTATCAAGTCGAAGTGCCGAGGGTGATGCATCATGAGGTGCCGTTTTCCAAGGTGCCGCTCGTGGTGACTCGTGACGTTCGTGAAAGTCGTTACGAGAAGTGGAATGCCGATGATCGCAAATTGATTCGACGGGAAATTGATCTCATTGAACTCAGAACAGCGGAAGATGCCTTGGCCGTTTTTCAGGGAAAAGGATTTGGTCGGGAATTATGGCAGATTTTAGCGATTTGCGCTCTGTTCATCTTTTTTCTGGAAGGGCTCTTGGCGCGTTGGGTTTCGAAATCTCGCAAGGTCGGAGTGGAAACTCAGATTGATTTTGAAAATCGGGATGAGATGAGTGAAGCATTCTTAGAAGCAGCCAAGGAGGTGAAGGGATGAAGGCTTTGCTCAGACCGGTGGTGATCTTTGGATTATTCAGATTCCTTTCGTGGATTTTGGGACATTTCATTGAACTCAATTCCTTATGGCCGAGTTGGGTCATCCCTCTCATCGGTGCGATTGGAGTTGAGCTTGTTTTTAGGATTTACTCCTTTGAGCAAGGCGCGGTCAGTCAGAGACAAGGCAAGTTACTTGGAGCGTTGCGCCTGGCGATATGGGCGCTCTTGATTTGGGTATTATGGCAACCGGTATGGAGCTCCCTTGTTCCGCGAGAAGTGGATCAGAAGGTCGTGATTTTAATCGATGAATCAGCGTCGATGAGTCTCGTTGATGAAGGGCAATCTGAAAGTCGTCTCGCTCTGGCCAAGCAAGCCCTCGCTGCGAGTGGTCTGCGAGAAAAGCTGTCTGGCCAGATCTCAGTCCACGAAGCTCGTCTCGCTCGGAGTGCCTTTCTTGCTGAGGGTGAGGCTGGAGAAGGATGGGATCAGGCCACGGATTTGGTTGGAGCGTTTAATGCGGTTCTGGAATCGGTCTCTCCGAATGAGCTGGCGGGCATGATTTTACTCAGTGACGGGCGGCATAATCGCCCCGGAAGTATCGAAGATGTGGCCCGGAGATTTGGGATTTTAGACGCACCCATTGTGATCTTTCCTGTTGGGAGTGACATCCCACCTCAGGATGTTGCTATTGTGTCCGTTGAAGCGCCTGATTCTGTTTATCTAGGTGATAAAATTCGCATCACCGCCCTTCTTAAGTTTGATCAATACCGGGATGAAAAAGTGACGGTGCAGCTTTGTGCTGGAGAAAAAGTGCTCGAACAAAAAGTCATTACCATCCCTCAAGAACATCATCGTGAAGAGGTGAAATTTCAGTATCTCCCCGAGGCTGGAGGCGTAGGAAAATACCAGATTAAGGTGAGTTTACTCGAAGGTGAACGCTTCTCAAAAAATAATCATTGGGACTTCCAAACTGTCGTGAGTGATGCCCGGACGAACGTCTTATTGATTGATTCAAGCCCTCGTTGGGAGTTTCGATATTTGAGAAATTTGTTTTATGGTCGTGATCAATCGATTCACCTCCAGTCCGTCTTGTTAGAGCCAGATCGAGTCAGGGGGCAGAAGAATCTCGTGGTGCCAGCATCCGCTCGTCGTCCCTTTGGTGACAACTCTGCCACGGCCCTTCCTGCTAATGAATCTGAATGGCGGCAGTTTGACGTGATCATTTTAGGAGATGTCAATTCTCTGGCAATGAAGAGTGAGGAATGGAACATCCTGAGACGCTGTGTCGAAGAGCGAGGAACGCTGTTAGTCATAGTGACCGGACCCAAATCGATGCCGCATTCCTTTCGTGATGAAAATGCCCGTGCTCTCATTCCAGTGCATTACACCGCGACTCATCAGACATACTTTGGTTCGCAAGGTGAGTTTCGTATGGCCTTGACCGCTGCTGGCGAAATTCATCCGGTCCTCGCCCAAGCCGAAGGCCAGTTTCAGAATGAGAAAATCTGGTCTGGCTTCCCCCGTATTCGCTGGAGCCACCCGATCACCGGAGTCAAAGATGGGGCCGAAGTCTTACTCTATGCAAAATGGCCTGATGATCAGCAACGCGCTCTGAGCGAAGACACTCTGAGCGGGAGCCTCCAGGCACTCGTTCTGCGAAAAGAAGTGGAAGAAAAAAATGCCCTTTTAGTCACTCGACAGACTGGGCATGGGAAGGTGGCCATCCTGCTCACTGACCGCACCTGGCGTTTGCGAGAAGGAGTAGGCGACGTGTATCATCATCGCTTCTGGGGACAACTGGTGAAATGGGGAGCTGGTCCGAACTTGCGTGCGGGAAATAAAGTGACTCGTCTTGGGACGGATCATCTCACCTATACCAGTGATGACCAGGTTCTCATTATGGCTCGCCTTCGCGATGAACAGTTGAACCCTCGTAACGATGAAGCAGTTGAAGTCGAAATTTTACATGAAGGGGGCGTGAAAGTACGAACAAACCTAAAGTATCAGAAAGACTCAAATGGTTTTTATGAAAGTCGCCTAGGTCCGTTTACGAAAAATGGCGTTTATGAGGCTCGGCTTGTGGGGCAGGATGTTTCCACTGGATTCCGTGTCGTAGGAGCCATGAGTGGGGCAGAGCTTGCGGAAACCACGCAGAACCGCCCCTTGCTTGAAAATGTCGCCCGCCTTTCTGGAGGTCTTATCATGGGAGAAGGTGCCCAGGATCCATCGCCCCTCTTTCTGTTAGGAAAAGAGACCAAAGAAGAGTTGAGACAAATTTCTCTTTGGGATCGATGGCCGGTCTTGTTCTTATTTGTGATCCTCTTCACCGCCGAATGGATTTTAAGAAGAAGGAGCGGGCTTCCTTGAGAAAATGTGCGAGATCGGAGCCAGTCATTCTTCTGAATTTTTTGGAATCTTAAGCGTCCCCTTTGGAATTTGCTTTCTAGGTGAGAAAACTAGACGTGGTTTCCCACTGGTATCAATCGACATTTTACCGTCCACAACCCCATCCTCTGCATCGACTTCTTTAATAAATTCTCCCAAAGCTTCATCGTCAATAAGTCCTTCTTGAACCAGAAATCTCGTCAAAGCCTGAATAGCCAGCTTTTGGCGTTCTACTTCAGACTTAAGAGCATTAATTTGTGAGTCGCGAGCATTAAGGCTCCCAACAGCTTTTCGCTGACTCTGCCGAAGAGCTGAGATCTTTTTTTCAGCATCGGCAATATCAAGTCGGTTTCCAATATCGCCTAGGAGTAGTGTCCTCATCCATCCCATAATTATTAGCTAATGTGATAGGAAAGCCGCGCCCCACCATGGGGTTGAACAACTTCCAATGCGTAAAAACTAACTTTCCGGCTCCTTTTTATCTATAACAAACTTCGTGAGCGTTGGGGCATCGACTTCCCGTGCTTAGCCGGAATCGTCGTGATACGGATCTGTATAGCGGGGTAGGGTAGGGCCTGTGATTGGCGCTGGCGGCGCAATTTTTTTTCTGTAAAAAGCTCGGAGTTCAAGAAATTGATCGTTGGATTTAGGTTTAGAGATTTTTGTTAGTTGAGGTGCTTTGGGTTGAGGTAGGAGCGGCCACTTTCCCAGTCATCGGATTGCTCCATG
>CALGLJ010000078.1 GCA_937930235.1 uncultured Verrucomicrobiales bacterium | reverse complement strand
CAGGATGTAGAGATTATCTCCCGCAGCCCATCCTCCATTAAAGTTGAGCTGCACACTCCTCGAACCTGGGGTGAGACCTTCAAACTCGGGAATGGAAACCCAATCCGAGCCATCTCCGGCAATACTGTAAAAAGCCTGATAACCTGGGGCCTGCTCATCACCCATCTCATCTGACACGAGAAAATCGTAACTAATACTCAGAGATGGAGCTGAGGCACCGGTATCATTCATCAAAGTGGCCATCAAAGTCGTCGCATTATTTCCTGTTGGTCGAGTCTGGATGTTTAGATCGGCATCGTTCCAGCGCGCTAAGAGATTCGTAGAGGGGGGAGTTGTCGAAGACATCCCTAGCACAAGACCAATATCACTTTGCGAAACCCCATTCACCACGGCTGCCCAATCTGTCGTCTCATCATAAAACTGGGCTCTCTCTTCGCCTGTTCCTGTGCCATCGAAGACATCTCCAGCAGTGCCATCACCGGTACTCCAGTCCGATGCTGAAGGGAGAGTATCAAAGGTTTCGACCACCCCAGCCGCGACAGAGATCGCGGCGTCTGCGGTCCCCATGAGGCTACCACCAATCAAAAGGACTCGCATCATGTTCTTTCTGAAGAGGAGATTATTTGAACTACTTTCCATATTAGGTCAGTCAAATTCATGAATCCAAATTTGCAACACTAAAATATCAACATATTTTCTCAATTGAAATGCCCTTGATAAGCTTTGGTCACAATGAGCCATTTTAATGATCGAAATTCGCCAATTTCCGATCCTTTTCCCGAATGAGTCGCACCACCAAGGCGGTCCATCCTGTTTGGTGAGCGGCTCCGAGTCCTTTTCCGGTTTCGCCATGAAAATATTCATGGAAGAGAAGGTGCTCTTCCCAGAGCGGATGGCCCAGATGAGGGTGATTGGAAGCGGTGAAAGGGCGCTTCCCATGATCATCTGGTAGAAAAAGACGAATCAAACGCTCACAGAGGTTGATGGAAATTTCCCGCAAGGTCAGCAGGTTTCCGGATCCGGTAGGATGCTCAATTTTAAAATCATCACCGTAGAAGTAATAGTAGCGTTCTAGCGCTTCAATGAGGACGAAATTTGTCGGAAACCAAATCGGGCCACGCCAGTTCGAATTTCCGCCAAACATTCCCGTGGTAGATTCCCCCGGAGTATATGTCACACTGTGCTCGCACTGACCGCAGTGAAATACGAAGGGATGCTTTTCGTGCGCTTTACTGAGGGAGCGAATCCCATGCGGGGAGAGAAATTCGTCTTCATCTAACATGCGCTTGAGCGTTGCCCGTAGTTTATCTTCTGTCGGGATGGCAATGAGCCAGCGGTTCGGATTTGTTTCACCCTCAGCTCGGTGAAATTTTACGTAGCGCATAATATCAGGACGATTGGTAAGGAACCATTCCATCCGTTTCTTGAACCCTGGTAAGGCATCGATTTGCGATTGATCCAGCACGGTGGTCGCCATCATCGGAAGGAGACCCACAAGGGAACGAATCTTCATCGGGACTGGAGGCTGGTGATCGATCAGGAGCTGGTCGTAGTAGAATTGATCGTCCTCATCCCAAAGCCCCGTCCCACCCAGCGTATTCATGGCATCGCAAATGTTAATGAAATGTTCGAGAAATTTGGACGCGATGTCTTCATAAGCCGGTCTTTCTTGCGCGAGTTCCAGTGCAATCGAGAGCATGGTGAGGCAGAATGATCCCATCCAGGCCGTGCCATCCGCTTGATGAAGAGAGCCTCCATTAGGAAGCTCTTGGGAACGGTCAAAGACCCCAATATTATCAAGACCAAGAAACCCTCCCCCAAAGACGTGACGCCCTTGTTCATCTTTACGATTGACCCACCAAGTGAAATTCAAAAGCAGTTTTTGAAAGGCGCGTTCGAGGAAGAGTTGATCCCGCTCTCCTTTTTGATCCGCAATTTTGTAAACTCGCCAGACGGCCCAGGCATGCACGGGGGGATTCACATCTGAAAAATTCCACTCATAGGCAGGGAGCTGTCCATTTGGATGCATATACCATTCTCGTAAAAAAAGGAGGAGTTGGTTTTTTGCAAACTCGCCATCAATGGCGGCAAAGGGGATCATATGAAAGGCGCTGTCCCAAGCGGCGAACCATGGATACTCCCACTTATCTGGCATGGAAAGAATGTCCCGCGCATAAAGGTGGTCCCAATGACTATTCCGTCCGTTCTTCCGAGCATCAGGTGGCTTAGGGGTGCGGCGATCTCCTTTCAGCCAATCATCGATGACGTAGTGATAAAATTGTTTCGTCCATAAGAGCCCCGCATAGCCTTCACGGAATATTTTACGCTCCTCAACATTGGTATTCTCGGGAATGACTGTTTGGTAAAATTCATCCGCTTCTTGAATCCGCTCCGCAAATGTTTCTTCAAACTGTTCGAGCGCTTTGACTTCGGAAGATTCGGGGCAAAGTCGGCAATGAATGGTGATCGTTTCTCCTGCCGGAATTTCAAAGACAAAATGCCCTGCCGCCTTGGTCCCTTGCCCAGCATGAGATACCGCATCTTGTTCGCCATGAACGAGGTGGCGGTGAAAGCCATCTTTGACGTGGGCGGTGTGATTATCGGTTCCAAAGAGCGTCTGATTATCATTCTCGTTTTCCGTGAAGAGCCACGTGGTCTCCACCCCCGCGCTTTCCGCATAAAAGTGCATCGTCCCGAGTTCTTGGTGCCAGAGTTTCACATAGTCTTCTACCGCAGTCAGATAGGGCGGCACTAAAAGGTCATCCTGCGCATTTCCAAAGCGCCATGTGTTCCGAAACCAAACCGTCGGCAGGACGTGAAGAGGCGCAGCTTCGGGTCCGTGATTTGTCACGGTGATGCGCCAGAGAAGATCATCCGGAGCCCGCTTGGCTACCTCCTGCTGAATATCAAAAAAACGATTTTCGGAAAAAATCCCCGTATCTTCGATTTCATACTCGTCATCAGACCGCCCTCGCCGGGCATTCTCTTGGATCAGATCGTCGTATGGATAGGCTCGGTGGGGATAGCGGTAGAGTGCTTTCGTATATGAATGGGTCGGCGTACTGTCTTTGTAGTAGTAAATTTCCTTCACATCTTCCCCATGATTACCCTGCGGGCCCGTGAGACCATAAAGTCGCTCCTTTAAAATCGAGTCCTGCATGTTCCAGAGCGCGACGGAAAAGCAAACCCGACATTGCCGATCACACCAGCCTTGAAGTCCATCCTCGCCCCATCGATACGCCCGGCGGCGCGCATCATCATGCGTGAAATGGTCCCATGAACTGCCATCGGCAGAGTAATCCTCGCGCACGGTCCCCCACTGTCGTTCAGACAGATAAGGCCCCCAACGTTTCCAATTTTTCGTACGAGCTTTATCCTCGGCTAGCCGTTGCTTCTCTCGGTTCATGCGGCAGACTGTAGCAGATCGCTTCGCTGGGGCGAGGATGAGAGCGAGAATAAAAGAAGATCCCGCCTCGATCTGAAATTCATGCCGTCGCGCCCTTGTGCGGAGCACTAGCTTTTCGACTTCCTGCTTTTCATTGACCTAGCGAGAATTCTCATGCTTCGTATGACCGTGCGATATAAGTTCTCTCTTCTAACACTCGGATTGATACTTCCAGGAATTCTGGTGGCTGATGAGCCTGTCACTCCCCCTGAAACGAGAGAGCCTACTTCTGTCGAAACGCCCCCGACACCCTCTCCAGAGCCGGAGGAAAATACCCCACCACCCAAACCTAAACCCAAACATCTCCCTCTCCCTCATCTCCAAGGTTCATTAGAATTCCTACCAGAAGAGGAGCGCAATCTCTTTACTCCCGGGATCGATGTTGGCCATGTCCGCGATAACCCCGCAAACCCGCACCGCCGCCTCGTCCAACGGACCATTATGCAAACCGAGCTCATCCCAGCGTGGGGGGCCGTGCTCACCTTTGATGACCAACTCATCCCCTTCACCCCGCAAGAATCATCCGGCATCTCAGTTGCCCGCGATCTTCAAAAGGCCAATGCACGTGGCATCTTCTTCGCCAACGTCCCCGGCGTCAGCTCACATGATGTCCGCCGAATCATTCGGAAAAATTCCAGCTCAGAGAAACGCAAGCTCGCCTGCCAAGAACTCCTCGAGTCCAAACGCGCGATTTTCGTCGAAGCACTCCGAGAAATCCTCCGACTCAAAAACAGCCCTCCTCTCCCGCATCAACCGACCACCGAGACCACGCAGGAGAACTTCGCCAGCCCTCCCCCCCCAGTTTACTATACTTGCGAAGTTTATAATCACACCGCTTTCCACCAAGATATGAAAACCCTCAAACCGGGAAGCGATCAACTCGCCCTCTGCCTCCAAGGAATCTCTTTCATCGAAGAATGCCTCGACGAGGCCTATGAAGCGGAACGGCCCGGCTGGAAACGCACTCGCTGGTTTCGCTTCCCCTTCCTACATGCCCCAAAGAAAAAGGCCGTCAAAAAGGAAGTCATCGCTTGCTTTAACAAACTTGGACTCCTCTCTCTCGGTGAAACGCAAGACTCCAAAGACGTCCTCAACCTCAACTGGAAAAAAGCCTACGAATCTCTTCAAGCAGCTAAAAAACATCGCCGCTATAATCCAAAATTTGGAGGCGTTTACTCTCAAGCCGATCAACCCATCGCACTCTTCCACACCAAAACTTGGCGCAAAGTAAAAAAGGGAATCCTCAAAGCCATTCCCGCATCCTGAATCTTCGCGAACGAAGGGAAAAAGTAGAGACGCCTTTTTCCGCGTCTCTACTTACTAGGTCAGTAAAATTAAACAGCTTTCTTACGCTGACGTCGGATGACGATACCAGAGGCGCCAAGGGCAAGAAGCGCAAGACTTGAAGGCTCAGGCACGGTCGCCGCTTCGATGAGAGCTCTTCCCGCGCTGATGCTTAACGGATCAGCAGCATTCGGTGCGTCGTTAGTAGCAATCGCCACTAAATAGCCTCCCCCATTACCATCAAATGAAAACTGAGCGACCGCCTCAAATACCGTACTATCTCCGTCGAAAGAGATATTGATGTAATTTTGGTCAGAGTTGAGGACCGCACCGCCGATTGCGACACCACTATCATTTGCATATGGACCGCTGACATTATAACTAGTGGGCATTAAATCGGTGCCGCTTGTAAATTGAATATCAGCGGCGTCGGAGGCAAAAAACGTATCAATAGAGAGGGGCGAAGAATTCACCGCAAGATTACCGCCGAACGCAGATCCTATATTAATCCCATCAGGAGTAGCTGGAGTGCTTGTGGAACTTTGCGCTCCCGGCCCGAAGAAGACCACCGCTCCATTAGCGGCTGAGGCAGCACAACCCACCCCAGCGGCCACCGTAAGATAAGAAGCAAGGCGGTTCTGTTTATTTATTGTCTTTGTCATCATTTTTTTAACTACAATTCAGTAATTTCGTATTCGATGTAGGGGCGCTGAGAGAATTTTACAACCAAGAATTAAAAGCTAAGAATGGTCGTTATAAAAACAATTGATACATGAAATTTAGATCGTTTTACTCAGGAAATGTCTCGAAGAATCTTCTCTTTCTCTCTGCCTGAAAGCGGTCTTATTAGTTTGGCGATGCTTCTTGGAATCATGATCACTTCAAAGGAGG
>CALGLJ010000077.1 GCA_937930235.1 uncultured Verrucomicrobiales bacterium | reverse complement strand
TTTTTTTGCGTTATTAGGGCTGCCTCACTTTAGGTTGTGGTGGATAAAACCAGAGCACAACATGTTGTGGTGATGAGTCGATCAAACTGATTTGGGTGATCAGAACATTAGACTTTATCAGGCCGTCAACCTTTGAATGTGAAATTCGCAATTTGCGAAAATCCTTTGAGTATGGGGTTTCCAAAGTGAGGTAGCTTTAATTGCGTTTTTTGGTAATAATATTTTCTAGTTGCGTTATTTGGAGATGATTGCCATATTGCTAGAGCTATGAACATAACGCATAAATTAAACCAAAACAGCCTCATCTCTGTTGCGAGTAAAATAGGCATTTTGCTCGGCTCAGCTCTCACATTGCAAGCAGCCCCCCCTGCATCGGTGGCATCTATGTATGAGACTCGAACAAACCCATCGGTTTCGGACGAATTTAACGGAACACGGTTAGATCGTTCGAAATGGACCTATAGAGAAACTGGGAGTGCCGGTAACTGGTCTCCTAATAATGTCTATTTCCGTGAACAGCAGGGGACACGCTTTCTCTCTCTAAGAGGTCAATGGTCGCGCAATGATGATCAGCGATCTGGGGGCGGTATTAGTGGATTAAACCAATCTCAGTATGGATTTCATGAAATTCGTTGGCGAATCGTTGGTTTCCCAACTTCTAAACGGTCTCCTTGGCACCCTGCGGCATGGTTTTTCCGAGCCAACCAAGGTGGAGGTGCAAATTTTAAGATCATTGATCGCAACCGTCATCGCCGGAATCTTGAGATTGATTTGTTTGAATTTTACAACACTCCAAGTGTCCAAGGTCACACCCTTCCACATGACAATAATCGCGAAGATGCAAGTACTCGCCAAACCTTTCGAACTTCCTCGACGAATTGGCCAAGCCGTGAATGGGGCATTTGGGGCTTAGAGTATAATCCGAGGTATATCCGTTTTTGGGAACAAAAAAACGGACAGTGGGTTGCGGGAACTCGGGTCTTCTTCTCTCGCTTTGAGTCAAATTCGACTCGGATTAGCCAACGTAATCGTGCTCCAGGTTATTGGATCCTATCCAACTACGACTTTCTTGGGAGCTTACGAGAGCGCGTTCCAGAGTGGAGGACATTCGATACTCGAATTCAACAGCTGAGTAGCTGCTGGTTGCACTTCGATTATTTCCGAGTTTACGATTATAAATAGTCGCCAATCTCAGAGCTTCTAAAGAGTGATTTCAAATTCAACTCTTTCCTCGCTCCTTCATCCAAACGGTTAGATCCGATTGCCTCACAGAGGTAATGCCGATCTAGCCGTTTTTTTGTAGGCTTAAAGTTTCGCGGTTAACGAATTTGGCTGGAAGTTCAAAAGGTGATGAAATTTTGGACGCTCATACTCTCGTAACTTTGAACGGATTGCCCTCATCAAAAACCGTTCTCATGCGCCGTTCTTATTCGTTTTCCAAGATTCGCTGGAGATTTTCCCGCTCCGGTTCTGAGAAGGGTCCATTTGAAATAGCCTGCTGAGCTTGAGCAGGATCTCTCACGGAGAGTTCACGTAAGTTTTTCTCTAAAAGTGCCTGCCGTTTCTCCAAATCAGGTGATCCTGCGATTAGGTGAATCGCGCGGGTGAGATCAAGTTCATAAAGAGCAGGTAAAGCGGCATCAAGAGCCTGTTGGTAATCTTCTCCATCAAGAGTGCCGATCCAAGCTTCAGCGGCTTCGGGAGCAAGATTGGTCCATTGCGAAGAAAGTTGGCGGATCATCTGGGGGCGATTCTCCGAATCGATCTGCTCGAGGAGGGTCGCTGCGTAGGCTGGATTATTATTTGCGGTTTCTAGGAGAGCGCGCTGCTCAAGGGAGGAGCGTGATGGATCGCTTGCATCAAGCGCGGCAATTGCCTCCAGAGCCTTCTCGGGATCCTGGCGCGCCCATTTTTCGAAAGCGATATCGAGAGCTTGCATGCGCCGAGGATGGTCGAGAGGAAGATTCTGAGCCCATTGGCTCGCTTTCTCAGGGTCGCTATCACCCCAAGAGAGTGCAATATGGTCCGTGATTTCACGTTGAACCGCGGGATCATCAATTTCGCTTGCCCACTGACTCGCTTCCTCGGGGTCAAGATGGGCATACTCCTCCAACATTTGAAAATAAAGCCCGTCTTTATATGGAGTCTCTTCAAGACCCTGTAACCACTCAAAAGCCTCTGAAGCATCAGATTGAATCCATTCGGTCGCTAAATTACGAAGCGCATTCAATTTTAAATCGGTATCAGGCAGAAGTTTCACTTCCTGCGCCGCAAGTTTCGGATTCTTCCCCGAAAGAATTTTAATAAAGGACAAGAGGGCTTCCTGTTTCCGTGACCCTGTGAGCTTCTCGTTGATCCAGCGATTAGCCAGTTGAGGGTCTTCCTCAGAAAGAGTGGCCAAAATCGCTTGTTCTAAGATTCCGGTCAATTTTTCTGATTTTAAATTGGCGTAAATTTCTTGCGCGAGTTCTGTATCATTGGGCACCCATTCTTCGAGAAGATGCACATAGTCCTCCGTGCGAAAGATCTCACTCGGCGGGAGATCTTCCATGTAAGTCATGGCGGTCAGGGGATCATTCTCAAGCCAACCAGAGAGGAGGTGGGGTAACATCGTTTGGAAATCCTTAGGACTAAGATGTTCCTTGGCGGCAGCCTCTGCTGCTACAGGGTCTAAGGTTGCCCATTCTCGAAGAAACCCTTGGAGAGCAAGGCGTTTTCGAGCGAGATTCTTGATCTTTCCAATTTGTTCAATTGCCTGTTCTGGATTGTTCGCGGCAAGTTCTTTTCCTAGAATGACCGCCATCAGTGGGTTGCTGAGTTCTTCGGAGAATAGGTTCTCCTGGGCAGTGTTTTTGAAAAAGCCATCCGACAAGTTCGTTTTCTCTGAGCTTCGCGAGGATTGGTTTTCTTTTAGCGTGTCTGAAATTTCTCGTGGAAAAAATATTCTCCCAATCAAACAGCCTATAATGAGGACGATCAAATAGGTGGCGAAGATTACGCAAGGTGATCTTTTGGCTTTGAACGGGCTTAACATATTTTAGAGATTTTATTGGGAAAAGTAGAATCCGAGAAGCCTTTTCCCGAAACTCAGGATATACGCGCATTACGCCAAACAGGAATAAACAAACTCCTAACTCCTCGAAAGATCGCCGTGGGTGAAAGAACGGTCAATCGGAACTATCTGCTCTCCCTCGCTGGATGACCCCACAGCTCAACTGCGCGTTCACTTAGAAATTTCAAGGTCTGGAGTTTGAGTTGGCCGGGGTGGAAGGCGGTAAAACAACCAAGAAGATCCTGATTGAGGGGCAGGGCGATCAAGCTCGGGAGATTTGCAGAAGTCGTTCGCGATATTCGAAGTCATGGGCAGCATGACGCCTTTTCTTCGGGAGGCTTCCTTTTAGAGAGGTGTCGAGTTTGAGAATGTTTAACGCAATCCTGAGTAAGG
>CALGLJ010000076.1 GCA_937930235.1 uncultured Verrucomicrobiales bacterium | reverse complement strand
GGGCAGAGAGAGAAGCCAGCTTCCGAGATACATCATTCCCATGAAAATGAGTCCCGTTAGAATAGGACCTTGGGTGAATCCTCGCACCAGTCCATCAAGCCAACCAAACCCACCGGCGAACCAGAACACGAGGAGGGTCGTAAGGGAGAAAATACTGGAGCAGATGCCAAATTTTGCCTGAGCAGTTTCGTATTCCTGTGCCTTGGCGTATTTGGAATCATCCCAAACGTCTTTGAACTCTTCCGGGAGAGTGGGAGAGAGATGCTTCAGCCCTAAGAGAGTGGCGATGAAATCGAGTTTCCACAAAATCAGGAGCGCGATCAGGAGAGAAATAGCTAAAAGATTAAACTCAGGTGTCATGGCAAGAGCTTGCCGGTCTGGACGAGTGGAGCAAGGCGGAATTTTCAAAGAGAAAAGTCAAAATCAGCTCTCCGAAGCAGCGATTCATTCTTGCTGTCATCGTGATGACAGCGCTTCCGTAGCGCCGAGGCTCAGAAGAGTGATGAGATTCGAAGGTAGCGATGACGGTTTCTGCTTTATGAACATCGAGTCCGAGGTAGAATGTCTTTGATGCGTCTGAGTTTGTTGAGATAGCCCACGATTTGAACCAGACGCATCGCTTTTCAATCAATAAACAATCGACCTGAAACGCTCCGCCGGACTCAATCGGCAGCCATAGGGTCCGTGCCCAAAATGAGAATCTATTTTCCACATCTCTTAATATTCGCCTTTCTTACGTCGTATGCGCGGTCAGCTGTTATAGTTACAATCACAGAATCCGCAGCTGGTGTTGAAGTTGATGGGACGGGTAGTTTTGATTTTTTTGGGAGTAGCATCGGAGAAGGGTTCGGTACATCCGGCCTATTTTCGACAAATGAAAATATCGGATTTGGTGACCCTCTTCAGAATCCAAGTGCAGGGAATATGGTAACTGGACCTAGCTATCTTTTACCAAACTTCCTCGGTCCGTCATCCTTCGGATTTTCAAGCGATTTTCCAAGTGATATTAATACTAGTGATGGTTTTGTTTTTAGCGCTTTGGGTTTTCTTATTTTACCTGATTCATATGTTCCTGGTTCTAATTTGAATTCAAGCGCTGTCATTCTTGGGGAATCTATTTTAAGCATTGGATTAGCTCCGGGAAATAGCGTTTGGAGTTGGAGTGATGGAGTTGGCAACTCTGACTCCTTCACGCTTTCTGTTATCCCCGAGCCCCAGCCAGCATATTTTTTTACTGTTTGCATTGCTCTGCTTGTGAGTATGCGTAAAAGGACTTTTTCTGATTAGTGTTGCGATGCTTCGTTAGAATGCAGAATAAGAAAGGGTGTAGCGAAATACACCCATTTATACTGAGATTTTTCTGCCAGGCATAATTCAAGTCTGATGGTTCTCAATCCCTGTATCTGTAATGGTTTTATGATGAGGGAGTGAGTGAAATTCAGGCGCAGGAAAAGCCGCATGGTTCGTTCGAGGATAGCGATGATGGTTTCTGCTTTATGAACGTCGAGTCCGAGGTAGAGTGCCTTTGATGTATCTGAGTTTGTTTTCATTTTTATTACAATGGATGTCGGATAGGTTTCGCGATGAGCGAGATAGTCCAAGATTTGAACCAGACGAATCGCTTTTCAATCAATAAACAATCGACCTGAAACGCTCCGCCGGGCTCAACCGGTAGCCGTAGAGGTCTCGCAATAGATACATGGCAGCTGAATTTGTGAATGTGGATCTTGAGGTGAGTTCATCACAATCACTCGATTATCTATGCACGGAGTTTCAAGACGGTGGAGCGAGAAAGATGTTTTGTGGACCGACTTCCCATGATCGTTTTTTTGCCTCATTCGAGTGTGATGAGCATCTGACTAATCCCAATTCTCTGATCTCAATCTTTCTGGGATTGGTGGAGTCTTTGGATGAGCGGGCTGCAGCTCAATGGGAATCGGCAGACTCTAAGGTTTTCGACATAGGCTATGAGGCTGATTCTGAGCAGGGCAGACTTCAATCAGATCTGTCTCCAGATGTGATTCAGAGAGTCGCAAACTTTGGGGCTTCTCTTCGCATCACTATCTATCCAAAAACTAATGCGACGACGTCGCGCTCAACCGCTGACCGCGCTTGATTTTTTCGCTGCCTTCTGTAGTTTGAGAGTGTTCCACCGTTTCAAAGTTGACTTGTAGTTCGAGTCAGCGGCGAGTGGACTTTTAACGTTATGCTGAAAATACTGTCAGTAGCTATGTGCGCTTCCGTGTGTCTTTCATCATGCAAATCCGATGATGCTGATGATACTGGCGCGTTGGATTCTCTTGGGGGCGAGCTTCTTGGAGTTTTCAAAGTGACTGGGAAGCATCGAACCTCTTTTCATACGCCTCATCAAAGCCTTGTAGCACTAGTATGTGATGCTTCAATTCCATTTGGTTCCGAAGAACATGCATCCCAATTGTCTCAAGATATTCGTGATGCTTTCGAGAAGTCGGGCTATGAGATTAAACTTCACATCTCCGGTGCAACGGTTGGAGATGGAACACGGACTTGGTCGAGAGGGGTTGATTCTTTTATCGCAGAGGACTATGGAAACCGGAATTGTGGCCATAGCATCGGTGACACCCAAGGAACGATTATAGGGAAGGAGAAGTTCACATCGACTACCGTGGGATTTAAGGAGGGTGCATACGTGACTGGATCTCTAGTATTTACACCGGACAGTGGAAGGGTGAGCCTGACATTAACAAACTAGGG
>CALGLJ010000075.1 GCA_937930235.1 uncultured Verrucomicrobiales bacterium | reverse complement strand
GGTCGACGGCACTCGCCGTGCGTTCCGCCGTATCGGTTACGGTTTCTACGAACTCGTCACCTTCCATTGCCCGACATTCCACGGCACATTCAAGCCACCCTACACTCGTTGTGGCACAGATGATCGCATCGAAATGAATCCCCATGATGGACTCTCTGAGTTCCCACCTGAGCTTGGATTCGAATCCTACTTCTCTCACAGCCGAGTGCAGAAGTGGTAAACAACGATAACGATTTACTAGATTTTTTCAAAAAGTCGCCTCTTCGGAGCGCGGCTTTTTTATTTCCCCCTCTTACGGGCCTCTCACAATCGTCGTAAGACCCCCGCTCCCAACCAGCCTAACCACTGACGCCACCAGGGGCGGCTTAAGGCCCAATCGGGCTTCACCATTTCACAGCTCTCAAGATCTTTCCGGTGCTGCTCGCGAAGAGCCTGAACCACCTCCCCATCCTGAATCACTACGGCAAGTTCCCAGTTCAGAGAGAAAGAGAGGAAATCAAAATTTGCACTCCCCACCACCGCAAGCTCGTCATCCACCACCAGGGATTTGGCATGCAGGATCGCTTGAGTGTATTCCTGCACTTGGATGCCCACCGAAAGAAGAGCTGGGTAAAGACCCTCTCTCACCCAATCTGCGATTCCCACATCAGAATTACGCGGCACCAATAACTCCACTTTCAGCCTGCTCGCCGACTTCCGAAGAAGATTGAGGAGACGTCTTGGGGGAACGAAGTAAGGGACCGTTAAGACCACATCCTTCTCCGCCTCCTTCAAGACCGTGGAATACAAACGGCGAATGGCCTTTCGTTTGGCAAATCCACTCCCTCCGACCACCAAGCATTCGCTACTCCATGATCCTGAGTCTTTCACTGAATATTTCTGAGAAGTTTCGATCGGAAGCCCTCCAACTTTGCTCCATGTTTCGAGAAAAAACTGGTTACAGGCCGCTGCCGCAGGCCCTTCGAGCGAAATCTGAGTATCACGCCAAGTCTGATCTCCGCTGATTTTTCGAGACCAAGGCCCGCCAAGATTCATCCCTCCAGTAAAAGCAATTCGCCCATCAATGATGAGATTCTTACGATGATTTCGTCCTAAAATCCCGCTCCTCTTTCGCCATGGAGCCACGGGGCGAAAAATATGCACATCAACGCCCGCTTCGCTCATCATCTCAAACATGGCCTCATCTGCCTCTGAGGAGCCGATGGCATCGTAAATCAACCGCGCCGCAACTCCCCTCTGCGCACAGCGGGCAAAAGCCCGGGCAATCTCCCAACCAAGATCATCAGAAAGGAACATATACATCTCCATATGAGCGTAGATTTCTGCAGAATCAAGAGCCTCAATCATCGCCTCAAAGACCTCATCACCCTCAAAATAAAGCTTTACGCGATTTCCAGTGGTGTGAAACGCTCCCCCTACATGAGCAATTTCGCTCAAGTGTTGCATGATTGATGTGTTAGACTCCACGATATGATCAATAGTTCGGTTGACCAAAAAATAACCTGAACAAATCCACAAACCAGCACCGTTTCCTCCATGTCAGATATGATCAAATTTTTCATCTTTCCATTATGGACGATCTACGCATTCGCTGCGGAAGCCCGAACCTGGAAAAACCATGCCGGAAAGACCTTTGAGGCGGAATATGTCTCGAACGATGGCAAACGGGTCACTCTACGCGGCAAGAAAAGAATCGTCACATACGAAATCGAAAAACTCCACGCATCAGACCAAGAATGGCTCAAGGAAAATCACCCCTTCAATCCTGAAGATTCTCCTCCGGAAATTGTCAAAGGTGCTGCCTTCGACACTCTCGAATTTGGCGACTCCAAGGCCGAAGTCATTCAAAAACTCCGCAAAAGTAAAATTGTCGAAGGCGATGTGCAGGAACACCTCCTCGCCCGCACCGGCATGAGTGGGATCTATCGTACCAAAGAAAATATCGGAGGGCTGCGCTGCACCCTCTACTTTGAGTGGAGCCGCCGCGGCACCCTGCGCGAAGTGAGCCTCCGAACTCAACCTTTGCAAGAAGATGTCTATGATACGGATCTGAAAAAGAATTGGAATCAGTGGATCGAGCTCCTCACTATTCTGCATGGCCGCCCCCGGCAAGATGGGGGATACCCCGCCCTAAATGACCTCGAAGATGGGCTCATGCTCGGATCCCACCTTTGGTATGACGAAGAAGGGCACTCCATCATCTTAGGAACCGGGCAGGACGGAAATAAGTACTCTGCCATCGTCAGAATCACCAGCCAACGCATTACCGTAAATCGCATCCAGTAACCAGACCTTGGCTCTTCGGAATCTCCGGAGTCTTGCCAGCTTTCATTTTTTATATACAATTCACATATGGAATCTCACGAAGTCTTAAAAGACGCATTTGGCAAAACTAGTCCCAAGGAAATTGCCAGTGAACTCGGAGTCTCTCTCTCCCTCGTCTACAAATGGGCTCAAGAACAATCTGAAAGCGGCAGCGGTTCCCGAAATCCTTTGGATCGACTTCTGGAGATTATTCGTCTGACTCAAGACTTGAGATTAGTCGATTGGATCTGCGAAAAAAATGATGGCTACTTTGTCAGGAACCCCAGCAGCTCATGCCAGCAAGGATTTGAGGTTCTTCCTGCCACCAATGAAATTGTCGCTCAATTTTCATTTCTACTCACGCGGATCTCTCAGGCAGCTTTGGATAACTCCATTACCCCAGACGAAGCTGAAGAGATCCGTCAACAATGGGACAAACTCAAATGCTTCGGAGAAGGATTTGTCCGTTGCTGCGAAGAAGGTGATTTCGAAAAAATGGCCGAGACCGATCAACCGAAAGAAGAGGAGCAACCTCGCAGAACTCTCTATTAAACATCCCTGCTGCCCGGGGACAATCTCCCCGAGTCAATCTTAACAGGATGCGCTCAAGAGCTGCAGAATCATTGTCCTGAATCCTGAAGCAGCCACTCAGCCACAGCTAATCGCGCTGCTGCAGCTCTGGTAATGTGCGAGCCACCTTTTCCTTAAGAGCTTTACCTACCTGGAATTTCACAACGGCACGATCTGGAATAGGAATCGTTTTATTGGGATCTTTCGGATTTCGGCCCGGACGCCCTTTTGCCACTTTGACCTCAAATGTTCCAAAATCGCGCACGACCACATTATTTGCTTTTGCCAACTCACGCTCAACGATCTCCAGAACCATATGGAACATTTTCGATGAGAGCGTCTGAGTCAGACCAAGACGGTCACTCACCTCCTGAATAATTTCTTTTTTAGTAAAATTTGACATAGAGCTTTATCTAAATCTGCTCACAGAGCTAACGGCAAGCTACGCACGAAACACACCCTGTCAAAAAACGATGTGACATTATTTTGACGATTGCGGTTTTGATTTTTGAAAAACAGACTCTTTCCGCTTTCCAAAATCTAACCATAATCGAAGTAAATTACTCAAAATCAATTGGTTGGAAATAAATAACGGAAAGAAAATATACGGAAACTCTATGACGATATTGCGTTATTTTTTGATCTTTTTTCTCAGGGACACCTCTGGAAACCTGCTTACGAACGGAAAATGGCTTCAGATTTTTTCAGATCAAGGCACCACCGAAAACGGCCTCCCATCAGTTTTTTTAAATACAGTGTGAATTTCTCATTTCCACTCGCTCGCTTTATCCCTTAGTATCAGCGTATGTTCAAATACATCGCAATGACTCTGATTAGCGCAGCCACTTTGCTCCTCTCATCATGCTGCTGCTTTTAAGAAACAATAAATCTGGGAACTTCAATCATCTGGTGTCTCAGGTATTTCAGGAAATTTTCTAAAGTGAAAAATCAATTGGCACACACTCTGCTGAAGCAGTCTCAACCCAAGTTAATTAAAGGTTCATGAAAAAAATCGAAGCGATTATCAAACCGTTCAAGCTCGAGGAGGTCAAAGAGGCTCTCGCCGAGGTCAGCATCCAGGGAATGACTGTAACCGAGGTCAAAGGTTTCGGTCGCCAAAAAGGACACACGGAAATCTATCGAGGCTCTGAATACACCGTCGACTTCCTTCCAAAAGTCAAGATTGAGATCGTTGTGAATGATGATGATGCATCTAAAGTGGCTGAGGCCATTGTAAAGAGCGCCAACACTGGAAAAATTGGTGACGGAAAAGTCTTCATCTCACCCATCGAAGAAGCGATCCGCATCCGGACTGGAGAGACTGGAGCAGAAGCTGTTACGGTGAACTAAGTCACCACCGGTCAATCCTTGACGTCGGTCTTCAAACACCTCTGAAGACCGGAATATCAGGATGGCACTTTAGCTTTTCGTTTCAGATCTGACATGCCCACAGCCTAGCTGTAGCAGATCCATCTCTTTTTTCGATCTAGATTGAGACTTTTAGATCAAATTCAAGCCGTGCTTCCATTATTGGAGCGCGGTCTTTTTCTTTTTTTGGAAAGCCTTTCTTGAAAGCAACTCAGTGCTTGAAATCAGGCAAAAGAGGAGCCTGATGAACGTCCTATGCTAAATCATCCGCAGTCACACTGCGCTGCTCCCGTGTTCCAAGCTCAAGCGCTTGGTCTACGACTCTGGTAGAATCAGAGTCAAAACGATAAGCATGGCAATTGGGGCAAATAATGACATCACAGCCCACGATCGAATCGCACCCCTCACAGACTTTGTAAACGATCGGATTTGAGGCGATCTGCTTCGCCTTAGCGAGACGGTCTTGTTTAGATTGATCTGACATGACACACAGGGGAGAAATTGATGCAATAAATAAGGCTAAAGGAATTAACCTCTAGCCTTGATTAAACATCAAGCTGAAAAATAATCAACTGGCCGATTAGGCAGGCTTCAGAGCCTTATTAGTGCGTCGCTTCATATGCGCCGCTTTATTCTTTGCAAAAATATTCTTTTTAGCAGCCTTATCGACTTCTGAAACGAACTCGCGGAAATTCTTTTGTGCTTCTTCGGCATTACCGGCCTCCGCAGCAGTCAGAGCTCTCTTTTGGAGTGTTTTGATCTTACTCTTGGTCGCACGGTTACGCTCGGTCCGAACGGCAATCTGGCGGACACGCTTTTCTGCTGACTTACTATTGGCCATAATGGAAAAATTTGGAAAAAATCTGATTTGAAAGCGGCAAACCAGGATGGATTTACCGCAGGCGGGCCGAGACCCTATAAATTTCGGCCTCACTGTCAAGTTCCAGATCTCGGAAAATTTCCCGTCGCCGGCATGACCAGTCTATGGGAAACTCTCACCATGAAAACAAGAACGGCATTCGCCTCTCTCCTGCTCCCCTTTCTCGCACTCAGCGAGATCAACGCGCAAGAGAAACCCACCATCCCTGAAGACCTCGTTGATGAAGCTCAAATACGAGAAGACATCGGGCTCAATGATTACACCGTTCCGTCCATCGTGAAGGTCTTTGACGAGCTGGAAAAGATTTCCCCGCTCAGCTACTCTTCCGAGCATCTGACTCATCATGAACGCCTCCCTCTGGACCGGACACGGCTCGCCATGCGGCTCGGCACCCTGATTGCCGATGGGTTCATGGCCGTGCAGACAGGCCATCCAGATGACGTCCCCAAGATCGCCTCTCATCTCTCACGCTATGCTAAGGCGCTCGGAGCGGGAAATCGTATCAAACGTCACGCTGCGGCCCTCCTGGAGCACGCCGAAAACAAAGATCTCCAAAAATTAAAGGTCGCGCTTGCGGCGACTCAGCGTGACGTTGAAAGAGAGTTGATCGGGCTTCGTGATCCTGATCTCTCCACTCTGATCTCGCTCGGCGGTTGGCTCCAGGCTCTCGAAGCCGCCTCGACTGCGGTGGCTGAAAAATTCACCATCGAGCGCTCGGTCCGGCTCTTTCGAGAAGATATTGCGGACTACTATACTGAAATGATTGGAGCACTGGACTCCAGTATCAGCCAACTGCCACACATGGTGAAAATGCGTGAACTGCTTTCCGGCCTCAGAAGCGCTATGACCCTCCTCCCCGAACAAAAACCAAAGCTTGCAGACGTGCAGGAAATCCAAAAAGTGGCCGCACAACTCGCCACCTTCGCTAGAAAATAATATGACGCTCATTCTTGGACTCGGAATCATCGGCTCTCGGGTCGCGGATCAACTCACCTCAGCCAGCTATCCTCTCAAGACTTGGAATCGCACCCCGAAAGATCGGGCTGATTCTGTCGATGACCCCACCGAGGCTGCAAAGGAAAGTCACGTGATCGCCTCCTACCTGAAGGACGAGGTCGCCGTCCGGGAGCTCTTCGAACGCATTCGCCCTTCTCTGGACGCCTCAAAAACCTTCATGAATCACTCCACGATCGATGTCGAAACGACCCTTTGGCTCGATCAACAATGTCGTGAAATTGGCTGTGACTTCCTCGATGCTCCATTTACGGGATCGCGTGACGCCTCCGCTACCGGCAATCTCGTCTACTACGTCGCGGGAGAGGCTCCCGTTTTAGAAAAACATCGCGCCTTTTTGGAAATCAGCTCCAAGGCCATCGTCTACCTAGGAGCAGCTCCCGCCGCCACCGTCGTAAAGATCACCACCAACCTCGTCTCCGCTTCGGCCGTGCAAGCACTCACGGAAGCCCTAGAAATTTCCCGCCGCCACGGAGTGGACCCCAGAGCCTGGCATGAAGCTGCTCAGCTCAATGGATGCTACGCTATGGTGCATCGCATGAAAATCCCCACCTTGTTAGAAAATGATTTCACGCCGCATTTCTCCACTGACAATATGCGCAAGGACACTCGATACGCCTTCGATCTCGCCCTCCAAGCAGGTCTTCACACGCCTCTGAATCTTGAGACCTTACAGCAATTGGATCTCGCTTCCGAGAGCTTCAGTGAAGAAGATTTTTCCGCCTTGGCTAAAAACCATTATCTCGAAGAAGGAATCCGAGCCGCGCAATCGACCGCTAAAATCCGAGTCACCGGACCTGATTCCGAGCGTTACCTCAACGGTCAACTCAGTAATGATGTCTGCCAAGGGGAAGGAAAAGCCTGCCTCCTGAATGCCAAGGGTCAGTTAGAAATCTTTCTCAGCTTCAAAAAAGATGGCGACGATTTTCTCATCGAAATCCCCCACTCTCTCCGAGAAGCCACTCTTGCGCGCTTGGATAAATATCTCATCGCAGATGACGTCGAGCTGATCGATGAGAGCGAACAATCGCCTGAACCCTGGGAACTGGTTGAGGAAACATCCCGCATTAGAGATGGTATTCCCAAATGGCCCAATGAACTCTTCCCTGGCCTCCTCCCACCCGAAGCCGGACTGGAAGACACCGCCATCTCATACACGAAAGGATGCTACACCGGGCAGGAAGTCATTTCCCGCATGAAACGCGCGGGGAAAACAAACAAACACCTCGTAAAGCTCACGCTCGACAAACCGCTCATCCCAAGCAAATCCAAACTCCTCAGCGATGGAAAAGAAGCCGGTTGGATCACCTCCGTGGCGACTCAAAAAGACGGAAAAGAAATCGCCCTAGGCTATCGTCTGCGAAAGTTCGAGAACACCACGCAGTTTGACGTTCAATCTCCCTCGTCTCCCGAAATCATCGCCCAAGCCACCATCCGATCATGAAATCCTGTCACGTTCTCTTTGTCTGCATGGGAAATATTTGCCGCTCCCCTGCTGGAGAAAACATCTTTCGAGCGCTCACCAAAGAAGCTCAGCTTTCCGGCCCCATTCGTTGCGATTCTGCAGGCACCATTGGCTACCACACAGGGAATAAACCAGATCAACGCATGTCTCGCACCATCCGCCAACGTGGCTATGAAGTCACCGGAGCCGCACGGCAATTCAGCATCAATGACTTCGAAACATTCGACCTCATCCTTACGATGGATGAGGAGAATTACGCCGACATCACCAAGCTTGCTAAAACGAAAGCTCATCAGCATAAAGTACGACGATTTACCGACTTCTGCACCGAGCACAGTCACCGCTCAGTTCCTGACCCCTACTACGGTGGAGAGGAAGGATTCGAACTCGTCGCCGATCTGATCGAAGACGGCTCCGCCGGACTCTTGGCCCACATTCGTAAAGAATGGAACTTTTAGAAGACATCTGCGACACCACCGCCAAGCACAGCGCATGATCGACGCTCTTGTATGAGTCCTCTAGCCAATCCAACTCTGCTCTACCAGCTCTCTCAGTCTTGCAACATCAGTCGATGAAGTTTTAGCAATAAAGCCCTTCTTGTGGGCAAAGTGAACATCGTCTTCTGCTTCAATTTTCGTAAATTCCAAGCGCTTGTCGTCATTATAGCGGGACATCCCATAACCCATTCCTCGGCGGTCCGGATAGATCATTCCCACGACATCTTCTTTGAGTCCCGCTTCTTCAACAAAGCGGCCCATTCCGGCCGATGCTTCCTCGGCCAAGGGCTCAGAACGCGGCATAAAGAGGATTTTTTTTCCAAAATCCATGTCCAAAATCTGAGCATGCTCTTTCACGTATGCCAGACGCTCTCTCATTCCGGTGATGTATTCGTAGAGATCACTTCCCAGCATATTCATCAATTCCCAAATAGGCTCTCCCATCCGATGCTCAGTCTCAGAAGCAAACCGGCGTAACATGGTCACATCAATCGGAGAATTCAGTTTAGAAATCGTTTCTCTTTCCATCCCCAACCACTTCGCCGTATCCACGATTCCCCGCGTGTCAATATACTCTGCCACCGAGAGCCAATCACAAAATTTCTGCGCATCTTCATACAAACCCAAATGCTTCAACACGAGGCTTAAGGCACACAACGGCTCAGAATCTCGGGGGAATTGATGGTGATCAAAATTCATCTTCTCCTCGTTCCACTCCCCGCCGACATCAACGACACAAATCTCCGCATCCGCGAGATCAGCCTCACTCGGTTCACGGCGATAGATCGTTACCGGATACTTCGCCAACAAAAGGGCACAGGCTAGAAAATCATCCTTATGAGCTCCTCCCGGATGCACTACAATCTCACGAATCATGACTGCGCTTAACCCAGTCTGTTCCCTGAGACAACCCCTACCACATTTGCTTCGCCTTAGGATCTCTCAAATATTGCTGCCCCAGTAGCGAAGGCCTCTCTTCTTTACTCACAACGCGAACAATCCCTCCCATGATTAATCCCGCGATAAATCCTCCAATGTGCGCCGCATAGGCTACTCCGCCACTCTCTCCCGCCGATTGATGAGTCCCCCAACCACCATAAATCTGCATCGCCCCCCACATCCCCAGCACCACGATCGCGGGCACCGAGATGATCCGAATAAAGAAAACCGCATTCACCCGATTACGAGGAAACAGCACCAAGTAAGCCCCCATAATACCCGAGATCGCCCCAGAAGCTCCTAATGTTGGAATCACACTCTGGGGCGCGATCGCGATCTGCGCGATGGATGCCACCACTCCACTGATGAGATAAAAAAGTAAAAATTTCACATGTCCAAAACGATGCTCCACATTATCACCAAAAATCCAGAGATAGAGCATGTTCCCCCCTAAATGAGCCCAGCCCCCATGCATAAACATTGAACTGAGAAAAGTGAAATAGACTGACGTCGGCCCTTCATAAAGATTTAAGACATATTGATCTTTTATCGAAAATCTTCCCACCAAATCAGTCCCAGTCACAATTTCTCTCGGAACCAAACTCCAACCATTTGTGAAAACTTCATCGGTATGATGGTATAGAAAAAGAACCACATTAAGAACCAAGAAAGTAATACTCACATACGCCGGTCGTGACAAATGGCGATCATCATCGCCGATAGGAAACAACATATTGCAAATATTTACATCATTCACTTGATTCCGTCGAGAACATTCTTAAGTTAGATATATCAAGATATCACTGATCATCCCTGCTCATAATGAGCAAAGTTACCTCCCAAAATGCTTACATGCCATTGAAGTGGCACGTGAGCACTCTCCGTACGAGGTTGAAATTATCGTTGTGATTAATCGCTGTACCGATCAAACAGAAAAAATTGCCCGTGAGCATGGTGCTAAGATCGTCTACGAAGATGCTCGTAACTTATCGATCATTCGCAATGCAGGGCTAAAAATCGCCACTGGTGAAATCATGATGACGGTAGATGCTGATAGCATCCTACATCCAATGACCTTCTGTGATGTTGCAGAAAAACTCGGAAGCCGGATCTATGTCGGAGGAGGCTGCCTCCTCGTTCCCGAGCGCTACTCGCTCGGTATCATCGCTTCTATCATGATGCTCTTTCCATACTTAGCGAAGTATCGTATTTCTCTTGGAGCATTCTGGTTTAGCCGTAAAGCCTATGAAGCCATCGGAGGATTCAACCCTCATTTTGTGACCATTGAAGATGTGGATTTTGGCGTGCGATTAAAACAATATGGCAAATCCATCGGGAAAAAATTTGGCACTCTCTACCGCTCCAAACTCACCACCTCATGTCGTAAGTTCGATCAATACGGTGATTGGCATATGGTAAAGAATCCCAATTTTCTCAAACGTGTCTTTAAGGGAAACGATCAAAAAACAGGTGATGACTATTGGTATGAACCAAGACGTTAAATCCTTCGGCTCTTAAGAAACCGCAAAGTGATCAATGGCGCATTCCCTGAGCCATTTCCTCGATAATTCTTGATTTCAACTTTCTGAAATGGTTTCTATAAGAAATGAGGATGATGATAAACTGGCATACTTTTTTCCTTTCATGCTTCGCTCTTTTCACCGTCTCACCGGTATTCGCAGTCAAAGTGATTCTGGTCTCACAAAATTCCAATGGTCCAGATCCGTTGATCGATTTCATCAATTCCAATTTCGCAAACGTTGATAGCATTGAAACTGCCACTTTCAGTAACGGTGCCCCTACCGGACTCGACTCCACCGACATCGTCGTCTTTTCTCGCAATACCAACAGTGGAAGCTACGACGATAGCGCAAATGAAATTGACGGATGGAATCAGCTTCCCAACGCCATCCTCATGCTCAATCCGTTCATCCTTCGGACCACTCGCTTTGGCTGGGTAAACACGACGGTCTCCAATCAAGAATTTTCCAGTGCCGGTAGTGAAACCACGGTCACCTCCGCTGGCGCGAATAGCCCCCTCTTCAATCAAATCACCATCCCCACTAATGATACGGTCGATCTCTACGAGATACCAACTCCCATCAGCGGAGCAGCGGCAAACGCCGCCCTCGGTGGCGGGACTCTCTTAGCCACATCCGGTAGCGGACTCTCCCTCATTCGCTACCGCGCGGGAGACGCCCTGGCAAATCCATCCACCACCGGCGGCACTGCCACCACTCACGGAGGAGATCGGATCTTTCTCGCTCTCGATGGAAGCGGATCAATCAATAGCCTGACCACAAACGGCCAAACAGTTCTCCGAAATACCCTGATCGAATTCGGACTGGAAGAAATCGCACCTGACTCGGGAGCCAGAATAAACAACCTGAATCTCCCCGCGAACACTCCGATCGAACCAGGCTATCAACTTCAAAATGCCTTCGGGACCCTGAGCTTTAACCAACCACTTCATCTTGCCACCGTGCCTGATGATGACCGCTATATCTACGTCGTAGAAAAAGGCGGCACCGTCCGTCAGGTTGACCTCACGAATAATTCAACTCCTTCCACTCCCTTCCTCGATATCAATGATTGGCTGGATCTACCCGGCAATGGCGACCTCGAAGCACGCGGTGAAAATGGTCTCCTCGCCTGCGCCTTTCACCCCGATTACCGCAATAACGGCCGCATCTTCATTTACTATTCTTGGGATGATGGACCACGCCTTTATCAGCGAGTCGCCGAAGTTCAAGCGAACGGCACCCCAGGAAGCTACCATCTCTCCACCAGCGTCAATACTGCCGGAAGTCATCAAAATATCCTGACCCAATTCCATGAGGCATCGAACCACAATGGCGGGGATCTTCAATTCGGAGCTGATGGATACCTTTATATCGCGGTCGGTGATGAGGGAGGGGCAAATGATCGCTTTAATAACGCCAACTTCATCAACAAAGATTTTCTCGCCGCCATTCTTCGAATTGATATTGATAACAAACCCTCTTCAAAAGACCCGAACCCCCACCTGCAACTCAACATCGCAGGCCACCCTTTCCGATCCGCGATTGAGCCAGGGTCATACAAAGTCCCAGCTGATAATCCGTTTGTCCGAGATAATCCTGACGATCTCATTCCCCATCAAGGAACCATGATTCGGGCGGACCAAGTCCGCTCAGAAATTTGGGTCAGCGGACTTCGGAATCCGTTTCGCTTCAGCTTTGATCGCCCCACGAACCGGTGCTTTGTCGCGGACGTAGGACAAGGAAGATTTGAGGAAGTGAACATCGTTGAAAGTGGCGACGATTGTGGGTGGTCACGCCGGGAAGGGTTTGCCAATTTCACCAGTGGCCCGGCGGGGAGTAATCTCCTGCCAAACTACCCCTTTAAAGAGCCTATTCATACTTACTCGCATGGCAGTGGCAGTAATCAAGGCCGCAGTATCACCGGCGGCATGATC
This sequence comes from uncultured Verrucomicrobiales bacterium, assembly GCA_937930235.1. Lineage (GTDB taxonomy): Bacteria > Verrucomicrobiota > Verrucomicrobiia > Verrucomicrobiales > Akkermansiaceae > SW10. The sequence goes on along the minus strand of CALGLJ010000075.1, from coordinate 3,005 downwards.
TATCGGGGCGGCCGCCTTCCGGAATTGATTGGTCATTACATTTTTGCTGACTTCGTTTCTGGAAATTTCTGGTCCCTTCAAAACGAAAACGGCAACTGGTCATCCACCCGCCTGCTCGGTCAAAATAGCCTGGCTGGATTCGGAGCAGATCCCCGAAATGCTGACCTCCTGGCCTGCTCCCTGAATGATGGAACCATTTTGCGGCTCGTGCGAGCCACCGCCGAAAATGCCGCACCCCCAACTCTTTCCCAAACTGGCGCTTTTAACAACCTGACTGATCTCACCCCTGCCACCGGCTTCCATGCCTATGACGTCAACCTCCCCTTCTGGTCTGATCATGCACTCAAGCGCCGCTGGTTTGGCCTTCCTCCAGGAAATTCCACGATGAACTTCTCCGCCGAAGGCCCTTGGACCTACCCCACAGGCCAAGTATGGATCAAGCACTTCGACATCGAAACAACCCGTGGCGACTCATCCACCGCTCGTAAACTGGAAACTCGCTTCCTCGTGAAAACATCTACCGGAGCCTACGGACTCAGCTACCGCTGGAGAGAGGACGGCTCAGATGCCGACCTCGTCGGAAGTGAGGGATTCAATGACGACCTCCAAATCACCGTCGGAAACACCCCCATCACTCAAACTTGGGTTTTCCCGAGCCGAAATTCCTGCATGCAGTGTCACCGTCCTGAAAACAACTACGCCCTCTCCTTTAACACCCACCAGCTCAATAGGCCGGGCGCTCTCGGAGCAGATCAAATCAAAGAACTCACCTGCTCTGGCTTTCTGACTAATAGCCCGTCCTCTACTCAAGGCCTTCCTCGTCATCCAGCCCTTAACGACTCCGGAGTCAGTCAGGAAGCCCGCGTCCGAGCGTATCTTGATGTCAACTGCGCGATGTGCCACTTCGGACCAAACTCAGGCAACCCCGGAACAATCGACCTCCGCGCCTTCACCCCTACCGATCTCACCGACCTCATCAACGGCATCCCCTCAGATTCGCAGAACGATCCTTCAAACCGAATCGTCATCCCGGGCGATGTCTCCCGCTCAGTCCTCCACCGCCGCGTCGCCGGGATCGAAGGCCGCATGCCACCTCTCGCATCCACCGTCATTGATACCGAGGGCATCGCTCTTCTCGAATCTTGGATCAATGGAGATCTCACCACACGACAAACCTACGCTCAATGGGCTGCTAGTGAATTAGCATCCACTCCCCTCAATGGTCCAAACGATGACGCTGATGGTGATGGCCAGAGCAATGAAATGGAATTCATCCATGGCACCTCTCCAAGCGACTCGAATGACCGCTACCAACTCACGGTCACAGAAAATGCCGTCACCTTTCCCATTGTAAAAAATCGAAGCACGCTCCTAGAAGCGAGTTTTGATCTTCGCACTTGGTTCCTTATCCCCTCCACCCTGAACGACCCAACTCCACCATCGAACAATGGCTCCCGGACCATTCCAATCACGGGAGATCCTCCGCAGATTTTCTTGAGAACGGAAACAACTCGCCCATAGAGAAAAATCACTCGAATATGATTTCGATACGAAGAGATTTTCTCAGTTTCAAAAATTTGATTTTAACATTTCTTGGGGAGTGATTCACCTCTTCATCCTATCCGCCGCGTCTCTGTTGCTCATTTCCTGCGCTCCAAAGGTCACAGGAGGGAAACGTGTGATTTCAGCCTCATCTCAAAAGATCGCTTGGCCAAACTGGCATGCCGCTCAGCTCCCCGAACGCACTCCTGGCACAGAAGACGGCCCCTCTCCTCAAAGTCATCCACTTCAAGAAGGCATCGTCATCAGTTACGGTCCAAAGCATGATGGGGCGGAGGAGTTTCTCATCCTCGGTGATCGAGATGAACTTCCTCCTCAAGACCTTGGCGTCCTACCCATTGCATTTCTTCCCACTTCAATCTTCGCCGGGCCAAGCCCACTCAATGACCGAGACAATACCCTGAGAGGGCCTCATAACGAGCACTATACCTACCCTGCTTTACATCGCCGCTCTTCCTTCTTCCAAACCTTTCCCTCCTTGGGGAAGCAAGCAAAGGGCACCATCTTCTATCACACGTCCATCATGATGCTTTCTTCTGCAGAAGCAGGAGTGGTGAAACGTTTTCAAAAACGCGGTTGGAACGTCCTCGTAGCCCTTCCCTCCGATAGCTTTTATCGCAGTCGTCTCCCGGCCTATCTCAATCATAATGAAGATCCAGAAGCCGCAGCTCACTACCTCGCACAAGACATGGACCGGCATTATCACGAACAGGCACAAGCGGCAAAAGTCGCGCTTGCTTACCTGCGAAAAACCCGCCCATCTTGGCTACAGGGTCGCCAAATTCTCATGGGCACCAGTGGGGGAAGCTTTAGCCTGCCTGCGGTCGCACTCAAAAGCCCAAACGCTTGGGATAAAATCATCTTTGTCAGCCCCGGTGCCAATCTCATGGCCACTTACGAACAAGGGGCTGCCAACATCTTTCCACAGACTCTTTCCTTCATCGATACCATTCGCACGAAACCTCCGATCTCCGTCCGACGCATCCCCACAAATGAAGAATATCACGCGATGTATCGCCGAGCTGCTCAGCTCACTCAACTTCATCCCGGCAAGCTCTCACCTCATCTGAAAAAAGAAGACATCCTATTTATGAATGGCAGCCGAGACAACATTCTCCCTAAAGAAGAAATCGAAAAAGCCTACCTCGCGCTTGGATCTCCCCAACGTTGGACTTACCCACTAGGACACCACCTCGTCGCACTGAATCTCCTCACTCAAGTCAATCGATTAGATCGCTGGATGACTCTTTGATCCCAGCTCATAAAAAAACCGAGCGGGGATCACTCCTCGCTCGGTTGAAATCTGCTTAAGAATTGCTCGATCGCTTATTCTTCGGAAGGACTCCACTCTTCGGTCTCGCCACCACCACCGGAAGCAAGGTTGAAGGCCTGCTCTAGACCCACGAGGTCGGAAGAAGGACGGAGTGTTTCGAAGGACTGACTCT
>CALGLJ010000074.1 GCA_937930235.1 uncultured Verrucomicrobiales bacterium | reverse complement strand
GCGGTTAAAAATTCTGCATTTCCCCGCATCTCGGCGGGTTGACTGCCAAACCCAAAAAAAGGCCGAATCCCTTATTCTAAAAGGATTCGGCCAGAAAAGCTGGAGGCGGAGGAGAGAATCGAACTCTCGAATACAGGTTTTGCAAACCCGCGCCTTACCACTTGGCTACTCCGCCTTTTGTCGGGCGCATGTGTTAAGAGGGGAGGTGATTACTGTCAACTCTTCAGTTTTTTAATTTTGTAGGTTTTTTGCGCTGAATAAAAAACCTGACTCTCGGGAGAGAGCCAGGTTTTCAATTGATCCGCTTCGCCGTCCATGGCGCATGAGCCGCGTTCCCGAAACTCAACAGGTGGGGACCATCCATCGACAGTCTGTCTTCCTAAAAAGGCATGACATTCCATCTCCGGGGCAGATCCCCTTAATAATAACATCGGGTCGGCCAATTAGCCATATTCGGCGCACGAAGCAGACGTTTACACTATAGGGCGGTGGCCTGGTCTGTGCAACCGTAAAGCGGACATGACGATTGAATGTGATCTTTCATGAACTTTGCCTTGACGTAGGGAGAATTTTTCATAGTTTCCGCGTCCCGATTTCCGCAAGACCATGCCAAGAGACATCATCATACTGGAATGCACTGAAGCGAAAGCTGAAGGCAAACCCACGAGCCGTTATACCTCAACTCGCAATAAGAAGAGCCTGAATACCCCAGGTCGTCTTGAGAAGATCAAATTCAATCCATTCCTGAATCGTCGGACGCTTCACCGCGAACTTCGTTAGTGTCAGGGCCATTTACCTTTTTTACCTTATGTCTGAGCCTAAGACCATCCAGCGCCGCATTAATTTCCGTAAGGCCAATAAGTCGATGCCCCGCCGTCGATTGGACCTTCCTTTTGAGAAAATCAGCTATAAAAATCCTGAGATTCTTGCCAAATTCACTACGGAGACTGGACGAATCCTTCCCCGTAAGGTGACAGGTGTTTCTGCCAAGATGCACCGTGCGATCACTCGCGAGATTAAGCGTTCACGCGCCGTGAACATGATGCCGTAGCTCTTGCGATTTTTTATTTTTTATAACAGTCTACCCGCAAGCTTCGGGTGGGCTGTTTTTTTTCGTAGAAATGAGTAATTTAAAAGACACACAAAACGAAATTGACGATCGCCAGATCGCGATCGATCGCGTGGGGGTAAAGGAGTTGAAATTTCCGGTGATGGTAAAGGATAAGGGAGGAGCGGAGCAACGGACGGTGGCGACGGTGGCACTCGCTGTTGATCTTCCTCATCATTACAAGGGGACGCATATGAGCCGTTTTGTGGAAGTGCTGAATGCTCATGGGAATTGCCTGTCGGTGCAGGATATGGCGGCCTTGCCGAGTCAGCTTTTGGATCGACTTGATGCGCAACGGGCGCATGTCGAGTTTCAGTTTCCATTTTTTAAAAGCAAAGCTGCGCCAGTGACGGGGAAGCTGGGGATGATGGATTATGAGGTAATCTTTGAAGTGGAGTCAGAAAAAGAGGGAGAGAATGATTTCGTGGTGACGGTCATGGTGCCGGTCGCAACTCTCTGTCCTTGTTCAAAGGCGATTAGTGATCGTGGAGCTCACAATCAGCGTGGGGTGGCGACATTTTCGGTGCGCTTTAAGGAGCCGATTTGGATCGAAGATCTGGTGAGGGTGGTGGAGGAGTCTGCAAGTTGCGAGCTGTATAGTTTGCTCAAGCGACCTGATGAAAAAGAGGTCACGGAACGCGCTTACGATCATCCTGTTTTTGTCGAAGATCTGGTGCGAAATGTGGCGCAGCGGGCGAAGGAGAATCCCAATATCGTTTGGTTCCGAGTGGAGGCTGAAAATTTTGAATCGATCCATCATCATAATGCGTATGCGGTGATCGAGCAGGATAATATTTAATTGAAATTCTGATGATGAAAAATTGGATCTCGCTGGGATTGCCGCTGTTGATTCTTGTGGGGTTGACCTTCATGGGGTTGGCTCAAAAGGGAGAGTCATCTGGGAAGCGGCTGAAGATTCTCATCATCGATGGCCAAAATAATCATCAGTGGAAAAAGACCACTCCAGTCCTCAAAGATGCGTTAGAAAGTTCGAATCGCTTCAAGGTTGAGATGTCCACCAGCCCTAGCAAAGATGCCTCTGAAAAGGAATGGGAACATTGGCGTCCTCAATTTGCTCAATATGACGTCGTGTTGAGTAATTATAATGGCCAACTTTGGCCAGGTCAGGTTCGGGCTGATTTTGTAAATTATGTCAAAGGGGGCGGTGGTTTTGTGGTAGTTCACGCGGCAGATAATGCCTTTGCGATGTGGACTGAATATAATGAGATGATTGGTCTGGGAGGGTGGAATCGGCGGAATGAAAAAGATGGTCCTTACGTCTATTATCAAGAAGGGAAGCTCGTGCTAGACCAGAGCGAAGGCAAGGGAGGAAGTCACGGACATCAGCGGGAATTTCAAATCGTAAACCGTGATGAAAATCACCTAATCACGCAAGGAATGCCCCCCGCGTGGTTACACACAAAAGATGAACTCTATGCCATGATGCGTGGCCCTGCTAAGAGAATGACCGTCCTGGCGACTGCGCTGAGTATGGTGACAAAGCGTGATGAGCCGATGTTGATGGCGATCGAATACGGAAAGGGGCGCATCTTTCATTCTACGCTAGGGCATGCTGATTACTCGATGAAGTGCCGAGGGTTCTACGCGACTCTTCAGCGTGGCACCGAGTGGGCTGCGACTGGTGCTGTGACCATTCCCTGGCCCGAAGATATGCCCAAGGCAGATCAGGCTGTTCCGGTGGTGATTGACTAAGTAGCGGTAGATCTTTGCATTGAACGCGTGGTTTACAGGGGCGGTTTGGTTGCCCTTTTTGGCGGCTCTCCTGCATCCTGTTTTAGGATGGTGTGTTCAGGGAGGAACGCAGCAAGGGGTGCGATTATCGATCGTGGTGGCGGTGAGTAATTTGATGACCGCATTGGTTTTTCTCTGTTATCTGGAGCCAACGGGACCGTGTGTTCTTTCAGGGAAAGATTATCTCGCAGCGGTGAATGGAGTGTTCTTTTTCTTAGGCCAGTGGTTTTCGATTCAGTCCATCAAGTCCGGTGACCTAGCAGTGCATTCTTCGGCACTGGGAATGAAGGTTTTGCTAATCGCTTTTTGTTCGTTCCTAGTCGGCTTGGAAGAAAGTTCGTGGAATCTTTTGATCGGGGTGCTGCTCGCGGTTCTCTCGGTTTTTTATGTCGCAGGTGGAAGTGCGAGCGGTTGGCGAGAGCATCGTCAGACGGTGTGGCTGACCGCGGTGGCATGTTTCTTCTTTGGTCTGAATGACTTTTACACCGGTTGGCAGAGTCGTGAAATTGGGGCCGCACGTTGGCTGGTCATTATGTTTACGGTGAGTGGTCTGATCTCGCTGGGATTGCTATGGCGGAGGAGAGGGGATCTTGGGATCTTGATCGAGAAGCGAGTTGCCGGGGTTTTGGTGTGTGGTGCCGGATTGCTTTTAGGATTACAGGCCTTACTGGTAAACTTGGCATTCAGTCAGTATGGACAGCCGACATTGAGTAATGTCGTGTATAGTAGTCGCGGGGTTTTTGCCGTGATATTCCTCTGGGCGATTGGCAGAAAAATGGATCCACGTTTCCGAGTGAAGCAAATCGCAGGAGCGCTGCTGATGGTCGCTGCGCTGGTGCTGGCGCTTGGGGCGTGATGTCTTTACTCACGATTCTGTGAGTCCATCGTGATGGTAACTGGGCCATCATTGACGAGGGTGACCTTCATGTCTGCCCCGAAGCGACCGGTGGCGATTCGGCCATTGAGAAGGACGCCGAGGCGTTGGCAAAATTCCTGATACAGGGTTTGAGCAATTTCTGGGCGAGCCGCTCTGATGAAACTGGGGCGGTTTCCCTTTTTAGTGTTCGCGTGGAGGGTGAATTGGCTCACGACAAGAGCTGAACCTTCGATCTCTAACAGAGAGCGATTCATCTTTCCTTCCTCATCTCCGAAAATACGGAGCTGGGAGATTTTTTTCACAAGCCATTCTAGGTCTGAGGAGCTGTCCCTTTCCTCTACTCCAAGCAGGATGAGGTAACCTTGTTGAATTTCCCCAATGACATCCCCATCAACGGTGACGGAAGCTTCGCTGACTCGCTGTAGCACCACTCTCATCTCGTTTTGTTGTTAGTAAGCCGGGGGGGGATTCAATGGGGGATTTGGTGGGAGCTGAAGAGGGGAGGGAGTAAATCAGGCAAATTTTTTGAGTGCTTTGATTCTGACCAGAACAGGTGGGTGGGAATGGTCGAGGAAGACTTCGAGGGGATGAGGAGTGAGGTTGGAGAGATTGTTAGCCGAGAGTTTTTTTAATGCGGTAATGAGATGCTGGGGGCTGTCTTGAGCTTTGGCAGCGTATTCATCGGCTTCAAATTCATGTTTCCGTGAGAGGATATTCATGAGTACGGATAGGATGCGTGAGACGGGTTTGAAGACGATCATGAAGAGAATGAGCCCGAGGTAAATCGAAGGCTGGACTCCGAATGCAGAGAAGAGTTGTGTGCTGAAAGCGCCTTCGGGCTGAGTTGCCAATCCGAGAAGGAAGAAGATGACCGCAGTTTGAAGAATCGAGAGGACGAGGCGTTGAACGATGTGCTTGCGCTTAAAGTGGCCAATTTCATGAGCGAGGACCGCGACCAGCTCTTGGGTGCTCTGGTTTTCAATGAGAGTGTCAAAGAGGGCGATCTTTTTGCGTTTGCCAAATCCAGTGAAGAACGCATTAGATTTGGAGGATCTTTTTGAGCCATCCATTACCGAAATTTCGGTGAGTGGGAATTCGCATTTTTTAGCCATGTCATTGATGGCTGAGTTGAGTTCTTCATCTTCCAAAGGGGAAAATTTATTAAAGAGCGGTAAGATGAAGGAAGGGGCAAGATAGGTGAGGCCGAGAGAAATCACGGTAAAGGCCAGCCAAGCCCAAACCCAGGCGTGATCGACAGATTGGAAGATCCATAAAATCAGAGCGAGGATCGGCCCGCCCAAGATGAAGGTCATGAGATGTGATTTGAGCTGATCACCGATGTAAGTCCCGGTGGTGGTTTTATTAAAGCCAAAGCGTTCTTCGAGAACAAAGGTGTGGTAAAGGTCGAAGGGCAGAGAGAGAAGCCAGCTTCCGAGATACATCATTCCCATGAAAATGAGTCCCGTTAGAATAGGACCTTGGGTGAATCCTCGCACCAGTCCATCAAGCCAACCAAACCCACCGGCGAACCAGAACACGAGGAGGGTCGT
>CALGLJ010000073.1 GCA_937930235.1 uncultured Verrucomicrobiales bacterium | reverse complement strand
CTCGGCCGGGCAATATTCATCCCCACACAAATCCCATCTAAGGTGACGACCGGCCCTCCCATATTCCGCTTCGCGGTGGTGGTATCGTGTTGAATGATTCTGGGGAAATTATCTCTTCTTTTCGAAATTAACCCGCTCATTTGATCATTACGAGTGACGGTTTGTTCATACACTTTGTGGCGCGCTTTTAATTTCACCCTACAGCTATATTTCGTCTCACCTCTCGTCACCAAGATGTCAACCTCTTGTCCCGGGCGTTTCGTTTTTAATACCCCAAAGAGATCGTCACGATTTTTAATCTCGACGCCATCAACGCTCTCCAGAACATCATTCGCCAAAAGGCCCGCTTCGGCGGCGCCTGAATCTTCAGTGATCCCACTGAAGCTGATTTTTTCTTTTTCAATCTTCAGCTGCACCCCAAGCACAACTTGGACCGGGCCATCGATCTTACGAGTATTTGCACTGATCACTCCGGGACGGACCCGGCGCGTCCGGCGTTGAGTTGAGCCATTTGAAACGACCCAAGTGCCTCGTTTCAACTCCTCCTTATGGTCTAGGTTCACCGGCTTCAGATCGCTGGCATCGATCTTCACGAGAGCCAAATCCCATTCTAAATTTTCGGCGATTATTTGTGGTTTACGGAAATGTTCTCGCCCTACCCTCACGGTGAAATTTTCGACCTCAGCGAGTTCACTCGCTTTAGTAAAAATGAGTCCATCAGCAGACATGACGGTGCCATAAATGAAAAAATTACGAGATGCCGCATCATAAAAGACCGCACTGTGGTCCTGTAGGCTTTTTTGCACCGGATCGAGGACTTCTCGTATGGCAGGACCATTTCGGCGGAACTCATCTGCTAAGGCGATATCAGAGGCGGGACTCGATAGTGGCAGGAGAGACACAATCCCAATCCAAGTGGGAATAACGTAACGCTTCATTCTTTCTCCTCCAATGCGATCACTGCTTCTCCGCTTTCTCCCTCGTGTTTCCATTTGATTGAGAGTTTTTCACCACGCGATTTTTCTTTCATCATTTCCATGAGAAGGTCGGATTCTTCCACCACTTTACCATTCACTTCGATGATCTGCATCCCCGGTTTTAAACCAGCCTGCTCGGCTAAACCTTCCACCTCGACTTCACGAATCATGAGCTTTTTTTCTTGCTCATCGAATTCCGTCATCATTCCCAAAAAGTCGATACTTGATACCGGCATCTTGGGCTGAGCAAAGGGACCCTGACCGATAAATTCTCCCGCCTGCATCTTCTCCCAACTTCTTGCAAATGCTTCCAGCGGGACATGACGGCTATCATCTTTGATCTTTCCGACACGACTATGAATCCCAATCAAGGTGCCATCCATATCAAAGAGAGGGCCGCCCGAGTCTCCTCCAATGAGAAGACAACCAGACTGGATGGTATCGGGAGATAACTTCGTCAGTCGCCCCACGCGAGTCACCACGCCTCGCTCCTCATCAAATCCTCCAGAATGTCCCAACGCAAAAACCCAGTCGCCTAATTGATAATCACTCTGAGTATTGTATTTCACGTAGGGGAATGGACCTTTACCAGTAATCTGGACCATCGCCGCATCATTCTCAGAATTCAATCCGAGGGATTTGGCTTTCATCTCCGTGCCATCCTCCGCAATGAGCGTAAGATTGACACCGACGCCGGTAGAGACATGCGCCGCCGTGAGAACGAGGCCTTCTGGAGAAATGATGACCCCAGTTCCGGTTCCATTTTTTAATTTTACACACACGGTGGCAGCACGAGCCGCTTCCAGATTTTGCTGCACCGCATTTTGAATATTACGGAGATCATCAAGTGACTGAGGAGCTTTCTGATCATTGAAGTATGGTCGTGCGGACGCTCCTATCGACCCAGAAAGAAGAGCTGCGATTAAGATTCCAAACAAACGATTCATGTCAATATAAGCTATATAATTAAAATACGTCCTGAAAACGAGTAATGCTTTCACTCTTTTATAACCGATGGAGATAGTCGTTCGAGTGAGTCTTTTGTAATGACGGGGGCTGCGCCGCACTGGAATACGAAAGGACTCCCCCCACCCCGGCGGCATGAGGGGCATCCAAAATCGCAGGACCCTCTGCTTCAGGAAATTCATAAACTCGTCCATTCTCAATAACACGACGGCCGAAAAATCCTAATATTCCTAAAAAACTGAGAAATCCAACTGTTGCGATGAATGTTTTCACTCCTTCTGGGATTTTTTCAAAAAACGTCGATTCTGGTTCATGACGAGCTGCTTCTAATTTTTCTAGTGTTTCCAAGGTGAGCGTCACCGAAGGGAGCTTTTTTTCCATCGCGTAGAGGCAGCCTGACATTTCAATCAAAAAGCTCTCAAACTGTGAGGCGGCATCCGATTTTTCGCCCGCCGCTTCTTGCGAGCGTAGAATGGCGGCCTCCCTCTCCTCGGTGGAAACCCCTCGATTAATACGGGAAGAATAAGCGACTTGGACCCGGTCCGGGCGTCCTTTATGATAAAAAGCCACGGCCACATCTCCACGATCGGCAAAGAAATTGCGCAATACGGAATGCGGGCTCTCTTTTGCAGGGATATCTTGCTTCCCCTCAAAGAGGTAAACGTAAAGGTCGATGACAGAATTTTTCGCGTGGTAATTCAAAAAACCCTCCCTTTCTTCTAATTCCCTTTCGGTCAAAAGGCTTTGAGGATCAATCAAATAAGAAGAAGCTGGCTTATCAAAATACGTTCCTGCAAATGCCTCATCAATCTCGATCGGCCAGCGGTCATCAATGGGTTGTTTCAAGATTTCCAGAATTTCATCATCGATGACAATTTGCTCATCGCTTGTTGAAAAAAGCTGCTCCAAAGCCAACTCGCCCATGAGAGACGAACCCGGAACGATCTCCCCACTCTGAAGCGCCTGCCAATCTTCCTCGGAGCGTTGTGGCAACTCCAGTGATTCCAGCTCTAACACATTCCCTTTCTCATCGTAATACACAGGAGCGACAAACTCTTCTTCAATCAAAGAATCCTCCTGAGCCCAAATGACCGCACTCAAATAGCTGAACAAAACAACGATCCACGTTTTCATTCTAAACACTCCTTTTCTTCACTCAGTATTTTCAATTTTTCCGGAGTCGGTTGAGATTCTTCCTCTTTTTGGGGAAGACGCTGACCACATTCCGAGAGCATTGCCTCGGGATTTTTCATCACCTCATGATGCTTCTTCTTAAGATGTAACGATACTTTCTGAATGATGATCGTCAGAGCCTCCGCCCATTTCCCCTCTAAAAGAGCAGGATGCGCGTGGGATAAAATTTCGAACGTACTCTCCTCATTAAGATAGGGCTGTAATGAATATCCATAGGTGATGCCTAACGATTTCGCATTCACATCGATGGTTAAGAGAATACCACAGTCATTTGAACGCTCCAGATCCACATCTTCAAATGAAGCATGATTTAAAAGCCAGAAACCATATTGCCGAAGACTGGATCCATTTTCAAAGGCTTGCGCATAAATCGCAAAAAATAGCTGCGGGAATTTTTTCTCAAATTGTTTGAGCTCCTTGCGAATGACCTCTCGGTCTTTCATTCTCAGGATCCCAGCCACATCCGTTAACTTACTGAGTAAGATCGGATCGTATCCATAAAGCTCATCAGCATCGGCATGTTGGAAACCGCAATGAGGGCACGTATCTGCGGCTTGATAAAAACTCTGCTCACATCGGGGGCACCTCACAGCCCCTAGTAAAAGAGAACGATCCCCCGACGTCAAAAGCGGATTGAGATTCTTCTCCTCAATGTGAATAAACTCACCTTCCATTCACCCTGCGCAGCCCCCGCCTCGCGGCAAAATCATCTCAGCTTTCTACAGTCCCTTGAACAAATCGCCCATTTCTGAAATATCCGGAATCGGGATCTGTTTGGGAGCCTCCTTTTCTTCCGAATGCACTCCGAGGGTCGCGATCTTAAAAACGATTCGTCTTCGACCTTTCCCCGTGCTCACTTCAGATCGATCGATTTTTGTACCCAGAAGTTTCTCCATCATTTGAACCTCCATCCGAACCGCATTCGGATAAGAGGTGTAGACCGGAGTGAGCGGGTTGTGAAATTCCTCAATCCGGAACCCGATTTCAGGATCGTAGTGACAGCGGCTGAACCATCCGTGCTGGTCTCGAAGATCTGACAGACGGGTCGCCTTTTCGACCAATGACTTCCCGGCTCGAATTTTAGGAGTCCATTGATTTTGCAAATTTTGGAAATGTTGGAGTAAGAGTTTTTCAGGGGCAGATTCCCCATACAAGGACTTCACCCCTTCCAGAATGGCAAGGCTGAGAGCCACGCCTGCGACTGGAAACAGCTCATCACACTGATTCGTCAGTTGATAAAGTTTCTCCGGACGCCCGACTTCTTTTTTCTCTCTCGGAACTCGCCACTCTCTCAGATAACCCATCTCCACCAGATTGAGACAATGTTGCTTGATCCCCATGTAGCTCATCTTCAGCTCGCGCGCTAAATCAGAGATTGGCATTCCATCTGAACGCTTCAGAGCCTCAAGAATCGCGGCGTAACTTGGACGCATCATTTCACGATGTGACTTGGAAAACATAAGCGACTCAGAGATATTTAACTTAATCTACTATTAAACCCAATGAAAATAATAACGCTTCCACTTTTTGACAAGATCATCTTTCTCGTTAAAGTCAGGCATCTTGAACGACTTAGACTTTAAATCACATGCCCCAGGTTACTGGACTGGTGCTGACATTTCTCCCGAGGACTGGAACTCTGCTAAATGGCAGCTTAAGAATCGCGTCCAATCCCTCGAGGATATCGAAAAGCATCTCACTCTCTCTGAGGAAGAACGCGCAGGCATTCTCCTGACGGGGACGAAATTGGCCACCGCCGTCACGCCACACTTCTTCAACCTCATTCACCCGACCGATCCTGGCTGCCCGATTCGCCGTCAAGTCATCCCGCGTATTGAGGAAACTCATGTCGCCCCCGAAGATATGGAAGATCCCTGTGGGGAAGATTCTCACATGCCTGTTCCCGGCCTCGTGCATCGTTACCCAGATCGTGTCCTCTTCTTAGTCACAGACCGCTGCGCCTCATACTGCCGCTACTGCACCCGCTCGCGAGTCGTATCGGGAGTCTCCGAAAAGAAGCTCGAAACCCAATGGGATCAAGCCATCGAATATCTTAAAAAGACTCCTCAAGTGCGTGATGTTCTCCTCTCCGGCGGAGATCCTCTCCTCTTTTCTGATGCCAAACTGGAAAAACTCCTCACACGCCTTCGCGAAATCCCCCACATTCAGTTTCTCCGGATTGGCTCTCGTATTCCCATCTTCCTCCCTCAGCGCATCACTCCTGCACTCTGCGAGATGTTGCAAAAATTTCACCCTCTCTTCATCTCGATCCACACCAATCATCCCCGTGAATTAACCACCGAAGTAAAAGAAGCCCTTGGCCGCCTGGCGAATGCAGGCATTCAAATGGGGAACCAATCGGTCCTTCTCAAGGGAGTGAATGATACGGCTCAGATTCAACGTGACCTCGTCCACAAACTGCTCATGTGCCGAGTACGTCCATACTACCTTTATCAGGCTGATCTCATCGAAGGTACGAAACATCTCCGAACAGGGATCAACAAAGGTCTTGAGATCATCGAAAGCCTTCGCGGTCACACCACCGGGTACGGAATTCCTCAATATGTCGTCGATGGACCCGGCGGAGGCGGAAAGATCCCTCTCAATCCCCAATACGTCGTTGATAAGAACGAAAAGCAGGTGACTTTGAGAAATTACGAAGGGAAGAAATTTATTTACCCTGAACCGATCGAGACGTCGGTGCCAAGTAGCTAAAGAGCTCAAAGTTTCTCAGAATGGTAAACACGAGCAGTGAGCAACAATAGAGTGCAATCCAGCGCCAAGCCAACCCACGGTGAGGCCCGCGCAGTGAGGGATATCTCTCTTTGATCATGCTCCAAACGAGGAGAGGAAAACCTCCCAAGACGAGGAAGGTAAACCAAGCATGATCGCTGAACGCATCTCTAAATTGGAAATGCACGAGAAAGTTCGCGGCTCTTGTGCCACCACATCCCGGGCAATAAAAACCTGTATGCTTTAGGATCGGGCAGGCCGGCAGGCGTTCATCCAGAAAGGGACTGAGAAACCGGAAGAAGATGAACCCCAAGACGGCCATTGAGGTGAGGAGAATGTCACCCGGCCACCGTCCGCGCTTCCTCATCTACTCAGTGGAGAAGCTTTCCAATTCTTGCTCCGAAGATTCTTCGAGCTCTTCCCGCATTTCTTCAAAAGAATTGTTAAAGATCGTTTTACTAGATTGAAAAGCAAAAGCAACGAAACCAATCAAAATAAGCGAAAACAGGCTTCCAAGATAGCCGCAAATCAAACCTGCAATCGACATTCCCTTGCCCTGCATCGGCTTCTGGGGATCTCTGAATTGCTTCATCGACATATGCCCGCAAATCACTGCCGGAATTCCAAAAATAATCCCAATATACACACAGCATCCTAAGATTGCCAACACCCCGCAGACCAAGCTTGCAATGGCTAATCCGCTCGTTGGTGGAATCGGAGGGTATCCTCCCCCAGCAGTCGCAGGATTTACACTCGGCGGAGCATAGACTGACCCATCATGAGCAGCCATTGTCGGACTAGTTTGGGTAAATTCTGGAATCTGAGCGACTGGAAGCCAGTCACTCATCCCTTCTTTCCAGATCAGAGTATCTGGTGAGATCTCTCCCGATTGGATGAGAGCCTTCAATGCCTCTTCCTCCAGTGGGCCATGTTGCTGCCCCTCACTTCCGTAATACCAATCTTTCATGGCTACATTCCCATGATTTGATATCCGCCATCGACATAAATGACCTGTCCGGTGATGGAAGCAGACCCTTCACTCGCGAGGAACACTCCCGTCGCTCCCAACTCTTCTGGAGTGCATGAACGTTCCAGCGGAGCGTGCTCTTCATAGTGCTTAATCATCGAGGAGAAACCAGAGATCCCACGAGCGGCAAGCGTCTGGACCGGGCCAGCACTAATGCAATTCACTCGAATCCGTTCGTGGCCTAAATCCGCAGCGAGATAGCGTGTCGAAGCTTCCAGGCTGGCCTTCGCCACTCCCATGACATTGTAATGAGGCACCACTTTCGCCGCACCATAGTAAGTCATCGCGACAATGCTGCCACCCTCCGTCATCATCGGAGCCGCACGCTGAGCCAGTGCCACGAGAGAATACGCACTGATATCGTGCGCTATCTTGTAAGCATCCCGGGTCGTCTCAAGAAAATCGCCTTCTAAAGCCTCTTTTGGAGCAAATGCAACCGAATGCAGCACCAAATCAATACGATCCGTATGCTTTTTCACATTATCAAAAAAAGCATCAATCTCTTCATCACTCGTGACATCACAGGGATAGAGAGGGACATCCTCGCCAAAAGAATCTGCAAGCTGCTCTACATTATCTTTCAGACGCTCCCCTTGATAATTAAAAATTAATTTCGCTCCGGCATCAGCCCATGCTTTCGCGATAGCCCATGCAATACTGCGCTTATTTGCGACGCCAAAGACAACAGCGGTTTTACCGCTCAGTGGTAGATCACTCATAGATTGGGAGATTCTCGCGATCAGGCGCTAATATGCAAGGGATACTCAAGCAAATTTACGCAAAACAGACCATTTGATCAGCCAATGCTCCATCGGAATGGCACGAGGCGCGAAGAACCGGGAGTCGACATTTCGCCCAAAGACAGACATCATTTTCCCATGAACTGCAAAGCAGCCTTCGCGATTCTTGCCTTGCTATCCAGTCCTCTTCTCACTCATTGCTCAACCTCCACTGCTTTGACTGCACCTGCTTCCACCCAACTTGATGACACGACCTATCAAACCTTTGATGGAGACCGTTTTGGGTATCGGAAATGGCTCCCAAAGACCGAACCTCAGATGGTCATCATCGGCGTGCATGGCATCAATGGAGCCTCTCTCGACTACAAACCACTCGCAACTGAGGTCTTAAAAAGCCTCCCTCACACTGCGGTCTACGCAGCGGAAACTCGAGGGCAAGGAAACGATCCCATCAAATCCCGCCGAGGGCATATTCATCACCGGGAAGAATGGTTTCGCGATCTCCTCACCTTCAGCCACCTCATTCGGAAACAGCACCCCAAGGCAAAGATCGTATGGTGCGGAGAGAGCATGGGTTCGCTCATCGTCTTGCATAGCCACACCTACGCCCTCGCAACCCAACAGAAATCCTGCGACGCCCTGATCCTCAGCTCTCCCATCACCGAGATTCGCGGAGACTTTCCCCGCTGGAAGGAGCGACTAGCCCATGGCCTCGCCGCCATCTTCCCCACCGCAAGAATCTCCCTCGAAACGCTCTCCGGAAATCACTCCGCGAAGGTCACGAAGGACTCCATTCACCAAGAGCAGGCAAACCAAAACTCTTACCATGTCAAACGGCAGACTTTCCGGCTCCTCAGCACTCTTGGAAAAATGATCCGTTCCGCAAAAGACGCAGGACAACAGATTCAAATTCCGACCCTCATCCTCCACGGCGGCAAAGACATCTTCTCTGAAGCTCAAGACGTGGAAGCCTTCGCCAAAGCCATTCCCAAAGCACCGGTCCGTCAATACTACCCTGAGAGTTACCACCTTCTTTTCTACGACCATCAGAGTGAAACCGTCATCAGAGACATCACCGATTGGCTTGGACAGATCCGCTAAATCAGACCATGATCATAAAAACGACCGTGCTGTGAAAAAATTCCACTCTCTCTTACTCTCTCTGCTCTCTGCCACAAACTTGAGTTTGATCTCATGTTCCGGCAGTCAGTCTGCAGAAGATGATCAAGATGCCAGCACCTCGGAGCTCCCCGAAGAAAAAGTGAAGCCCGTGGAAACCGTTCCCGTCCTCGAAGATCTTCCCGCCCCTCAAATCAAAGTCGCGCAATCAAAAAAGATCCCTCTTTTTGTCGATCCACCCACTCACAGCGAGCTAATGAAAGATGAGGACAAAAAAACAGTGTTTGCCGTTTCCGATCCCCCTGTCGAGCTCCCCAAACAGGAAGATCCCTCGGGAATCACCGCCACCCCTCCTCTTCCCGAACTGCCTTCAAAGCCCATCGATCTGAACTGACCGTTCACAAGTCTTTTCATTTCCCCACGATCCGCTACCACGGGGGCCTGATATGCAACAAGCTCCGCGGAAATTCAAATCCGAGCCCTATGAGTGGCACGAAATTATTGAAGTCAAGATTGTCTCTCTCTCCAATCTCGGAGCCGGCATCGCAAAGCCGAACAACTGGGTCGTCTTCATCCCGTTTTGCCTCCCAGGTGAAGTAGTCAAAGCGCGCGTCTGGCGGAATGAAGAAAACTGCTCTCACGCCGATCTCGTAGAGATCATCACTCCCAGCCCGGATCGGATCGAGCCCAAGTGCCATCTCTTTGCCCGTTGTGGAGGCTGCCAATATCAGCACCTTCCTTATGAAAAACAACTCGACTGGAAACAGCGCCAAGTCGGCGAGTTGCTCAACCACATGGTTGGGATCGAGATGCCGGTCAACCCCACATGGCCCTCCCCAGCTCAATGGAACTACCGCTCCAAGATCACCCCACACTTTGCTAAACCTCAAAATGGGAAACCACTTCATATCGGCTTTCTTGAACATCAGCGGCGCAACCTCCTTGTCGACGTCACCAACTGCCCCATCGCCATGGATGAGATCAATGCGGACCTTCCCCGCGCTCGCGATGAAGTAAAACAAAATGCCGCAAGCTATAAAAAAGGAGCCACTCTCCTCCTCCGCGCCACGAATGGAAAAGTAGAAACCAACCATCGTAACCCCGTCTCCGAACAAGTCGGTGAACTCACCTTCAACTTTCTTGCAGGAGACTTTTTCCAGAACAATCCCTTCATCCTTCCAGAATTCACAACCTACGCGGCGGAGCAAGCCGCTGGGCCAGAGCAAAAATACCTCCTCGATGCTTACTGTGGCTCCGGTCTCTTTGCCCTGTCTCTGGCGAAAAATTTCGAAAAAGTCATCGGAATTGAAGTCTCGGAAACATCGGCTGACTGGGCCCGCCGCAACGCCCTCACCAACGGAATCGAAAACGCCGAGTTCATCGCCGCCTCTGCCGAGCAGCTCTTCGCGAACGTCCCATTCCCCTCCCAAGAAACCTCCGTCATCATCGACCCCCCACGCAAAGGATGCTCTCCTGATTTTCTTGCGCAACTCTTCGCATATAGCCCGAGCAAGGTCGTATACATCTCATGCAATCCCGCCACCCAGATGCGGGATTTGAAGAGCTTTTTGGAAAATGGCTACCAACTCAACCAGATCCAACCCTTTGACCTCTTCCCGCAAACTCGTCATCTCGAGTGCGTCATCACCCTAACTCGGGAGTGAAGAAAGGGCGCTACTTGCTTTCTTTTTCCTCGCCGTGATTCGCGGAATCGCCATCACCGTGTTTGAAAAATTCGATCGTCCCCGGCTTCCCTGGCTTCGATTCCCAATCATGACGTTCGCAAGCACCAAGTCCGAATCCGATAAGGGCTAAGAGAAGGGAAAACTGTTTCATGCGGAGAACTGGATAGGCTCTCAGGATTCAAAAAGCAAGCGGCTTGATCACTCACTTGGTTGATCTTCTTAAAAACGGGAGTTTCATCATTCGAGGTGCTTTTTCCGTAAGAACTGGGATCCTACAAGGTATTCTCTGACATCACGACATGAGGTATCTTGCCCTTTTCACCCTTCTCACCACCTCCTCACTCCTTGCTCAGGACGGCAAGGACTTATACTCCATTTATTGTAGCGCTTGCCATGCCCCTGATGGGAAGGGAGCCAGTAACGGGCTCTTTCCGCCTTTAGCACGCAGTGAATGGGTTCGAGGAACACCCGAACGAATGATCCAAATTGTCCTACGCGGTCTTCAAGGCCCCATTCAAGCGGTCGGTAAAAATTACAACCTCGTCATGCCTCCCCAAGGAGCCACTCTCACAGATGAGCAAATTTCGAAAATCATTACCTACGTCCGCTCTTCTTGGGGGCACCAAGAAACACCTGTAACGACGACACAAATCAAAACCGCCCGCCTGCAACACCCTGATCAAACCTCCATCTGGGATGCTCATAAATTATTAAAACATTACCCCCTCGAGGCCCCAAAAAAGAACCCCCATCGCATCAACGACCTTCTCTCACACATCCATCATGGGAAATTTAAATCACTCCAAGAGCTGCGAGCATCCGAGGCTGAAAATGTGGAAGAAGAAAAAGAGGGCTTCATTTCTCTCGATCAATCGGATCGCAAAAATTACTTCGGACTTGTTTGGAACGGTTGGCTCAACGTCCCTCAAGACGGACGTTACCACTTCACTTTCAGCACCGATGACGGAGGAGCCCTCACCATCAATGGCCAAGAAATTATCACCCGTGATCGCATCGGACCTGCAACAAAACCCAGTCGCAAAAGTATCAACCTCAAGAAAGGACGTGCCGACATCAAGATCGAATACTTCGAATACAGCGGCAAAGAAGAAATCACCCTCTTCTGGCATGGCCCAGAAGTTAACAATCAGCCCCTTCACAAAAAAAAGCCGAAAAAACGAACGGCTCCCTCCATTCCTCTCGTCCCCCCTACTGGCGAGGCACTCATTTATCGTAATTTCATCGCTGGTTCAGATGCCCGGGGAATTGGTGTTGGCTATTCGGAAGGGGTCAATCTCCTCTTCAGCGCGGAAACAATGGCCCTCGATCTCATCTGGACTGGCAAATTCATCAATGCCGCACGCCACTGGACCAATCGTGGCCAAGGTTTTGAAAAACCTGCCGGAAATCGACTCATTCCACTCAACCGAGGCATTCCCTTCAACTTACTCGAAAGCCAAACCACTTCCTGGAATTCGAAGGCCGATCCCAAGCTCGCCCCTCGCTTCCGTGGCTACCGACTCAATGCCAAACAACAACCGACATTCATGTATGAATTCGGAGACCTCTCCTTTACCGACGAGATCCTTCCGAGCGGAGCTCAACAATTGACCCGCACCATCCACATCACCATTCCCAAAGAAGCCCCTTCTGACACCCCCCTCTATTTCCGTGCCCTGAGCGGCGCTCCCGTCACCTCTACCGGCGAACGAAGCTTCACTTTCATCAGTGAACAATTTTCCCTCGAAGTCCTCGCCCCATCCCCACTTCCCCTCATCCGAAATCAGGAACTCCTCATCCCGATTCCCCTTGGGCAAGCCACTCAAACCATCAAGCTCACCTACACTTGGAAGTAGAAATCCACATGAAATTCATCCATCCTCTCACCCTAGCCCTCACCCTCGGTTCCTCGATCTATGCCGATGATCGCCAGGCGGAATTTTACCTTCGAGAAGAAATCCCCACTCCGAAAAATGAAGTCCTCGAACTCGGATCGATCGCCATCATGCCAGACCGGAAAATCGCAGTCGCATCTCGTCGTGGCGATGTCTGGATCTGTGAAGGCGCCTATGAGAAAGACCTCAGTCAGGTTCAGTGGACCCTCTTCGCCCGTGGTCTACACGAACCCTTCGGCATGTTCTACCGCGACAACTCTCTGTATCTCACCCAGCGACCAGAAATTACCAAGCTCACAGATACCGATGGTGATGGCCGCGCTGATCTTTTTGAAACCATCACTCATTACTGGGGCATCGATGGCGATTATCACGAATACAATTTCGGCTCAGACCCAGACAAAGAAGGTCACATCTGGGTCGTGCAATGTCTCACCGGCTCGTCTAAAGCGAGTCCCGAATCTCCCTGGCGTGGTTGGGCATTCCGATACAGCCTCGATGGTCGGCAGGCTCTCCCCACTTGCTCCGGTATTCGCTCCCCAGGAGGCATTGGTTTCAATCACGTAAATGATTGTTTCTACACCGATAACCAAGGGGTCTGGAATGGCTCTTCTTCTCTGAAATGGCTCAAGCCACATTCATTTCAGGGCAACCCGACCGGCAATCGATACGCCAAGCTCCTCGATCTGGAAGAACCTCCAAACCCTCAGAATGGCTCCCGTATTCTCATCGAACGAGCCAAAGACCCACGCATCATGCCCCCCGCCGTGATTTTCCCGCACGGAAAGGTCGGCAACTCTCCGACCGCCGTCATTTATGATTCCACCGCAGGAACATTTGGCCCCTTCCAAAATCAAGTCTTCGTGGGAGAACAAACTCAATCACAAGTGCAACGCGTCTTCATGGAAAAGGTCAATGGCATCTATCAGGGAGCTGTTTTTAAATTTCTCGAAGGCTTCCGCTCTGGCATCGTCCCGATGCGGATGGGAGAAGATGCCACCCTCTTCGTCGGAGGGACAAATCGTGGCTGGGCCGCTCGGGGTGGGAAAAAATTCACCTTCGAACGTGTTCGTTGGAATGGCAAGACTCCCTTTGAAATCCACGAAATGCACGCGCAACCGGACGGCTTTACTCTGACCTTCACCGAAGAAGTCGACCCGACAAACGCGTCCAATCCAGCCTCATACCAAGTCGCAGCCTGGACCTATATTTACCAAAAATCTTACGGCAGCCCAGAGGTAGATCCCGTGACCCCCATCGTCAAATCCGCGACCGTCTCACCAGACCGGAAGTCGGTCCGTCTTGTCATCTCTCCTCTCACGCTCGGTCACGTCCACCACCTCAATGCCAGCGGACTCAAATCCGCAGCGGGAAAAACTCTCTGGCATCCTGATGCGTATTACACTCTGAATGAAATCCCAGATTCAGAAAAAAAGCGGTGAACTCCGAAGAGCTCCCCGCAAACATGGCCGCACATTTTACCACTCCATCTTCAACCCGAAGTAAATTGCCCGTCCATCTCCAGGATTAATAAAAGCATCCCCATCAGGATTCACGACAACATTATTAACGAAGGTTTTATCAAAGAGATTGTCTACGCCGCCATAGAGGGTCAGCCCATCATTCACCTGATATTCGCCCGCTAAGCGCCAGACCGCGAATCCATCAGTTTTATTTTGATTCGCATTATCTACCACGAAGCCCTCCGGGAGCCACTCCGCCGCCAAAGAAACATTCCACCGCGCATCCCGATCTTCGAGACGCAGTCTCCCACGATAGACATGCTCAGAGACCCCCGGAAGACGATTCCCGCGATCACTCCCGGCATCAATTTCAAAATCATTCCACTGATACACCTGGTCCAGTTGAAGCCGAGGCCCCGAGCCATCGTTCACGAAACTTGTCAGATCAATCCTCAATGCCGCCTCAACCCCCTGATGAATACTATCAAGATTAGTGAGCGTGCTGGGACCATCCGCCGCAACCTGCTCGAAAATAAATTCATCTTCAATGGCACTACGATAGTATGTCAGCTCGCCCTTGAGAAAATCATGCTCAAAACGAGTTCCTATTTCAAAGGTTTGCGCACGCTGAGGGTCCAGTGAACCATTGTCCTCAGTCGCCTCAGAGAAGGCCGGGATTTCAAAATTTTGACTATAATTGACAAAAAATTGCGTCTTCTCATTCAACTCATAGAGATACCCGATGCGATAGACAAAATCATCATACGATTCATCCACCGCATTTTGAGTGCTCTGCTCATCTCCCGATCCGATCCTCACTTGCCGATCTCCCCGCACCCATCCGCCTCCAAGGATCAGATGATGTCCCGGAGCAAAGGTGAGGTCATTCTCAAGATAAGCTTGGAAATTACTCGCAGTATTCACCCGGTCAATCGCAGGAGCAGGTCTCACTGGCGTTCTGACGAAACCACCAAACCCTCCTTCATCCTGACGTCCATAATTGTAATGCGCATCAAAGCGCACCGTATTTTCGAGACCAAACAAACGGCCCTCTTCCTCGCCATGAATCCCAGTTTGAAAACCATCTGACACGTAATCTATCAAACGATTAAAAAGAAAAGGCCCTCCACGATTAATGAGGTGATCAAAATCAAGGTATTGGTAATTTGTATAAAATGACCAAGATCCGCTCTCGCTTTCCCATTCCGTTCTCTGCCCCACCCGAATCGTCACCAAATCTCGATCGGCATCAGGGTCTCTTCGAGGACTGATCTGACGAGGATTTTCCTGAAACTGCCCGGGCGTCAATGATCCCGCCAATTCCCCATCTGAATCACTGCCCAGCAAGTAAAAACGTGTCACGGCTCGATCTGACCAATGGTAACCCACGTTGGCCGTGAAGTGATGATTCTCCGCTGAGGTCTGCTCACGATACCCTCCCGTTTCCGCGTATGTGTAACCTAAAAACCAATCCCATCGCTCATTCGAACCTCCATACTGAATTGCTCCGCGATATGACTCATAGCTACCATACTCAGCCAACAAGGACGTCCCAGCAGCATTGAGGCCATTCTTTTGTACGATATTCACCGCTCCCCGAGCTGGCTCCCACCATAGGCGAGTCCATTTGCTCCTCGATAAACTTCTACATGATTAATCGAAAGAGGATCAATCGCACGAAAGTAAAAAGATCCATCCGCATCATTCGCACGGATTCCATCCAATAAGAGCGACACTCCACGGTCTCCGAATCGACGCTGGATACCTGAACCGCGAATCGAAAGACGTGAATCACTCGCTAATCCACGCGAGCGAACATTCACGCCAGGATCAAATCGGAAGATCTCCTCTGGTTGACGAGTGCGCCCCGTCCACAGATCCGGCGTAATAATCGAAGCTCCACCGGCGAGAGACTTCACCCGCTCTTCTGCGGCCTCCACGCTATCCTGACCTTCCTCCTCGCGGCCGTAAACAGGCACCGGAGAGAGTTCTTCCCCCTCCGCATTGATGAGTAAGATCACTGAAAAATTGGCAGCGAACACTGCTGCACGACAAATGAGTTTCATAAGAATAAAAAATGAGAATTAAAAATAAGGCGATCGAAGAAACCTCCGATAATGAGGGGGGCCAAAACACTAAATCAGAAGACCTTCAACTCAGGATGAAGCGACGAGATTTAGAGGACAGGACATGAACCTCAGTCAGAAAATGACCCAGATTCCCTCGTGCTGTGTCATCGTGCAAGATGAAGACTGACACCGCACGGGATGAGCAAACGGCAAGAACTCGCCTAGAGATTCTCAGCTCACAAAAAGATCGCTCACATTTTGCGGAGGCGGACTCTCGAAATCTAATTCCACCTTAAGGAGTCGCCAGAGGCCCTCTTCTTTATGACCACAGAATCGAGTCGCGGGTGCGATGACCTGAAATTTCTGGCTCTTGAAACACAGTAATTTTTTTGCCCCCTGCGACCCCATTCCAGGAGCAGGTTCTGGAGACTCTGGCGTAGACTGTTCCGCCATTCTCATTCGTTCCGCAGTTTTGCAAAATTCACAAGGATGCTCGCCATCAAAGGTATTACTCACGGCCTCGACGACCGACCCTGTTTCAACCCACTGCGTGGGGAGCATCACCATCCAACCGAGCGACTGCACCAAGACCGCCCCGATCCCACAACTCAAAAGCACTCCGACAAGGAGAAATGCTTTGAGCTGATCACCAAACAATTGGAGATATTTTTGAGGAGAAGGCTTCAAGGAATGTTTTCAGAAATGAGATAATCTCACCTTCCTCAAAAGGCAACCCTCTACAAGACATCTCGGATGGGACTATGACTTAATAAAGATTCTCACGGTCCCGTGAGCATATTGTTCGACTTCATTCCACTCACTGGCTTCGAGCGCTTCGAGAGTGAAATCGTGGGTATCGACCGAATACTGAACATCCCAGATCAGGACGGTGCCGCCCGGTAAGGTATGGGGCGTCTCCCCATCCCAGGCATCCACTTTTTCCCCTCCTTCAAAGTCCTGTAGAAAATAACTCACCGCAACATGATGAGTGAGCCACTTCTGATCAGTCACATTCTCCCGCACCCAATCCGACGCCTCCTTCATTCCCGTGGCAAAGCGACTCACAGGCATCGAAGGGCAAACGAGCTGCAAATTACTCTTCACTTGAGGCAGGCCAGGAATGTGATCATCCGAGACATTGAACTGCTGCTGAGGCATCATCAGCCCACCCCATATCACCAGAGGGACCAGCGCATACAGCGGCCTCGGACCAAATTTTTCACGCAACTGATTGACCCCGCGCAAAGCGACCAGAGCCACCCATGGAGCCATCGGCATGATAAAGTGATAATAGCCTCCCGAAGCGAACAATCCTTTCCAAAAGATGAGGCTGTGCATGATCAGATAGGCTGGGTAGGTCGCATAAAGTACGAGGTCCCACCGAAGCTTCCAGCCCTTCCAGAAAAGGCCGAGCAACATAAGCAGTGCGACTGGAAATCCCACGCCCTTAAAAAGGTGTGCCGTGTAGAGCCAAAGAGGGCCCGAACCGTAATAATCTGTCGGCTTGGACTGGAAAAACATCTCAAAAGGCCAACTCCCATTCGCAAGCCAAGTGAAGACATTCATTAAGATCATCGGAAGAATCGTACAAAATCCGAGCCCCACCGCGCGCGGGAAAGCCGCAACGCTTTTTTTGATTTTCCCAGTCACTAAATAGCGGGCAAATCCTCCTTCCGCAAAGATCACCCAGAGTCCCCACAAGGCAGAAAGCGCAATTCCTTCATGGCGAATGAGCCCCAGATAACCCCAAAAGAAAGCCGCGATCACATACCTCTCTCTCACCGCAAAAAAAACTCCCGCAATCCAAACCAAAAGAAACGGAGCCTGCGTCAGCACCGGGTAGCTCAATTCCGGAAACCACCATTGAAACCAAATGAGCAACGGGAGAATCCAGAGCATCGGCAGATCCAATCGTCGAGCCTCGCGACCCGTCAACCAGACTGCGACGGCAGAAAGAGTGAGAGTCCAAAGACGGGTCACTTCCAACCCAAATATCGCAGGCAAAAACTGTAATAGATTTCTCCCGGGACGACTCCAAGTATGCCAAAGCTGATCTGGCGAGCTCCACACCTCTTTGGAAATCAAATAATGTGAAAGCTCATCATCAAGGATCCACCCCTGGTTAGTGAGCGCGCGATAGAGACTCCACGCCAGTCCCAAAAGAAAGGTTCCCCAAAACCCCCAACCAAGTGATCTAGTCATCAGAGGCTTTCTTCCACTCGATGGGATCACGATCCAGCACATTATATCGAAAGATGCACCAAAGAGCGCGGAAGCCATCTTTCATACCAATTTTCTTTCCCTCATCATAACTTCGGGGGAAATAGCTCACCGAGGTTTCCATCACCCGCAGCTTCATCTTGGCCAGCTTTGCCGTGACTTCGGGCTCGAACCCAAAACGATTTTCTTCAATCGAAATGGCCTGAATCACTTCTCTGCGAAATCCCTTATAACAGGTCTCCATGTCCGTGACATAGAGATCACTAAACATATTAGAAGCTGTCGTTAAAAAACGATTTCCCATCGTATGCCAAAACCGCAAAACTCGGCGGGTGTCTTTCTTCAAATAACGTGAGCCATAGACGACATCCGCCTCATCTCGTATCAGCGGACCAATCACCCTAGCATAATCAGCAGGATCGTATTCCAAATCGGCATCTTGCACGATGACATAGGGAAGAGTCGCAGCTTGGAAGCCGGTGCGAAGCGCAGCCCCTTTACCCTGGTTCTGTTCATGCTCGAAAAAACGAATGCGAGCATCCTTCTCTTCCCAAGTGCGAGCCTTTGATGCGGTCTGGTCATGAGATCCATCATCAACAATCACAATCTCTCCCACCATCGATTGACGTAGAATTAATGCCAACACTTCATCCAGAGTCGCCTCTTCATTATATGAAGGCACCACAACAGAAAGCACCCCATCTGAAATCGCTTCACTCATCGACAGCACCCTAGGCATCCTAACGAACCAAACACCAAATGATTTTTTATCATTATCTCAAAAAGACGAATAATCTCCCCCTATTTAGCACACAGCTGAATGACCAAACGATGCAACACCATCCGGTGATCTTGCGCCGTTGTGACCAACGCCTTGTCAGCGACAAGACAATGTTCGAGGCACTTTTGTAAATGACTCAGCGTAAAGCGCCTCGCTTTTTGAGCAGCCGCGAACAGCCCCCACGCATTGACATTCCCATCTTTCTTCTTCGGGAAGAGTGCCTTTTTTTCCTCCGGAAGACGGTTCAGCCCCCCCTGAAATGCTTGATAATTCGAAGCAGAAACCCTGTCATCTGCAATCGCAAGTTTGGCAAAGAATAGATTTCTTACCGTCGGGATCATGGCCGCCTTGACCAAGCCAATGGCACTTTCGTTTTTCTGAAGCTGCGCATCAATGAGCTCGATGGCACGGGGAGCATTACGCCCTTCCAAGGCGCGCGAGATTTCCCAAATGACCCCTTTGTGACTCAGTGGCACCATGACCTGAACATCCTCCACCGTGACCTCGCGACGCTCCGCTCCTAGGTAAAGATCCAATTTCTCTAACTCATTCGAAATTTGACGTGTTTCCGCTCCAGCCAACTGCACGAAGGTGGCTAGAGCTTCCCCCGTCAGTTGCAGGCCCTTTTCCTTACTCACGCGCGACACCATCACCGCGACTTCCTCCTCCCATCCATCGCGAGACACGTCGATCTTGTCATAAGAACGCATCTCCGCATTCTTATTCGCCCACTTATAAAAAGCGCGTCGTTTATCTAACCCCGTCGCACTGAGTAGAAAAATCACCCCCGGAGGCAATCCCGCCTGAAGCGTTTCCAGAATATTCTCTACCCCCGCCTTCGCTCGCTCAGCCTCGCTGGTCCGATCAGTTCCGAAAAATGTCGCCCCCTTCAACCACACCACCTTATCTCCACCAAAAAAACCAACCGTTTGCAGCCCTTCCACAACTTTCGCCGCGAGAGTATGTGCATGTTCCGCATGATCTGCCTGCCCCTCGATCACCTCATTGACAAATTCATCACTCCCTTCCGGCTTCAATTCTTCGAAGAGCGCAAGTGACTCCTCTGAAACACGACCCTCATCGGTCCCTGTGACGATATAAACTGACATC
>CALGLJ010000072.1 GCA_937930235.1 uncultured Verrucomicrobiales bacterium | reverse complement strand
GAAGATGATACGGAGTTTACCCTGAAATCAGAATAAGAGATGTTTCATCGTTTTGCTGATAACATCACAAAATGAGGACAGAAAAAAAGGCATCGGTAAATGATTACCCATGCCTTGATTTACGCCCTAAATTTTTGTTTTCCTAGACGGTATCGGGAACCGCAGGGGACTGTGGTTTCTTAATCGCCGCTGGAGGTTGGGCATTGAGACTGGGCACCGGAATGAGGGGGCGGCGGAAAGTTGATTGCCCACGCAGCGGGGTGATGAGGAAATTCTGCCCAGTTTTCTTAGCTTTTTCCGAGAGGAAACGAGGGTAGTGCTCATAGCTGAAGGTCGTCTTAAAGGTATCATCTGAGATGACCATAAACGAGCGGGGACCATATGATTGCTCGACCCGCTCAACTTCGATAGGGCCTCCGAGGAGTCGCCGCATGGCGAAGGTGGTGGAGAAAGTCGTTGCATGACCTGGCGCGACGATGGCGACATCCTTGCTGACGGCAGGGCCATAGGTGACGATCTTGGGGCGAATGGCTTCGTCTTTCTTCGGGTCTTGGGCCCGCACCGAGATTCCGTAGAAGTTCGGGTTTTTTACGAGAGAGATCGTTTGGGCGGTGTTGTTCGTCACGGTGGCATTCACGGTGAGTTGATTCCCGGCAATTTTATGAGTAAATGTGACCGGATATTGCGGAGGGGTGCTCACTTTTTGGGCGCCGCAACTGATCAGTCCAGCGCAGATTGGGAGGAGGCATATCAATTTCATCGAAAGGGATCATGCAAACGTGAGATGATGAATCAATGTGAAAGAAAATATTTTAAAGTTGCGGCGTGATAGCGGTCTGACAAAAGCGCTCCGGCGTGTGCGCTTTTTTCTGCCATGGATGTGATCGATTTTTCGGATGCTCAATTGAGGAATGATCCTCACCCAATTTTTGAGCACCTGCGAAGGGTCAATCCGGTCTGCCCGGTGCGTGGGATGCGTGCTTACTTGGTAACGCGTTATCACGATTGCGCCCATTTTTTGAAAGATGAGCGCATCGGTTTTGAAGATCTGACGAATTTGAGTCACGTCCCAGATGCGCTGAGAGGCTATTATGAGATGCGGCGGCGTTTGATGCTCTTTCAAAATCCTCCGGAGCATGAAATGACCCGAAAATCCGGGAAGAAAAAATTACAAGAACCGGGTGCGGCCGAGGTAGAGCGAGTGATCCGGGAGAGTGCGGAGCGCTTTTTAGGGCGACTCGCCGGGCGAGAGTGTGAGTTAATTTCAGAGATTTCACGTCCCTTTGTGGCGGAAGTCATTGTCAATATCTTGGGCTTACGAGGGGTCGATCTTGCGTATGTGACGGAGCTTGCGCAGGAGTTGGCCGATAGTCTGGATCCGCTGAGCGATTTGAATAGCAGGACGGTGGCTGGGGAGCGCTATCTTGCTTTGAAAGATCATGCGGGCTCAGCATGTCCGCATGGCGGGGAAGCAGATTTGTCCACTTTAGTGATGTTGGTGGCGGCAGGGTTACAGACGACGAGCCATATTCTGGGCCTTGCGGTTTACAGTGTCTTATCGGATGGGGGACCGGAGGCGATGACGCCGGAGGTGTTGGAAGAGCTCTACCGTTTTCATAGTCCAGCGCAGTTAACGCGAAGAGTGGTAAGAGAAGAGGTGACGGTGCGGGGTAAACGGCTCCGACCGGGGACCGTTTTGTGGCTAGCCCTGGCTTCGGCGAATCGGGATGAATCGGTTTTTGAGAAGCCTTATGAGTTGAATTTTTCTCGCCCTGCAAACCGTCATTTAGCCTTTGGGCTTGGAGCGCATCACTGCATTGGGGCTAAGTTAGCACGCACGCAGCTCAGGATTTTTTTGCAATTATTTTTGGAGAGAAAAGGGGGGCTTTCTTTGAAGGTGAATGAGGCTGTCTATAACGGGAATTTGCTTTTTAAAGGGCTAGCCGAGCTGCCTTTAATGAGAAAAAGGTAACAGGATAGGGCTCTTTTTGGTTCTCTTAAGAGCACGAGTTTGTGAGCGACTCGCAGGCTTTGTTGATGACGCGGCGGATGGGGCTGGGAAGCGGGAGTTCGTCCAGATTTTTGAGAGGGTGAAATTGCTCGTCTTTGTTTTGCCCCCCTGGAAGCTGGTTTTCGGAAATGGAGTAGAGCGAAAGGGTGACCTTATGATGGGTGATGGTGTAGCGATGCGTTGCGGAGATTTCGAGATGGCTGACCTCATCGGCAGAGCGGAGAGGGAGGTGCCAGAAGCCTTTTCGTCGAGGCCCTGTTTCACGAGTGAGGAGGAGTTGGTCTTTCTTTACAAGGAAGAGTGCGTGTTCTTCGACTTGGAGGAACTGTTTCCGTGGTTTTTTGATCGGGAGAGACATGGGTTCACGAGTCTGGCAGAAATCGTGCACCGGGCAGCTTTGGCACGATGGGTGGCGTGGGGAGCAATACGTTTGGCCGAGCTCCATAATGGCGGAGTTGAAGAGGCGGGGCGCTTTGGGGTCGAGCAGTTCACCGGCCCAGTGCCATATTTGTTTTTGCCCCACAGTGCGATCGATGGGCTCATGGAAATCAAAAAGACGAGCCAAGACTCGGGCGATGTTGCTATCGACAATGGGCGCTGCTTGCTCGAAGGCGAATGAGGAAATTGCTCCGGCGGTGTATTTCCCGATCCCTGGAAGAGTCTCAAGGGTTTCTGAGTCTGGTGGAAATGTTCCCTGATAGATGCCTAAGATGGCTTGGGCACATTTTTGTAAATTGCGAACTCGGTTGTAGTATCCGAGACCTTCCCAGGCTTTTAAGAGTTGATCTTCGGAGGCGCTGGCGATGGTTTTGAGATCGGGGAATTCTTGGAGAAATTTCTCGTATCTCCCGTGCGCGATGACTGCGCTTACGGTAGTCTGCTGAAGCATAATTTCGGAGACGAGGATCGCCCAAGGGTCTCTGGTCTCACGCCACGGATAGCTTTTTCCTTCCTGCTGAAACCATTTCAGGAGGGCGGTGCGGAAAGCGCGCACGTTTTTAAGCGGATGGCGTTTCATCTATGCGCCTGGAATTTTTTGAGGAGTCTGCGCAGCTTTGGTGGCTTTGTCTTTAGCCGGGATGATCATGACTTTGGCTCCATTTGGGGCCGCGGCGAGGCGGCTGGTGGAAAGAAACCAGCCTTCGAGAAGCCCATCGCGGATGACGTAGTTTTCAAAGTCGCTCCAAATGGGAGTAATCTCTTGGCGTTTGAGCCGGAGTTCCTCGGGATCGATCAGGACCACCTCGCCTGGGTTGCGTTCACTGCTGCGAGGAATGACAAATACGTTTTCAATGAGTCCCCCTTCGAAGCGGGCGCGTACTGGCTGGCCGATTCGTAGGGGAGGCTCACCTGCTTGAGTCGCAAAAGGGTGGTCAACACGTGCGATGACAAAGAGCTTGCGAGATCGTTCGTCCAGCGCCCCCTCAGTTCGGATGATTTCACCCTGCCATGTTTGCTGATTGGTTTCTGCTAGAGCATCGGTGAGAGTCACTGGGATGCTGGGATCACCGGGGTCATTGGGGAGAGTGATATACGTGAGTTCACGCGATGAGAGAGAGAGTCTGACCTCGGCAAAGTCGGTTGAAAAGATCTCACCAAGCTGAGTATTCGAGGTGACCGATTGCCCTAGCCCGATGAGACGTTCTTTGACTCGGCCTGCGTAGGGGGCGCGGATTTTGGTGCGTTCCAGGCGGCGTTGGGCTTCTGAGAGCGAGGCCAAGGCCGCTTTTTCATCGGCCTTGGCTTGTTTCAGTTGAGGTTTTCTTAAAACGAGATCGGTTGGCTCCGTGGTGTAGCCGAGGTCAACCCAGTCAAGGCGCGCTTGTTCGGCCCGCGCTTCTTCCTGAGCGAGGCTGGCCTGAGCGCGGGCGAGTCGCGCTTCGGCAGTGGAGAGTTCCGCCAAGAAGTCGGTCGGGTCGAGTTCAACGAGGATTTCGCCTTCATGAAAAAAGGCTCCTCCTTCGAATTGTGGAGAAATGGTGACAACACGGCCACTGACTCGAGGGGTCAGCGTGGTTTCATTATGAGGGCGGACGATCCCTTGTGATTCGAGGACGACTCGGAAATCTGTGCGCTCCAGCGGAATGGCTTCGGTCTCGATTTTACGGCGTGGAGGGCGTTCTCGTTCTTCCTTCACCGTCTCTACGGAGAGCTTCGTGAAGCCCCAATATCCTCCGCCAAGGAGGAGGAGTGGGAGTAATATTCGGAGGAAAATCGCCATTTGGGTCACAAAAGATACCTCCCCTTACGCAGATTACGAGTCAGGTCTAGCATCCTAGAGTCGAATTTTAGAAAACCAGGCGACCGTACTCTGAGTGAGATCGACGGCATTATTCCAAAGATTATAGCCAAAAACAGAGAAGCTGAGGTCGGGAGAGGTGAGGCAGGCCATCCCAGTGAGGATGATCATATTTGCTAAAATGATAATCGAGAGGGAAAAAACCGTCCCGTGCTCTTGGAGGTCCGGTTGATCTCGTGGAATCATCCAGAGAGTCCACACGACATGGAAACACCAAGTTCCGCCGAGGAGCAGGAGGAGAATGTCATCCCCGTGAGGAAGTGGTTTCCACATAATAATGAACCCGCTGATTGAGAGCACCACAAGTGACCAAAAGGGAATAAAATATGGGGACAGCGCGATGAAGATATTCGATTTATTCGTGAGAATATAGCCCCCATCGGTGCTGACCTTCAGATCACTGACCCGCCCAAAGCTGAGATAGACAAAGAGAGCATGAGTCAGCTCATGGCCTAAAACGTAAAAAAAGAGAAAGTGTTCTGAAAAAAGGCGCGTCCAAAACCATCCCAGCATCAGAATCACCCCCACGCCAAAAAAGAGGAGCTCTTCAGAACGCCAGAAGCGATACATGAAATCGGTGTCAGACGCAGGCTCCACCAGAGTCAAGGCAACGAGAATAATGAAGGGAACCAGGCAGAGAGCCTTCAGGTAGCTCTTACAGCGCTGCCACCAATTCATTTCGGCAAAACCGAGATCGAACCCACCGGGAGATTCTGCAATGGCGGCCCGCGCCATCATGCCATCTCTCCGGCCACGCCTCATATTCGCCTTACGGGCCGAAACTCGCTTCGCTCGCCGGAAGACCTCACCCAAGGATTCTCGCTTCCCTCCACGACTCTCACGCGCTGACCGATAGCGGTTGCGTGAGCTTCGAGGAGAGGATTTTCGCTTCGAACGAGACATGAATGACTTCAGTTAGCCAAAATATCAGGAAAAATAAAGTATTTATCGAAGCCCGCTTGGATCGCTTTTCAATGAATAGGTTCCAGCGAAGCAATAAAAACCGTGATTATTTCGCTGACATCACTCGAGTGTCAAATTATCCCGTGTGCATACATTGTCACTCCGAAGATGAAATCACTTTTATTCGTTCTACTTTACGCCCCCTTTTTCGCGCTCCTGAGAGCAGAAGAATGGCAGCCATTGCTCGATGAGAAATTATCCCAATGGTACGTCTGGACCGGTGTTCCTGATCCGTCTCTAGGGTTAGGCAATGGCGATCAAGAGGAGCAAGAGCCGATGGGTCCGGGAGATCCTCTTGGAATCTACAAAGCGGAAAAACAAACGGATGGAACTTACGACTTAATCGTCAGCGGCAAAGTACCAGCCTCACTCACAACCAAAGAAAATTTTGGAAGATACCACTTGAAGGTTCAGGTGAAGTGGGGGAAGAAAAAATGGGCACCCAGCCTCGAGACTCCGCGTGATAGCGGCATCATTTACCACTCTCATGGCCAGTCTGGCTCTACCTGGAAGACCTGGAAAGCGGGTCTGGAATACCAAATTCAGGAGCGTGAATTTGGTGGTTTTTTTCGAATCGGTGACGTAACGGCTGAGGGGAAAATGGATAATCCAACCGTGAGGCGTCCTCGCTTTGACCCTCAAAAGAATTGGGCAATTATCAAAGCACCTCGCTATTGTAATCGCTGCAGCTCGGACTTTGAAAAGAAACAAGATTGGAATGTTGTGGAAATCTTTGTCGTCGGAAATCGCTCGGTCCACGTCATCAATGGGCAGGTAGTCAATGTCATTCGCCGCGCTAAGACGAAGGATGCCGACGGTAAGATGGTGCACCTCAGCAGTGGGCAGATCCAGATTCAATCTTCCGGCTCGGAAGTGACCTACCGTGGCTTAGCGATCCAAAAGATTAATGAAATTCCCAATCGATTCTTGGAATTTTTCCGCACCAATATCAGCGAGTAGTATCCGCATTCTGCCTCGACCAGATTCCCCAGATTGAGTCGAAGTAATCGATCCTTTGATTGAAGAATGGAAAATGGATCGTAGATTCCTCCGATGATTATTCGTGCTGGATTCTTAGTATTAGCCTCATTCACTTCTGCAAGTTTTGCAAAAGTGACTCTCGAGAAGCTTGCCGAGGGCTTTAAGCGGCCCGTTGATTTACAAGCTGCTCCTGGAAATGAGAGCCAGCTCTTTATCGTTGAACAGCACGGAGTGATCACCGCGATTGATCGGGAAACGGGTGAACGTGAAGGAGTTTTACTGGATCTCAGTGCGCAGGTTTCCCGGCAGATGAATGAGGAGGGTCTCTTAGGTCTCGCATTTGACCCGAATTTTGAAAAAAGCGGGCGATTTTATGTCAACTTCACCGATAAATCTCCCAAAAAAGCGATGACCCGTATCTCGCGATTCACCCTGCCCTCGGGAAAGAAATCCATCGATGCCGCGAGCGAAGAAGTGCTCCTCAAGTATCGGCAGGATTTTAGAAATCATAATGGAGGCTGGATCGGATTTGGGCCTGACGGCTTTCTCTATATCGCAAATGGAGATGGAGGAGCACGTGATGATCCGAAAGCACGTGCGCAAGATCTTGGAAGTTACCTCGGGAAATTACTGCGTATCGATGTGAGTTCCGATTCCGGTTACACCGTTCCACCGACTAACCCCTTTATCGAAAAAGCCGACGCAAAACCTGAAATCTATTCCTACGGCTTGCGTAATCCATGGCGCTGCTCCTTTGATGTAGAGACTGGAGACCTGTGGATCGCGGACGTCGGACAGAATCGTTTTGAGGAAATCAACGTCACCTCCGTGCAAGGAGCGCGCGCCAAAAACTTCGGCTGGCGTCTTCGTGAAGGGATGATTGCGAACCCGAATAAAAAAATTGCGGGCCCTCAGCCTCCCGATGCCGTGGAGCCAATCTATCAATATGGCAGGGGCACCGGAGCTGGCGAAGGATTCTCGGTCACTGGAGGTTTTGTCTATCGCGGAGCAAATCCGTTACTTCAAGGGAAGTACCTCTTCTCCGACTACGTCACCCGCCGTCTCTGGACTTTGGATCAGTCTAAAGGATACGCCTTCGAAGACATCACGGACAAGGTGCTGGGGAAAAATCAAAAATTAGGCCCCGTCGCCTCATTTGGACAAGATCTCCAACGAGGATATTACCTCGTCGATCACTCCGGAATCATCTGGCGAATCAAATAGCAAAGGTCTTAAAAACTCGTGTGATAGCCCAGAACTTGCTGGAGATGGAGGGCGGTTAAATCACCCATCGTGCGACAGCGATCAAAGGCATGCGATCCGTAACGCTCCCGGAGAGAATCTCGTAGAAGAATGAGATGTTCGTCTGTAGAGATGCGGTCGATTTTCATGACTTCGAGCAGAGCATTGAGCCTGCGGTGCTCCACTGCGGCGCGGCGCGCCATTTGTGACCGTTCTTCCGAGCGGTATTGAAGGATCGTTTGATCGTTCAGTAATTCTCGTACGAGATTTTCTACAGGTTTATTATCATTGAAAAGATGAGTTCGATAAACAGCGAGATTTCCTTCGTAAGATTGTTGATCGAAGTCAATGGGGCGCACTCGATATTGCACCTCTTCAAAGTCCGGTGTGATATCTACGATGTAATTCACGGTCCGCATATCTCCCAGTAAGCGCAGAAAACAACGCTCTCCGAATTTGACAAACTCCTTCGCCACGCGAACCCGGTTCAGATCATCCCGATCGAGGTAATCGCGAATGAATATGTCTCCTGGAACCCCAGCGATGTGTTCTTCAATGAGAGTGTTGCCATTCACAAGGTAATTGATCCGATTTGGAGAGAGAATATGCTCCAACTCGAGTCCATACAAACGTGAGGCATCTGCATGTTTTACATAGTAATAGTCTGAATTATCGTTGAACGAGTTTGTGATTCGAATGCGAAACGGGCGGGAATTGCCAAATTCTCCAAAATCGATTCGTTCTACCGTTAAATGTTCCGCAAGAGAAAGGTCTCCGCCTATTTTCAAAGTGGCATAGATTTTGGTGAGTTTCGGGCGAAGCTCTTCCATCACCTCGGGAGGATACATGACCTCGAGCCAGAGCGTTTCTTCGCCTTCGGAGTTCTCGTAAGGGATCGAACCCGTAAATCTCAGAAGGTCGTCGTAAACGAGTGGAATTTCCGAATTTCTCCCGTAATGTCCTAAGTAATTTCTTAATTCATTCGCAATCGGGAAAAAGATTTTACGTCTGGATATCACCGCGCTACTTAACCCTTCTCAAGACTGATGATCCAGCGCAAAGGAGGATGGTCTGCCCTGATGAGCGGGCTTCCTATTTTGGTGACCTATTTTTCTTGAGAGCAAGTTTGTAAAAGCTCTTGATCCCTCTCTTAAGATCTGCCTATGTTCCGCCCAAGCAGCCAACATCTGTGAGCGGGATTAGCTCAGTTGGTAGAGCGACTCGTTTACACCGAGTATGTCGGCGGTTCGAGTCCGTCATCCCGCACCATTTAAATAAACCCTTCAAGTTCTACCAGCCATTGGGTGGAGTTGAGGTTTAGCTCCGGCGCTAGCGATGGACAGCACTCAATGTCTAATCTAGGGTTATATTACTCCTAATGCTCATGGAGATCCTAATTTGGAGGTTCCTAGAGGAGCGGTTGATTATTTCTACAGACTCGGGATAGATGACGTGAAGGCTCTCGGAGTAGAGGGAGAAATTTACGAAGATGCCTCCTTTGAATTGGAAGAGGAACACTGATCTTCCCAGAAAAATGTCTAATTTTTCC
>CALGLJ010000071.1 GCA_937930235.1 uncultured Verrucomicrobiales bacterium | reverse complement strand
AGAGGGTGCTGTTTTCCAAAGATGACTGGATTGGGATATTTTCCATTCATGAAGAACCAGGTCATTTCCGGTTGGCTGATTCCTCGAGAGGCGCCTTGGGGGTTTTTCTTGGGGTCTTTGATGAAGGTGGCATAGGTGTTGGGGTGGTAGAAATCAGAGCAATGCTCCCAGACATTTCCTGCCATATCGTAGAGACCATAGGCATTGGGAGGGAATGACTTTACGGGAGCGGTGCCGGCGAACCCATCAAGAGCGGTATCATCGTGGGGAAAGGTGCCGGTGAAAATATTGGCAGGCCATTTGTCTTTGTCCGGTTTGGCTTCATTACCCCAGATGAATATTTCGCCATCTTTTCCTCCGCGGGCGGCTCGTTCCCATTCGGCTTCGGTGGGGAGGCGCTTTCCGGCCCATTTGGCATAGGCATGGGCATCTTCCCAGGTGATGCAGGTCACGGGGTGGTTTGGTTTATTTTTACGAAATGATTTCCAGCTCATTCCTTGGCGAAATTTCCACCATTGCCAGTGCGCCCCTTGGCCGGAAAGTTTCACTTTTTTAGGAGGAGCAGAGAAGACCATCGCTCCGGGTTTCAGGGTTTCAGGGGGAGCTTTGGGGAAGTCCTCACTCTTCCATCCGCGTTCAGCTTGGGTGAGGTAACCTGTGGCTGCGACAAATTTTTCAAATTGAGCATTCGTGACTTCATGGATGTCGAGGTAGAATGCATCTAGGGTAATTTTGTGGGCCGGTCCTTCTTCAGGAAAGCGTTCCGAGTTTGCCCCTCGAGTGTAGGTTCCGCCTGGGATTTCGACCATACCTTCGGGAGCGGCGTGGACGAGAGTCAGAGTGAGGAGGAATAAGAGTAGACGCATTTGTTCAGAGGAGACACCTTCTCTACGTCGAACGCCATGACGAAATTTCGCCCCTGTATTGATCTTCACGAAGGAAAGGTTAAACAAATCATCGGAGGCACTCTCAATGATGAGGGTGCGGTAGAGAACTTTGTGTCTGAAAAATCACCAGCTTGGTATGCGGAGAAATTCCGCGCTGATGGCTTAACGGGAGGACATGTGATCCAATTGGGAGCGGGAAATTTAGAAGCAGCTCGTGAAGCTCTCGCGGCTTACCCTGGAGGGTTACAGTTGGGAGGAGGCGTGACTTTGGAAAATGCCGCTTCGTGGATTGAAGCGGGCGCGGCGCAGGTCATTGTAACATCGTGGTTATTTGATCAAGAGGGAGTCTTTTTACGAGATCGCCTGTTAGATTTAAGTCAGGAGATTGGTCCGGAGCGAATTATCATTGATCTGAGTTGCCGGGCGGTGGAGAGTGGTTGGAAGGTGGCGATGAACCGTTGGCAGACGATGACCGCAATGCAAATTAATCTCGAAACGCTTTCCGATCTCTCTGATTACTGTGCGGAATTTTTAATTCACGCAGCGGATGTGGAGGGGAAATGCGATGGAGTAGATGATGAGCTGGTCGCTCTTCTAGGGCAATGGGAGGGATGCCCGATTACGTATGCGGGTGGAGTACGAGATTTACAAGATATGCAGTTAATTGAAAAAATGAGCGGCGGGCGTCTTGATGCTACGGTGGGCAGTGCGCTAGATCTTTTTGGAGGATCTGGAGTACGTTATGATGAACTCCTGGAGTGGAATCAACGATCATGATGAATCTTCTATGGCTTCTTCTGTTAGTCATCCCGATCTGGCTCTTGGCGACTCGGGGCAAACGACGACGCGGTCAATTGCTTCTACAAAAATTGACGAAAGAAGATTGGGAACACATTGACGAACATGCTCGCATTGTGAGCCAAGCTCCACTGGATGTGCGTAAAAAGATCGACGGTTTAGTGAGTGTTCTTTTGCAGGAGAAGAATTACGAATTTGTGGGGGAGTTCGATGATTCGGCTCGCAAAATGCAGGTAGTGACAATGGCGCAGGCCGCCCTGTTGTTGGTAAAGCGGGATCATCAATTTTATCGGAAACTCCGAAGTGTCATTTTTTATCCCCAAGCATTTACAGGGGGACGTGATGA
Source organism: uncultured Verrucomicrobiales bacterium (assembly GCA_937930235.1). GTDB lineage: Bacteria > Verrucomicrobiota > Verrucomicrobiia > Verrucomicrobiales > Akkermansiaceae > SW10. The sequence continues at coordinate 9,624 of CALGLJ010000071.1, read as the reverse complement.
AGAAAGCACACGCCTGGGAGAGAGCTGGGGGTCTGGTAGTGTTGTCCTTTCCTGGCGCAGTGTTTGTAAGGGGGGAGAGGATTTTAAGGATGGACACAATGTCGTGATTCATGAATTCGCCCACCAACTTGATCAGGAAACGGGGGCGGGAGATGGGGTGCCGTACTTGGCGGATCGTGGTGATTACGCAGAGTGGGCTCGGGATTTCAAAAGTGCGTATGAAGACTTCTGCGAAGAGGTGGATGCGAATAAAAAGACAGTTCTGGATGATTACGGGGCGACTAATCCGGCGGAGTTTTTTGCAGTGGCAACGGAGACTTTCTTTGAAAAAGCCGAACAGCTTCAAGAAGCTCGCCCAAAAATTTATGAGCAGCTTCAAAGTTATTATGGGCTCGATCCTGCATCTTGGTAGATGAGAGACGAAAAAAGAACCTCGCCTGTAAGACAGACGAGGTTTGTGAAATGATTCAGAATGAACTTCAGAATATTACTGAACTTCTGCTTCAAAGCCGACTCCTTTAAGAGCGGCGATCAACTCTGCGGAGTTGGCAGTTCCTTTGACTTCAGCACTGTTTGGCATGCTGACCTTTGGAGTGCCTTCGACTCCTTTAACTGCGGCAAGCGCATCCTGCGCTTTTTTGACACATGAAGCGCCTCACCGCATGCCGGTGACTTTGAGAGAAATCGTTTTCGCTTCGTTAGCAGCGGCAACGGTTTCTTTCTGTTCGCCCGCACTTGGGCCCGAGCTCACGGAAGAGGAAGATTTTGAATTGCAACTGATCAAGGTAAGACCCAGACCAGCAGTGAGTAGGATGAAATATTTTTTCATGTCCGCTTTACTCAATCATTGAATGATTATTTTTCAAGGATCTTCTCCAAACGCGAATCGACGGGTGCGCCGAGTTTCAGAGCGGTTTTGTAGTGCTGCCGCGCTTTGTTCATGTCCTTATGGAAGATGAAAATTTGGGCGAGATTACGGTGGGGTTGCCACATATTAGCATCAATCTCGATTGCTTGGTGATAGCATTGCTCTGCATCTTGGAGGCGGCCTTGATTGCCGGCGATGTTGCCTAGGAGCACATGAGCTTTTGCATTTTCGGGATCGAGCTTGAGGGCGGTGCGGAGTTCCACTTCCGCATCTTGATAGAGCTCGGTGTCTTTATACGCCTTTCCGAGCATGAAGTGAGCAAAGGGGATTTGGCGATCTCCTGCGACCAAGATGGCTTGGCGAAATTGTTCGGCGGCTTCGGCAGGGTCTTCGAGATTCATCTGCACAATGCCGAGATTGATCATGGCTTCCCAAGCTCCAGGATCATCTTCGATGACCATTTCCAAATTACCACGAGCAGCTTGATAGTCCTTCTTTCTAAAAAAACGTTCGGCGACTCGGGTGAGCTCACCGGTAAAATCCCGCAGGCGGCGGGAGGCATTTCGGCGGTCTTCTTCGCTGGTTTTGATTCTACTGGTGAGGAGGAAATCACTTCCAGCGTCGGCGACGATTTGTTCTTCCTCTTCGGTGAGAGCGGGCCGGAAGGTTCCTTCAAGTTGTTGGGCCGCTTGGGAGAAATTTTTGTCTTTATCTCCCATGCGTTCGACTTGAGCCAAGAGGAGGCGACCTGTTTGCTCCTGCATCTCCATATGGCTTTTTTGTTTTTTGATAATATCGCGCAGCATTTCGATTTCTTCGCTGGAACGTTTAGTTAGGGCGCGATCATCGGCGCTCTGGACGAGATCTTTTTCAGCGAGAGTGATGCGTTTTTTCAGCTCGTTGATGCTGAGAGCTTGTGACTTGGTTTCTTTTTGTAGGTTGATGATTTTTTGTTTGGCGATGATGAGGGTGTTTTTGGCCTCAATGAGTTGGTCTTTTGAGGTGACGTTATTTTCTTCCATGAACTGAACGCGGCGTTTCGCTTCGTTGAGATCTTTGGATAGGCTGACATTTTGATTGATGAGATTTTGAATGCGATCTCCGTTGGCGATTTTTAAGATAGTCGCAATGTGGTCACGCTCCCTCATGGCGAGGTCTCGTTCTTTCGTGATTTCAGAGACCATGGCTTGGGATTGCTCTAGCTGTAATTTGAGCTCTTTAATTTGGGTGAGTGATTTGGCGTAGAGCTTGTCTTTTTTGATAATTTCACTCCGGAGTTGATCGATTTGTTCTTGTTGTCCTTGAATGACTTTTCCGTTGATTTCGTTTTGCTGTTTTACGATGGCGCGGAGACGGGTTTCTTCAGCTTTTGATTCTTTGAGGGCGGCTTGGGTCATTTCCAGTTGCTGCAAGCTGTTGCGATATTTTTTACGGATGTCCGTGAGTGAGATGGACATGGCTTGGTTCTCGCGCTGGAGTTGTTGGACCTGATTTTTATAACGATCGAGTTGCCCCTGAACTGCGGCAGTGACTTCGCGGTTTCTTTCCTGCTCCAGTTCGGAGATAGCTCGGCGAAGACGTGCGGCATTCGCGTCGCGATCATTGATGGTGTTGGCGAGCTGGTTTTTGAGGTTGCGAATGTCTTCTTGAAGGCGTTCGACATTCCGAGTGTTGGGAGGGGTGAGGTTGAGGTTTTGAGGAATCGACTTTCCGGGAACTAAATTGCCGGGGCCCTCGATAAAGCCGGGATCTTCCTTTTTTTTCTTTTGCTGTTCGGCGAGCGCTTTTGCGTGAATGGCTTCGATCGAGTCCGCGGTGGTTTTTTGCCGATCTGAGACGAGTTCTGGTTTGAAGCTTGGGTGGCTGACGGCGATGGTGTTGAAGAGAAGGCGCGCTTGATTGTATTTATCAAAGGCCTCGGTAAATTTGTTTTTCTTCTCCAGCTTGGCTGCATCCTTCACATGGAGCCAAGCTTGGAAGTAAATATCAGAGGGGTCCATCTGGGCCAGTTCCTGCGGAGTTTGACCTTGGGTCGCGGGCAGGAGGAGGAAGAGGGTGGCTAAGATAATCTCCCGATAATGACGTAGGTGTGATGTCATGGGGTGGCTTGGCTAGCAGAAAAATAAGAGATTTGAAAGAGATTAACGCACGGGGAGGGCATGCGGAATGCCCTGATACGCATCATTGATTGGCTCGGCCTTACGAGGAGTGACGGGGCCAGAGTGGTAGGAGGGAAGGCGATCCGCAGCTTTCATAATGTCCGCCCAGATAGGGAGCGCGAGGGTCGCTCCGGTGCCCTCTCTGACGATTTGTTTTGGTTGATCGAGGCCGACCCAGACGGCGCAGGTGAGATCAGAAGTGAAGCCGGCATACCAAGCATCAAGCGAATGACTGGAAGTTCCTGTTTTTCCTCCGCTGGGTTTGGTAAAGCCGTATCGGCTGCGCAGGGCACGGGCGGTGCCGCGGTGGTTGACTTCTTCGAGGACCGTCGAGACATCCCAGGCTGAGCTTGCATTGGTCGCACGGTAAGGGAGAGGACCATTTTTGAAGAGGACCTTGCCTTCACGATCTTCGATGGACTGAATATAATAGGGGCGATAGCGGACTCCTCCATTGGGGAAAATGGTGTAAGCACTAGCCACTTGCTCTACGGTGGCACCCCAGTGCCCAAGGAAGGCAGAGGCGACGGGGTCGATGCGCTCAGGGCTAAATCCAGCCTGACGAGCGACTTCGATGACCTTGCGCAGGCCGGCGTGATTTCCGACGCGGATGGTGGAGGTGTTGCGAGATTGGACGAGGGCTTGGGCTGCGGGAATGGTGCGATAGTAGTTCCCGTCAGCATTTGCCGGAGACCAGTTACTGGGCGCTCCGCTGATTTCTCCGGGTTGGAGGCGGGCGTCGCTGATGGCGTCATTCGCTTTCATCCCAGTGTCAAAGGCGGCGAGGAAGATAAAGGGTTTAAAGATAGATGCTACCGGGCGCCGCGATTGAAGCGCGCGGTTGAACTGGGATTCGCTGGCATTTCGCCCTCCTACGATGGCGAGAACGCCTCCCGTTTTATTATCAATGACGACAGAGGCTCCCTGAAGATAGGCTGGGGTCCCAGAGGTGAATTGTGATCGTTTTGCGTGACGATAGCCTGGTTGTCTTTCGATTTGGGCGAGCCGTTTTTCCACCGCTTCTTGGGCGATTCGTTGGATGTTTGGGTCTAAGGTCGTTTTGATAATTAAGCCGCCATCTTTGATGTTTTCTTTTTCGAGAATCCGTTCGAGATCACGGCGGATAGAATCGAGCGCGTAGCTACCCTGAATCAGCCGCTCGGCAGAGGTGGGGATATTGAGAGGTTCAGCGAGGGCTTTCTCGAAGGTGGCCGTATCAATGAAGCCGGCGTCAGCCATATTTTTCAGGACGGTATCGCGTTCTCGCTTCGCTTTTTTGAGATCACGAAATGGAGAAAAGGCATTGGGCGCACGAATGATCCCTGCGAGGAGGGCAGATTCCGAGAGGGTTAAATCTTTCGCAGGTTTTTGGAAATACGTCCGCGAGGCGGATCCAATGCCCATGATCGATCCCCCCCAGAAGATCCGGTTCATATAGTGCTCGATGATCTCATCTTTGGAGAAATTTGCTTCGATACGGTAGGCGATGGCAATTTCTAGGAACTTGCGGTGCAATCCGGTGATGATTGTTTCGTTTGTGGTTTTGAGGCGAAAGCTATTGCGTGAAAGCTGCATGGTCAGAGTGGAGGCTCCTTCTCTCTTTCCTCGGGTGAAAGCTCGGTAGATCGCTCTACCGACGCCTCGCAGATCGACCGCCCCATGCCTGCGGAATCGGACATCTTCCCGGGCAATGAGGGCATTGATAAAGTAGGGGGAGACTTCATCAAATTTGATAAGCTGACGATTTTTCCCATGTAAAAAGCCGACTTCTTGGTCCTTCGTGTTCCGCAGGATATTACCGTATCGATCGTGTATTTCACTCCGAGCCGGCATTTCGGTCACCCCTTTCATATCGTAGGTGCTCGCAAGAATGAAGTAGAAGGTTGCAGCGAGAAGAAAGAGAGAAAGCCCGATGAAAGCAAGTGATGCCCCGAGGCGAACGGGCCACTTATACCAAGGGTTCATATTTTTGGTCAGCCATCCAATGAAGGAAAAAGGCGAGAAAATCAGGGCGGCAATTCCGAATTGACGAGAAGCCTTCTTCTTCTGGTTCTGACGTTTTTTGCCCTTTTTTGCCTGCTTACGCGGGGTCTTATTGCGGGCAGATTTTTTCTTTGGTGCGGGCATTGACTAGCACGAGTTTACGGTGGACATACCGAAGGCCAAGAGCAGATTTGTCTAGTTGACGGAATCAGGACAATCAAGTTCGGGAAAATATGAGAGATTCTCGATCAATTGTATCTAGAGCTGCTTCCCGTCGTTTGATTGGCTTCCTCAGCTTTTGGCATTTTCAAACTTTCCCTCCACTGGGCCAGAGAGACGGAGATCACCTTCCTTACCGCATGCCCGGTTGGCCCGGGTGCGATAGATGCTATCGACATGGATCGAGGCGAGTTGCGTTTGATGAAGCGCAGTTGCTGACCCGATGGCTTTCTTGATTTTTTCTGGCTCCGCGCTTCAATCTAATATTTTAACCTTCTTAATAACTTGGTCGATTTCAGTTTTTGCTAAATATACAATGATCGCAAACCCCGTCATCATAATGAGCCAAATCAATCCAAACAGAAAAGGCCCCCAAGCTCCTTGATTGACTCCTGAAGCAATCACCGATTCCTTGGGATTTTCAGAATCATAGGCGACTTCAATTTTTTTACTTTTTTTAAGGAGCCGATATAAATCTAAATGATGATCATAATTTTCGGTAGCAACATAACCAAAAGCAATTCGATCACCTGAAAATGCCTTCCCGTCGGCAGAAAAATTGTATCGCACAGCGACTTGCCAAGAACGACGACCCTCGTTTTCGTGTTCTCTGAGGTCGCATTGTTTAATCTCGGCCGGTGCTTTAGGCCATATCCTAGATTGTTGCCCCTTTTTAAGTTGATAGCCGCCGTAACCTAAAATTATTACGCCAACCAAAAATGCCAAACTAAAATAAAAGATGGTCCAAGACATGTGATGAGATGATGATTCTGCAATGAATTTTTTCCCCTCTGAAATTCACCCCGAGAGGTTTTAATGATCCGAGATTTGATGAAATCGTTCCCATACGTAGGTCGCCACATGCTTGCCTAACTTCAATCCTGCTTCATTTGAAAATGAAAAGTGGATTCCACCCAAGATGCGACTTTGACCCATTTCACGAGCACATTTCTCAAAGCTCTCATACTTACGAATCACTCCTGGGACGGAGTCACTCGTCGCCTCAAAAGACACTTCGTCGGTTTTGAACAATTTTTGTAAAATATACGCTCCCGCCCCGGCAAAACTAGAATGCCCCGAAACATATTCAGGATGGGGTGGCGATTCGAGAAGCGGCTTCCAAGATTCATCTTCGGCAAAACGAATGGCAGTTTCAGGACGCCAAAAACGATAATAATACTTAGTTTCCCAACAAGTAATCGCGGTGTCAGCTAAAGCGACATTTAGCACTGCGAAGGCATTTAAAATTTCAACAAACTTCCGTTCTTTCGATTTTTTCAAAAGATCAACAAGGATCGTATTCCAATGACCTGAGGGTGTTGAGGTATAAGAAAAACAAGACCAAAATTGAGCCGTTTCCTCACCTTTTTCCTTATCATTGCCGGAAGAATTTTTTCTTCCGATCGTCAATACTTCATTCATCGCGTTGCGATACGCATCAGAATCGCGTGCGGGAGGAGCTGGCGCACGAAACTGGTGAGCTGATTGTAATAAAAAGGGCTTCACTTTTCCCCAATGAGGAAGCTCAGGAGGGCGATATGACGGAGGAGTTCGTCGCCACTTCCCTGGATCATCTGAAGGTACAAAAGTGATCTTATTACTCGATCCATCTCCTTCTCGATCTTTTAAATGAGTCAGGACAACTTCTTTACCATAAGTCATTCCTGCTTTTATTTTTGCGGCACTCAATCCATAACTTTTCTGTTCCCAAAGAAAGGTCTCTAACTCTTTTCGATAGCGGGCTTTGTGACTCGGGTAAAATAACTCGACTCCGGTAAAAAGTGCTCCCATGGCGGCGCAGGTAGGATCAATCGCCTGAGGATTCAAAGGCTTCGGAACTGATGGCAGTAGCGGTTTGTTTCCGAGCTCGTAAGCGTCCCTTGCGGCTGAGTAAAGGATTGCCAAACGACGTGAAACTTGCGCTGGAGTCGTCGAATCTTGGCGAACACTGTCGAGGAACAAACGCGTCCAACGGAAGACACACTCCCCTTCTCCAGCATGTGCAAAAAGCGACAGAAGAAAAAAGAAAACTCCCGACCGCAAAGAAGCGGCCGAGAGTCTTAGATTCATGAACATCTGGTGCTGACGTTACCCAACGTTAAGCACGAGTAAAAAGCTTATTCCGAAAGAGTAAACTCTGCGAATGCTTGAATTGTTCCAAGCCCAGCCGGAACCATCGTGGTAAATGACGCGGTTCCTCCGGCGCTCAGGGTCACAGAAGCAGCATTGCTCGCAGGAAGGTTAATGATGCCTTCGCTCGTCGTAATTCTGAGAGTGACCGGAGTTCCAGGAGGGATATTATCTCCTTCAACTGTCACAGTGATCTCACCAGCGGCGGTGAAGACGACATCTGGACTGTTGAGACTTCCAGTAGGCGGGTCTGCAACATTATTCCCAGCGACACTGATGACACGAAGATCAGGCTGATCAGTGAGATCAATCGCTTCGACCGGCGCAGTCGCACTAGGAACAGGGGTCGTCACGTTTGCGGCAAGTGGACGGAAGAAAGCTTCCAAGCGGACCCGGCCGTTATTCGTTCCCGTCCGGTTGTTTCCACCGCGGGCGTCGATCGATCCTGAACCAACAAGACGATCAGCAACCAGGCGAACAGCACCTCCGGATCCACCACCACCAAGACCCGCTCCTGATCCGCGACCTCCTCCGGTAGCCAGAACAAGCCCATTCAATTCAATATCACGAGAAGTTGCAATCAAGATAGCGCCGCCACCGCCGCCACCATTTCCACCATTCGCGGTAGCAGAAGAGGACCCTCCACCGCCGCCTGATCCACCGATAAGGGGTTGAATTAAGGTGTTTCCGTAAACCCCATTGTAATTTCCATAAGTAGCAGACTGAGAAGGCTCAGTGGGAGAGGGAGTTCCTCCAGGTCCTTGACCGGCAGTTCCGGTATAGCTTCCAGATACGTCAAATCGTATTCCTCCGATACCGCCATCAAAACCACCAGGACCACCTCGAGCGACAGCACCGGTCTGATTATTCGCGGGAGCTGTTTGCCCGTTCAGCAAAATCCGCCCATCGATTTTGACTTCTCCTGTCGCTAACCAAGTGACGGGAGAATTCGCTTCGTTTTTGGTGAAAACAACATCAACAGTCGCGGGAATGGTGATCGCTTCGTAATTCCAGACTCCATCAGCCTTCTCTGCCATGTCGACTGTAAAGCGACGCCCCAAGATTCTGGTCCAAGTGGTGCCATCCCAGCTGCGTGTGTCTTGGAAAACATTACGTCCCAAATGATCTCCATAACCGCCAAAGAGAAGCACATGATTCGCCTGACTATCCCAAACAATTCCGTGTTGGTTACTCGAACGATTTAAAATCTGATTCGCAGGCGTCTTTAACTCCCACTCGTTGTTTTTAAAAACCCAAGTTCGAAAACGGCCAGTCGAGATAACCTCGTCCCGCACGGGATCATAGACCATTCGTTGATCAGGCCCAAGAGCTGGCTTCTGAGATGTCACAACTTCAGTCCATGTTCCGCCAGAGAAAATAAAGGTCCGTCGGCTCCAGTCGTTATAATAAACAGCTCGATTATTTGCGGAATCCCAAACCATATCACCATAGTCTTGGCGTCTAAGATCTGCTTGAGTCTCTGGGGTGTCAATTTCAGTCCAGGTGGTACCATCCCAAGCCCAGAGATCTCCGAACCAAACAGAAGGATTAGAGGCATCTTGACCCCCAAAAAGGAGCACCCGATCATTTTCGGCATCCCATACCATGGCATGGTAACGTCGAGGAGAAGGAGCGCTCGCTGGAGTCTGCTCTGTCCAGTCAGTGCCATCCCAGATCCAAGTATCACCAAGGATGACATTATCGGCACGCTGCCCACCAAACATTACGATTTGCTGACGCTCTACATCATAGACCATATCAACATTTGAGCGAGCAGAGACGAAAGTCGCGTGAGTTCTCTGAGCCCATTGCGTGCCATCAAAAACCCAGGTTTCAGGCTTGAATCCTGCGCTGCGACGTCCCGCTTCACCTAGGTCATGGCCACTAAAAAGGACAGTTTCATTCCGCGATGCATCAAAGGCATAGGCGAAATCATATCGGTTCGGCAGACTTTGAGCGAGGATCAAGTCGCCATCTGCGCCGGTAGAGCCACTCTCATACGGAAGATCCGGATCAGCAGCAGTTGATAGTTGTGGAAGGCTCAACAAAAGCGCCCAAGCCGCAACGAGGTTATTTGTTTTCATGTTCATGATTTGAATGGGTGAGTGATAGAATTTGTAAAAAGTTATTGTGAAATTTTAAGGAGCTTCATTCTCATAGGACACGAGCGGTGAGGCTTCGTTCCAAATGTTTTGTGGCAAAACGTTCAATCCGTTCAGATAAGAAAGCACTTGGCTGGCGACAGAGAATTCAAACTCTTCTGGC
>CALGLJ010000070.1 GCA_937930235.1 uncultured Verrucomicrobiales bacterium | reverse complement strand
AAAGGAGGCTTTTCGACGCATGATGTGGCGCATGGCGGAGTTTGCGGGAGTGGAACTCCTCACTTATGCGCTGATGGATAACCATTTTCATGTGTTGGTGAGGGTGCCAGATCGAGAGCGGTGGCTGCGACGATTTGAAGGAGAGGAGGGAGAAAGCCGCTTGCTTGTGCATCTCGGGAAGGTGTATTCGAAGGCTTTTTTGAAGCAGTTAGAGGGGGAGTTGGAAAAATTACGGGATCAGGGACGGGAGAAGGAGATCGCGGTGCTTTTGGATCGTTTTAAGCGGCGTTTTTGTGATGTCAGTCTCTTCGTTAAGGAGCTGAAAGAGCGGTTCTCTCGGTGGTATAATAAGTTGCATGGACGACGGGGGACCTTGTGGATGGATCGATTTCACTCGGTCTTAGTAGAGAATGGGGACGCGCTGCGAATGATGGCTGCTTACATTGATCTCAATCCAGTGCGAGCGGGTTTGGTGGATGATCCGGCAAAGTCTCGCTGGACGGGGTATGGGGAGGCGATGAGTGGGAGTCGGCGCGCTCGGCGAGGGCTTTGTAAGGTGGTGGAAGCTCCGCAAGATGCGTGGGAGACGAAGGCGAGTGCGATCTACCGTTGTTGGCTGTATGAAGAGGGAGTTTCGGTGGCAGAGAAGGATCCGAAAACGGGAGAGAAGCGAGAGCCGAAGAAGAAAGGGGTGAGCCTCGAGGAGATGACAAAGGTGAAGCTGAAGGAGGCTCTCAAATTGCGGGAGACTCGGATTCGGGCGATGAGTCGAGGGGTGGTGCTGGGGAGCGAAGGATTTGTGCGAGAGGTGTCCGAGCGTTACTGCGAGGAGATGGGACGGAAGCGAGTGAAGCCGGGGAAGAAGTTGATGAGTGGAAGGAGACAGGTGTTCGTGATGCGGGAGTGATGGAATGGAGTTTGAAAATTGTGATATGGACGTAAGCGACTGAAACACCGCTCCCATCTGGATCTGGTATGATGTGTGATCAGCCTCACTGCGGAAGCCCTCCACCTCCTCGAACAAAAGATCGATGCGCTCTTAAAAATCCTCTACGGCGTAAAGAGTGAGAAGATTGATTCCACCCAACTCCAGCTTTCCCGTGATGACCTCGACGCAAGATTGAAATTTAGTCTACGTTGCGAATATAGAATGCTTCCATCGCGTTTTTTTTGGTGACGGGGAGGCCTTTGAGGATGAATTGGTAGACGCGTTGATGTGGGGGTAAGGGGCGTTCGACGAGGGTGAGGGTGACCGATCTTTTATCTTTACTCATGGAGGGAGAGCCGAGGACTTTTTCTTTTGTGCGATCAAGTTCCGCAGAGCCGTACTGTGGGCTGTCGAGGTAGTGCCATGACGATATGTTAAATGAAAAGGGGAGGGAGTCGAGAGGGTGGGTGAAGTGAAAGGAGAAGGCGTTTTTATGCCGGGTGATGCTGAGGAGCTGATTTGGCACGGTGTCGCTGGTGCGATGGAGGCGGATGAGGGCAGCGCTTTTCCCTCCTTTGGCACGCCATCCGCGTCCGGTTTGCCCGACGTAGAGTGAGCCATTAGGCGTGAAGTGAAGACGCATCACTCCCGATGGGAATTTGTGGGCAAAGGGGATGATGGCGGTTCCTATTTTAGGAGTGGGAAGGACGCGGAAGATATTGGAAAGGGTTTGGTCTCCAATAAACATGTGCTGAGAAAAGGGGCCGAATTTTCCGTCGGTGGTGTCCCAGGTGGGACTTCCGGGGGAGTTGGAAACCCGGGCATGGGGGAGAAGTGCGAGGGCTTGCTCTTTGGTGTCCTTGATGGCTTCCCATTGAATGTCAGGGGAGGTCGGAGTTTTACCGGGGAGATCGACGAGTCCAGCGGGATGACCATAGAAGCGATCTTTTTCGAGGCGGAAGAGCTTGGAAGTACCGACAAACTCGCCTTGGTTTTCGGTGTAGTAGAGATGGCCTTGAGGGGAGGTGGCTAATCCAGCCGGGCTTCTGAGACCATGGGCAAAGGGGGTGGTTTTGCCCTGGGGGGTTACTTGTAATGACCAGGCGCGGAACCCTCCAGAGGTGCCCATGTATTGTCCTTTCGCTTTGTAAATTTGACGGGATTTTTTTCGCTCCGAGAGATTGGTCTGGATGTAGTAGTTTCCGTCTCGATCTTTGGCGGGGCCATGGAGATATTCGTGGTAATTGTGAGTGTAGAGAAAGGCGTCGCTGAGGGTTTCGTAGTGTTCGTAGAATCCGTCCTGATCTTTGTCACGCAGGCGGGTGAGTTCGGGTTTCTGAGCGATGATGAGGGCGCCGTCGTCTTCCGCGATGACTCCGAGTGCTTCATGGAGTCCTTCGGCAATGAGGGACCAGGATTCATCTTTCAGTTTCCATACCCCGGCGGTCCGGGTGGTGAGAATGAGGGAGCCGTCAGGTGCGGTATCCATGCCCATGACTTCGAAGAGTTGAGGGCGGCCGTGTCGGTCAAGAGGGGGGAGAAGAGATTCAGAGGCGTAGCCTTTCGGGAGAGAGATTTTGGCGGCTTTTTTGGCAAGTCGGAGTGTCTGTTTTTTGGGGGCATCCGAGACATTGTTTGGTCGCCAAATCTTTTGAGGTTTGGGGAGCGTGAAATTGAGGACGGCGGGGAGTTGAGATACGGTCCACGTTTTTCCGATGGTGGGAATGTCGATGAGAGGGGAGAGGGCAAATTTTTGAGGACGCTGCAGCTTACCAGTGAGAGTCAGAGAGGCTTCGCCGCTGGGGAGGGCGTGAAATTGAAGCGAGAGTTGATTTGGTCCGCATTGATAGTGGAAGGTGGGTTTTTCACCATGCTGATAGCCTTTAAAGAAGGCGTCAGTTTCTTTGATACGGTCAAAAAATTCTTCTTTTCCGTAAAGGTTGTCTTCGAGTGTTTGGGTGTCTTTTTCAAGCGGTGATTGAAAGGAGAGGTCGATGAGCTTTCCTGACTCGGGATGAATGGGCTGGAGTAAAGGGGCGGAGTGAGGAAGGGGCTGAGCCTGGTGCCCGAGTCGTGAATTCTTTTTGGCTCGGCCATCAATTTCATGAGCAATGTTGAGGAATCCTCCCCACCAAATCTGCTCGATGGAGAGAGTGCGGGGATCAAAGGTATAGTTCAGACCAGATGGATGCCCCACGGCGATGGCGCGAGCGGAGACGGCATCGAGACGAACGCGTTGGGTGCGTGTGGTCTTGGTTACGATAAGCTCTGCGGGGTTTTTTTCAGGGGAAAGCTTGGGGGCTTGTTTTTTGAATTCAGCCATGACTTTGGCTGGGCCTTGATTTTTAGGGTCATTGAGCGTGAGGAGGTATTGATAGATCGCTTTGACTTTGAAATCGGAGATGAGATTTTTGTCATAAGGGGGCATGATCGGGAGATAGGCTTGCCCCTTGGTGAAGCCGATCTCGGCGATGGAGAGCTCGGTGTGAGGTTTTCGCAAAGATTTTTTGAGGTAATCCAGGTTGGCAGGGATGGAGAGGCGATGGTTTTCTCCTGCGGCAATGATTTCTCTTTTGCGTGGTTTTTTTTGAAATACTCCCCAGAGTCCAGGTCCAGTTTTGACGGCAGAATCATTTTTGATTTCCGAGTGACATTCGGCGCATCCAATCGAGTGAAAGGTGGTGTGGCCCAGCTTGACGAGGTCTACTTTTTTGGCTGAAGCGAGTGGTGCTAAAATGAAGAGAAGGGGTAGGATATTGCTTTTCATAAAAAACTGTTAGGAAATTTAATGGGTGCGGTGCGATTTGCTTTAGCGTCGGTCGAGGATGTAGATGGCGGCTCCAAGTTTTTGTCTCTGATATTGTTTCACTAATCCCTTCCTGATGAGGCTTTGCAGTTTGGCATTGGGACGGGAGGTGGGATCAAATGGTCCGGCACTCTGTTTGAGGTAGGGAATGAGTTTGTGCGCCTCGTCGATATCAGGCACGGGGCAGCCGGTGGTGCAGGGGACCCGTCCGATGAGTCTCTGAGCTCGTCGTTGTCGTAGCATTTCACTGGCATCGGGATTGTATGAGTGAATGACGACCCCATTGGGAACGCGGCCACGAAGTTTGGGATCGGGATGGGTGGGGGGATAAAGGATTTCTGCGTAGATGCCGCTGACGCCGGATTTGGTGTCACCTGTTTGAATGGAAGAATCTCCATTCTTTGCAATGCGGACCCCGCCCATGGTGAAGAATCCGGTGGGAGTCTGGGCGTGTCCAAATCCTAGTCCACGTTTCCCGGTGCCACACCGAACGGTCTTTTTGATTTTTTTGGTCTGACGAGACACGATGTGCATGCGTTGAGTCGCTGGATCGACAATATAAAGCCAAGCGGGATTGTAATGAGGGTGCCCTGCTTGGCGTTGAGCCTGAATGGCTGTTTCGACCTTTTGCCAAGCGCGTTCGATGGGAGAGTTTGCGGTGTTGATGGGTTTGGATGCGCAGGCAGAGACTAGAAATGAGAAGACCGTGAGAAGGTAGAGATGGCGGACGTTCATTGCGGAGAAAGTTATGGGCAACTGAAGGGGAATACGAGTGAAGAATTGTTCGAATCTCTTCATTAGAATTCTAATCCTCTCCATGTCAGGAGGCCGTCAGGGAAGATGGTGTTATTTTTCTGCGAGTTCGGGGCGATCTTCCCGCAGCGTGATGGTGGCTACCGTTCCACCGGCAGAGCGGCTCTGAATGGAGGCGGTGCCATTATGAAGCTCGGCAACTTCTCGAACGAAGGAGAGCCCCAAGCCATTACCTTTTCCTTTGGCAGGCGCTTCTTTACGGTAAGAGTAGAAGCGTTCAAAAGCGCGTTTGGCTGCGAAATCAGGTATTCCGGGACCACCATCGGTAACGGAAATTTTAACTGAACCCTGTTCTCCGATCAGAGCGAGATTAATGGTGCCTCGTTCAGGTGAAAAATGAATGGCGTTTTCCAGAAGTTGAGAGACGGCAGATCGTAAGAGACGTTCGTTGGCATAGAACGAATATGGCTCGGGGAAGGTCGAGGTGATTTTCACATCTGAGGCTTCGGCGAGCGGGGTCATATCAAGAATTGATTGTTGGCAGACTTGGACGAGATCAATCTCAGGAAGATCTTCCAGATGGGATTGGGATTCCACGGCAGAGAGTTCCAAGAGCCTCCGGATCATCCGCTCGCAGCGGTTGGTTTGATTGCGAATATTGTCGAGGAAATGTTCGCGATCTTTGGCTGGCATTTTATCATCGATCAATTCTGCAGCTCCTTTGATCGCGGCAAGTGGAGTTTTGAGTTCGTGGGTGAGAGTCTGGACGTATTGGTCGGCATACTTTCGGCCTTCGAGAGATTCACGCATGGCATGGAGGGCGTCTGCAAGGGTGTTGACTTCATTGCCGAGGCCGACATTGGGTTTCGGGATGCGTTCTCCCCGACTAATGGCGCGGGCGTATTCAGTCAGTTTGGCGATGGGGCGAAATAGCCAGATAAAGACGGCGATGATGAGAAGGAGAATTCCCAGCCCGATGAAAAATGTGCCCGAAATGATATCGCGTTCCCGCATGTCGATGAAGGCACGCACATCAGCTTGCGCTTTGTAAACGGTGACACAGCCCACGATGTTTTGGTCCAGATCTCGCACGGGGGCGGCTACGTGCATGACGGAGCTGTTATCATCTTGCTTGTTGGTTCGGGAAGAACGAACCCCATACTTGCCCTGGAGAGTCAGAAAAACGTCTCGCTTTTGGCTGAAGTCCTCTCCTGCACGTTCAGGATATTTGGAGTCAAAGAGGATGATGCCTTCCTGGTCAGTGACATAGGCATTGATGCCTACCGATGTTTTGAGATGTCGAAAAATCTGAGCGCTGAAGTGACGCTTTTTGGCGGCCTCAAAGAGTTCTTCAATGGCGTAGAGAGTTTCGCTTTCTGATTCGACGAGAGAGGCAAGAATGTGGGCGGTATCGACCATCATTTCTTCGGTGGCCTGAAAGGTCTGCGATTCGGTGTCCTGCAGTAAATACTCACTGAGGCGGTAGAAACCTAAGCCCAAAATGAGGGCGACAAAGAAAAGGGTTACGCGAGTCAGTCTGAGTTTCACAGGACTAAGGTGTAGCCAAGTCCACGACGAGTCTGGATCGTGTCTGCGGCCGTGACAGAGTGCTCTCTCAGTTTGGCTCGGAGAGATTTAATATGGGCATCAATGGTGCGATCCATGGCTGAGCCAGGGTCTTCCCATGCCTGTTCGAGGAGCTGTTCCCGTGTGAAAACACGACCGGGCTGGGCGAGGAGAATGGAGAGGAGTTTGTATTCGTGTGCCGTGAGATCGAGGGGGTATCCACTGCAGGCGATGGACATGGTTTCTTCACAGTGGTCGAGGAGGGCAGGTTCAGGGTGGGTTACTGAGGAGGGGGTGGCGGAGGGGTGAGTTGAGTCTTGCGCTCGTCTGAGGATGGCGCGAATCCGCGCGACGACTGCTCGTGGTGAAAATGGCTTGGTGACATAATCATCTGCTCCGATTTCCAGGCCGAGGACTTGGTCAATTTCAGAATCTCGTGCGGTGAGAAACAGTACCGGGGTAGTGGATGATTCTCGGATTTTTCGGCAAATATCGAAGCCGTTGATGTCCGGGAGTCCAATGTCGAGAACGGCGAGGTCGGGGGGGTGTTTTTGGAAGTGTTCAAGCCCTTCTTGGCCGGTGATGTGGTGTGTCACCTCGAAGTTTTCCGATCGCAGAGCGTAAATGAGGGTGTCGGCGATTGCAGGTTCGTCTTCGACAATGAGTACCGAGGGCATAAGCATGATCTAATCTCCTAATCGGCAGAGGGGGAAGGATTCGTTTCGCAAATGCGGTATTTTGCGGTCTTTTTGTCTCCCTTTGATCAGGTAGGATCTAATCTGCCCATTA
>CALGLJ010000069.1 GCA_937930235.1 uncultured Verrucomicrobiales bacterium | reverse complement strand
GCAGGAATGGCCGTATTTATTATCCCACATGCTTTTTGGGTATGTGATCCGATGGGATAAATAAGCGTGAATTTTGAGAAATTCATTGTTGAATCAGAAGAATGAGCCGAAGGAAGAAGCAAGCGAACCATTCTGAAGAGGAACCACAGATGCCGAATGCTTTTGAAGCATTGAGTGCGCTGAGCGGATTACCGGAAGGGCCTGAGAATGATCTTCCGGTCGCTTCGGAGAAGACTTCCAAGCGAGGCCAAAAAAACACGAACCGAGGTCGGGTTGATCTCATCCGACAGACTGCTCATCGCGGGGGGAAAGCGGTCACGATTGTCAAAAATTTCACTGGCATTAGCTTTCCGGAAAAAAAGGAACTTGCGAAGAAAATGCAAAAATCCTGTGGGGTCGGAGGCACCGTGAAAGATGGCTGCATTGAAATTCAGGGAGACAAACGTGAAGAGGTAAAACGGATTCTGATTGAGGCGGGTTTCAATCCAGTTTTCGCTGGAGGGTGATGCGTTGTCGAGAAGCAGGGACGGGGGTTGAAGGTCGGTCTACTTAAGATAAGACGGCGTTGGGTAGCGCGCATTGATGAGGTGCGGTTGATAGCCTTGAGAAGTTTGTCCTTTGAACGCTTGGTAGACCTTGCTGCGGTATTCGTGCTTGTCTGGTAACTCGGAGCGGTAAGCTTGTTTTTGTAAGCCAATGGAGGCGAATGGAATGGGCTGGAAATTTGGCATTGGTTGGAAGCTCGGCTTGAATCGAAAATCTAATGTTTCGATACTCATAAATGCCTCAAGATGAATTTTTTTGGGGAGTTCAAAATGGCCTTCTTTTGGGAGATCTTGGAATGTTCCTTCTTCCTTATTTTCCATTCCTCGAATGGTGCCAGATCCACCATGAATGTGAAAAGGTTTACGCACTCCGTAGGCGTAATTGGTATTCACGTTACAGAAAGACTGAGCCCAAGGGTTGGTGTCGATGAATTGTGCCAAGATGGGATATTGCTCTTTCCAGGGAGATTTTAACCAGCCTTCTTCACCGATGACTCTCTTCAAATTGTAAAAATAATCCTCCTTACTGCCACGAGGAAGCTCGCGACCAAAACGAGAGAGCCGTTCCCAAGAATGTTTGATGTCTGCGCTGTTGGTGGCTTTCCGGTGGGTCCACCAGAAAATCGGCATTTGAAGAGCGATGTTGTTTTGGAGGTCATTGGCCGGGCCGTGAAATTGACCCGCACAGCGCCCGGCCCGATAGAAGACATTGCCATAAATCTTGAGACCTGCGCCCCCATCATCATTTCGGAAGGGAGCGATGGGGTGTCCCCCCGGTTCCAGAAGATGATGCACGAAGTTGTAGCGTAGGACGTTATTCATCGTATGCCATTTGGCACCGCAGTAAGCGACGTTGAAGTCTCCCATTTCAAACCCGATGTTGTAGTAT
This sequence comes from uncultured Verrucomicrobiales bacterium, assembly GCA_937930235.1. Taxonomy (GTDB): domain Bacteria; phylum Verrucomicrobiota; class Verrucomicrobiia; order Verrucomicrobiales; family Akkermansiaceae; genus SW10. The sequence goes on along the minus strand of CALGLJ010000069.1, from coordinate 8,329 downwards.
TCATTATACTCCATCAAGAGATCGACGGTGTTAAAGGAGACCGCGCCATTCATATCGTGAATGAGATTATGGGCAAAATATATGCTGACTCCTCTCAGTCCGATCAGACCGTAGCCTCGTTTGCGACAGCCATAGATGTGATTATTCGTGGCGAAGTGGTAACAGCTCTTCAGAGTGGAAATATTACCTCCGAGAATACTGAAAGCGGTGTGGAGTCCGTAAAATTCACAGGCGGTGATGCCATTGTATTTTCCTCCGTTGATCTCGGCCCCGTGTCCAGCTCCGTTGCGAATGGTGCAGCCTGCGATGAGATTGTGTTCTCCCCCGCTGATGCGGAGTGCTAGTTTTCCGCTGTTTTCGAAAGTGAGATTACGCAGGGTCACGTGACTGGTATTGCTCATCTTCACGAGAGGCTTTCCTCCGGGGAGTACGAGTAATGAGGAGGCCGGGTTAAAGCCTGCAATGGGCCAGAGGTAGAGAGATTGTTCCTGCCGGTCATAGTACCACTCTCCGGGTTCGTCGAGTTCGGCAAGGACATTGACGAGGCGCGCACGACGGGGCATTCCCTTGATGTGATCTACCATTCCGTAGCGAGTATGCCGCAGGAGCTGGACGGTCTTATCTGAGATTTTGCCGAGTCGTTCATTCTGGAAATACCAGTCATTGTGAAAGTAGCCCTCCAGCCGCATGTCCTGAGTGCGTGTGAATTCACGGGCGACGGCAGGTGAGAGTGGTTCTCGGAAATTGAACTGCGCTCCACTGGGTTGCGCTTCAGAGTAAGGTGGTGGTGTTTCACCTGGCTTCAGCCAGCGGGTGGTCGGCCCTTTATCGAGTATTTCACCGATATGATGGTAGCCTCGATTTGGCCATTGGGCGATTTGGAGTAGATGCCCGTCGAGTGAGAGTAAGCGGTAATCGCCTTTCGTTCCGAACAATCTAGCGTGATGACTGAGATCGAGAGAGACTAACTTCCCCCGAGCCTTTGGGTGCAGGCGTTCCTGGGGATATGCAGTGTCGAGAGGGAGAAATTTGGACGCATCGAGGATCGTTCCCGAACTGAGGATGGTATTGGTACGATCTATACCATACCAAGTGATGGGAGCGGAGGCCGTGCCTGAATCTTCTTTCCCTAGGTTCAGCGTGTCGCGCAGACGGTAGTGTCCTGCTCCGATGGTGACTTGAATGCCTCCATTGGGTAAGCCGGTTGTTTTTTTGAGTTTTCGGATGGCGTTTTGAGCCGCGATGAGGGTCTTGAAAGGGTCTTTTTGCGAACCGTTATTCGCATCAGATCCTTTTTCTTGTGACACATAAAGGGTGAGTCCCGGAGCCGTCATTTCGGCAGGAAGGTGTTCGAGATAGCGTTGATTGTATTCGGGAAAGGAATGCGGAGCACGTTCCATCGATTTTGCATTCGAGAAGAGGCAGGTGGAAGCGAGAAGGGGAATGGAAATGAAAGATCGCACCGAAATCATGAAGAACAGAGTGTTGCTGGTTTGACGTTTGAGAATGGGGGAATGGGATGTGACCCAGTCAAATACGCAACAATAGTACGAGATCTATTCAGAAATTACCCCTTTTGTGAGAAATCCGCAATTTGTCTGATTCTCGAGAGATTTAAAATGAAAATTGAAAGGTTTCATTTTCCCCAATCACGGTCTTCTTTCCGGGTTGGTCCTTTTCGGTGACCGTGATCTCAAGACCTTCTCCGGTTCGTGATACGGTGAGATCGAAGTCTCTTCCAAAGGCTTTGATTTTATTTAAGGCCATGGTGTCCCAGCCCTGGGGTAATCTTGGAGTCATACGGAAGCTGCTCAGTCCAGTCGGCTTGATCCCGAAGAGGCCTTCGATAAAAACGCGGCAGTAGAGCGCACTTTCTGCTGATAGGTGAGCCATGTCTCCTTCGGGAAAGGCCTCGACGACATAGGGAACACGATTTCCCAAGAGGCGCTTGGTGGAAAATTGCTGTAATTTTTCTAAAGATTGTTTTGTGGCCCCTGCAATCAATGTTCCCCGTAGTGCATAGAGGGTGCCGCGGTCCCAGAAAATTTTAGAAGCTTTTTCATCGCCGCTATTTTTTTCGACATGAACGCCGTTATCGGTCCAGAGATTTTCGAAAAGCCCTTTGATCGTTGCTTCTTTTCGACGATGGATGCCCACCACGAGGGGGAGACAAATCCAGTGACGTAAGAATTTGTGTTCTTTATAATATTTATACGTCTCTAGGCCTTCCACACGTGCTCCGAAATAGTTTTCGATGGCTTGGTCTAAATTCTTTATCCGTGTTTCGTACTTGGAGAGAAGTTCCTGCTCTATCTTGATCGATTTTCCTAAGTCGAGGGCGTGGGTGAGTGCTCCATAGTAGAGGGAAGAAGTGGAAAGGTTGGCGCTACCAGTTTCGATACGGCCTTCCATTTCGTCAGATTCAGAGGCAACGACTCCGCTGTCATTGAGTTGGCGATGACAATATTCTAGGCACCATTCGATCAGGGGCCAGAGCTCCTGGGCGATTGTTTTCTCTCCGGTGGCGAGAGCATATTGCGCTCCTCCATAGGCGATCATGGCGGCATCTCCCCGATCTTTTAAAAAAGGCTTCACTAGTCCTTCGATTTCAAATGAGTAGCGAATCTTTTTATATTCTGGATTCGTCTCTTTCGCGAAGGCACGGAAGGTATTCATGGCGGAGATGTTTCCGATGTCATAACCCAGAAACGCAAAAAATGGATTCACATATTCTGCTTGGTCATTCGCCCAAATGCCGACGTAATAACGCCCCCCACCTGGGGAGTGAATGAGGCCGAGCTCGGATTCAAAAATACTTTCCGAAGCTCGGATTTTTGAAAATTCAAACAAGGTGTTGAGCGTTGGATCAGGAGTCTCGAGTTGGAGAGAGCCGGCCATTTGATCGAGAAAAGCGATTCTGTTTTTCAGTGCAACGGACGCGTCTTCTTCGGGCCATTGTTCATTCTCGGTCTTGGCTTGGATTTTAATTGAGAAAGAAAGTGTTTCATCTGGTTTTAAATTGATGAGAGAAGGGGCATTACTGAAGACCCGCCGGCTGAGTTTTCCTTTAGCGCCATAATCTTCAAAGGTGAGAGAGGTATTCCCAGAGCGAATGGACATGGCCTTGCTGGTGGAGTTTTGAATCGTCCATTGTTCGATAAATGAACGCTCGTCATGTGAGGGATAGAAGTGACGAATCAGGCTGAGGCCATTTTTTGACTGGCGATGGCGAATCTCTAGGATGCCATTAATGGTGATGGCGGTGACTGGTCCGGGGACGAATTGTTCTTTTCCGAGGTAGAGCTTGGGCAAGAGTTCATCTTCATAGGTATCTTGCAGATAGGCCCGATAATCATGAAACCAAGAGTCTTCGGAGCTTTTGAATTCGTGAAGCTGAGGGAAAAAAATTTCACGGCTTACCGTGAGTGTTTTATTCTCGTCCACTTGGTATGAAACGATTCCCGCGACTCGTTTGCCGGCCATTTCAATATTGTCAGAGTAGGGAATGTTTTTGGGATCATCCAATTTTAGAGAAATTTTATTTTTACCCAGAATGTCCCAGCATTGGGGGCCTGCTTCCTCTCCATTAGTGGACATGATGAGATAGGAAAAGAGCAGGGAAGAGAGGATGGATCGAATGAAATTATTCATAATACTCGTGCGTTTCGTACTTTATTAGAAGGAGTATTTCTTCTGTGGTTCAGGGATTTGGATGTCTGTTTCAGGAAGCGCGATTGTGAGCTGTTCGCGAAACCATGCGGTGGCCGGAGGGTCTCCATGAACGAGAAAAAGAGTCTTGGGCTTGACCTTGATCGCGAACTCTAAGATTTCTTCGCGAGTGGCGTGGCCTGAGAAATCGAATTCTTCAACACGGCAGTTGAGTGGGACTTTGTGATGACTATCGAGGCGGATGGAGTCCTCCGTATTCGCGGACTTAATGATGCCTGCAGGGGTGCTGGGATCAGCATAACCTACGAAGAGGAGAGAGTTTTGGGGATTAGGCAGAAAACCTCGGGCGAACACATTGGAGACCGTTTTCTCTGACATCATGCCGCTAGAGAGGCAATAAATCGCTCCCGGTTTGTATTCGATCGGTTGACGTGAACGTCGCTTGTTTCCGGTGACAAGATCCATGTCTTGGAGGATTTCAAATCCTGGGCGAGTGCGGCGAGTGCTCTTAGAAAATTGATCATAAAGTATTGTCATTTTCGTACTAAGTCCGCCGATGATGATGGGAGTTTTTTCAGGGATGACACCGTCATCCTTGAAGCCGTCTAACATGGTGAGAATTTCTTGAGTCTTCCCGATAGCAAAGACGGGAATGAGGGCTGAGCCTCCGGCTTCGAGGGTCTCTCTGATACTCTGCCCGAAGCGAGCTTCCTCTCTTTTTCGGGTATAATTTTTTGGGGTCTCATAGGCTCCTCGGGTTGTTTCTAGGATGAGGAGATCTGGTTCTGACATTTCCGGGAAATGAGCTCCCCGAATCAGGGAATGATCTTGGAAGTGAATATCGCCTGTGTAGAAGATGGTTTTATCGGCATGAGTGAAGGTCACGCCAGCAGAGCCGAGGATGTGTCCGGCATCATGAAAAGTAATTTCGGTGTCGCACTCGCCGGAGGGAATTAGAGGGAAGGGGCGTTCGTATTCCCGCGTCATCCAATGATCTTTTAGGTAATCGAGTTCACGATGGTGAAAGAGAGGATAATCATTAATGCCGAGCTCGGTACGTTGGCTGGACATGACGTTGACGGAATTATGCAACAGGGCTTCTCCGAGAGCGGCGGTTCCGGGCGTGAGATAAACGGGTGCGGATGGGTGATCTCGCTGGGCCAGCGGGAGGGTGCCAATGTGGTCGAGATGGGAGTGTGAGATGACGATGGCGTTAGCCGAGTCAAAGGCGAGCTCTTGGTAACGCGGAATGGCATCTGGGCCATCTTCCTTGGGGTGCATCCCGGCATCCAGGATGATGGTCTCATCCCCGAGAGAAAGAACGTATGAGTTCGCCCCGATTTCTTGACGGAGGGTCAGTGATTGGAAGCTATATGTAGGCACTGAAAAGATCCTATACCCTAAACTAATGTTTTCTAAGAAAATTTGACGGGAGTTTTAGCGCAGTTGCGCTTTTGCTTGGGGGAGAAAATCTTTGAGAGCTTTAATGCGAGTCGTACTGATCGGATGGGTGGAGAGGAATTCTGGCGTTCCCTGGCCTCCACGGGCGGCCATGTTTTGCCAAAGATCGACCGCTTCCGAAGGCTGATATCCAGCACGTGCCATGAAAATTGTCCCGATGCGATCTGCCTGCAGCTCTTGCGCCCGTGAAAAAGATCTTCCGAACACCAGGTTACCAGCGCCGGTGGCGTAGCGGCTCACTTGCTCGGAATTTTGACCGCCAAGAGCGGCTCCTAAAAGAGCACCTCCGACGGCGATCATTTGATTATTCTGGAGGCGAGTTTGGGCGTGATTCGAAGTGACGTGAGCCATCTCATGCGCGAGGGCGGCGGCGAGTTGACCGTCTGTGCGGGCAATTTCTAAGAGGCCCGTGTTGATCCCGACTTTGCCCCCAGGCAGAGCAAAGGCATTCGCAGAGCGGTCCTCAAAAATTTCAAATTCCCAGTTCGTGCCAGGGAGATTGACGACTGGGCGGAGTTTACTGGCCACACGATAAACGCGAGCTCGAGCGGATTGATTTTTCGAGATGGGATACTTGGCTCGGTATTCAGCAAAAGCTTGGTCCCCTTGGCGGACTAAGGCGGCTGAAGCGGGGCGGAGAGCCACTTGCCCATTTTGAGCATTATACACCGCAGGAGCGGCGCAGCCTAGCAAGGCCAATGGGAGGAGCAGGGTGAATGTTTTACGACGAATCATAATTTATGATTATGTTGAAACGGACGCCGCTTGTCAAATGGCAGCAAAGTGTGGGGATCACATTTTAGAGACGATTTGAATCATTTATGTGAGCGGAATTTGTAGATCCGTTACAGGGGAGCCCCCGATGAGGTGTTCTTGAATGATCCGCTCAAGATTCTGAGGAGTGCAAGAGTGATACCAAATGGCATCTGGATAGACGACGGCGATAGGGCCCTGTTGACAGATACGGAGGCAGTCCGCTTTGGAGCGATGAACGAGGGATTGGGGACCGCAAAGTTTCAGTTCATTGAGACGGCTTTTGAGAAATTTCCAAGAAGCAGCGCCGTCTTTCGGTTGGCAGCACTTCGCCTCCGTGGGGACCGCGCAAAGAAAAATGTGTCGCTGACAGTTGGCGAGGTTCAGGGAGCGGGCGATTTGGGTCAGCGTTTCAGACATGTCAAGTTAACGTGATTTACGAGGGTTCTTGGGAGGTTGATCTGTTTCGAGGTGATCACAGATGGCCTTGGTAATCGCCGCGGCGACGGCTTTACGCGCAGGGTTACGATTTTCGGGACTCAAGAGCCAGGCTGCGACTTCTGGATTATCAATGAATTCGATTTCAACGAGGATCATGACGGCTTTATAGAGGTGGCTATCTTGGCGGGCGTATCCGAGGATGCGATAGCCGTCTTTGAGGTGTCCGCCATCTGTTTTACTATCTCCGATGGCTTGTGCCGAACCTGGCTTGGCCCCATAGGGCTGAAGAGTAGTGGAGATGGTGTTTGCGATGAGGGTGGCGAAGGCGCGATCACGATCAGCGTAAGGATTTTTAAAGTGGACGTATTCCCACTCAGGATGATCTGCGGAGCAGTAATATGCCCGGGTGCCCTGAGCCTTATGACTATGAGACGCATTAAAGTGGATGCTGATAAAGACGTCAGCCCCATATTCCACGGCAAATGCCGCACGAGTCATGGCGCTCAGATGTTTGTCTTCTCTTCGGGTAAGAATAGGGCGGATCTTGAGCTTCTTAGCTCGTTCGCTGGTATGGAGAGCCCATGCCAGTTCCTTGCCATAATTCAGGCAGAGATCTTTCTCAAGGTAGCCATAGATGGCGGCGGTGGCATTATTCCAAGAAGAGCCATCTCCCTTCTGTGAACCATCAGAATGGTGGCGCTCAGATTGCCCTCCATGACCGGGATCAATGACAACGGTGAATTCTGCCAAGGCAGGAACTGCAAGGAGAAGGAGGAAGAGGAGACATTTCATGTTTGGGCTAATCTATGAGCGGACTGAGGCCTCGCAAGGGTACAGCTTTTGTTTTTTGAAGGCCATTTACGAGTGCAAATGGATGAGTGTTTTCACGCGTTGAATATTTTCGTGAGAATGCATCGCACTGAGAGTGAGTCGAAGGCGTGCAGTTCCTCGCGGAACAGTAGGGAAGCGGATCGCTGGCACGAGAAAGCCGGACTCTAACAGCGTTTGAGAAAGCGAGAGCGCGGTTTCATTTTCCCCCAGAATGATGGGAATGATGGGAGTCTGGCGGTCAAACTCTTTCATGTGTTCGATCAGAGTGTTGCGGCGACTTTGTCCTTCCTCAGACTGGAGAAGCCGCAGTGCTGCCAGAGAAGCCGCCGCTTGGGATGGGGGAGGCGCGGTGGAGTAAATGAATGAGCGTGCCTTGTTGATGAAAAGATCAATCCAGTCCTGTGTGGCTGCGAGATATCCTCCGGCCGATCCTAGCGCTTTGCCAAAGGTTCCCATCTGGAAATCTATGTCCTTTTGTAATCCGAGTTCATGGGCCAATCCGAAACCATTTTCTCCCAGAACACCCATGGCATGGGCTTCGTCAACCAGGAGCAGGGCCCCGGCGCTTTTCTTGAGTTCGCAAATCTCACGAAGAGGAGCGAGATCGCCATCCATGGAAAAAACAGATTCGGTGACGATCAGAGTGCGGCCTTGGGCCTTCTCTAACAGGCGGGCTAATTTTCTCAGATCATTATGAGGGTAGACTCGGAGAGTCGCGCCAGAAAGTCGCGCGGCATCGATGAGGCAAGCATGAGCAAGCTTGTCTATGATGACAGTATCTCCCTGACGGACGATAGCCGGGATGATTCCCATGGCCGTGGCATACCCATTGGCAAAGGTGAGTGCGGCTTCGGTTTTTTTGATCCGAGCAATTTCCGCTTCCAGCGCATGATACACCTCGAGCGACCCGCAGACTAAACGTGATGCGGTGGAGCCTGCGCCATATGTTTTCAAAGCATCTGCGGCAGCTTCCACGAGTGACGGATGCTGAGAAAATCCGAGATAATCATTGGATGAGAAATTGATGACCTTCTTTCCCTCGATATCTAACCAAGGGGGGGCTGGAGCACACGTGACCCGCAGGTTTCGAAGGAGTCCTTGCTCTTTTAAGGCCGTGAGTTCGTCCACGAGGGTGATCTTACCGCGTTCGGCACAATGTGCGAGTGAGGAAATG
>CALGLJ010000068.1 GCA_937930235.1 uncultured Verrucomicrobiales bacterium | reverse complement strand
GACCAAAAACCGATGCCTGAGGTAAAAACTGAAACGATCACTCTCGGGGCCGGCTGTTACTGGTGCGTCGAAGCTGTATTCCAACAGCTCGATGGCGTTCTCACCACAACTTCTGGCTTCATGGGCGGATTCATTGCGAACCCGACATACGAGCAGGTCAGCACAAAAACCACCGGACACGTGGAAGTCATTCAGCTCGTGTATGATCCGGAGAAAATCTCAACCAAGACCATCCTGAAATGGTTTTGGAAAGCGCACGATCCCACTGATGGAGGAGGACAAGGCGCGGATCGAGGCCCTCAGTACCGCACGACAATCTTCTACCATTCTCCCGAGCAAAAGGCGCTCGCAGAAGAATCGAAGAAAATTGCGCAACAAGCCTTTGATAAGCCGATTGCAACCGTCATCGAAAAAGCAGAAGAATTCTACAAAGCACCGGAAGATCATCAGGATTATTACTTCCGCATGAAGAAAAAGAATCCTTACTGTCGTGCCGTTATCACGCCCAAGCTCGATCAGTTAAATCTCGAGAAGTAAGCGGTTCCCGTAGCAGTTTTTCGATCACAGCCAGTGATCGATGATCAGAAAAAAGGCGCTTCCGATTCACTCGGAAGCGCCTTTTTGAAATCAGAGGTAACAGCGGAGTTTACTTACCCGCTTCGCGCTCCTGCACTTCCTTAATCACTTGTTCAGAGACATTCTTAGGACATGGAGCATAGTGATCGAATTCCATCGAGAACTGGCCGCGACCAGATGTCATGGTGCGGAGATCTCCAATGTATCCGAACATTTCGCCCAGTGGAGCTTGCGCTTTAATCCGAATCCCCGTTGGGGTGCTGTCCTGAGACTGAATCATTCCGCGACGGCGATTCAAGTCACCGATACAGTCTCCGACATGATCTTCGGGAGTGAAGACATCCAGCTTCATGATCGGCTCTAGGATTTGAGCTCCTGCTTTTGGCATGGACTGCCGGTAAGCAGCCTTAGCTGCAATCTCAAAGGCCACGGCAGAGGAATCCACCGCGTGTGATCCACCATCGGTGAGAGTGACCTTGAAATCCAAGCATGGGAAACCTGCCAGCACTCCCTTTTCTTTGGAAAGGCGGAATCCTTTTTCCACTGCGGGGAAGTATTCCTTGGGAACGTTACCACCAACCACAGTTGATTCGAATTCAAAACCTTTTTCCGTGGAACCAGGCTCAAGAGGCTCGATGGTATAATCGATCTTAGCAAACTGACCAGAACCACCAGACTGCTTCTTGTGCGTGTAGCTGTCTTCGATCGTTTTGGTAATGGACTCACGATAGGCAACCTGTGGTTTACCAACTTCTACTTCCACATTATGGGTCCGCTTGAGGATATCGACTTTAATATCAAGGTGCAGCTCACCCATTCCACGAAGAATGGTTTCACCAGAATCTTGGTCCGTTTCTACCCGGAATGACGGATCTTCCTGAATCATCTTACCCAGTGCGAGGCTCAGCTTTTCAGCATTGGCCTTATCTTTGGCCGCGACTGCCACCGAGATCACGGGATCAGGGAAAACCATCGGCTCGAGGGTCGCTGGATTCTTCTGGTCACAGAGAGTGTGACCTGTCTGAACGTTTTTCAGACCCACGAGGGCAATGATGTCACCAGCCTGTGCGGAATCGAGTTCTTCACGTGAATCTGCGTGCATCTCAACGAGGCGTCCGACACGCTCGGTCTTACCAGTGAAGCTATTAAGAATGGTATCTCCTTTGTTAAGAACCCCAGAGTAGATCCGAGTAAAGGTCAAAGCGCCAAATTGATCATCCATGATCTTAAATGCGAGTGCGCGGAAAGGAGCGTCGGTCTTCACGTGGGCAAATTCTCCGGTCTCTTTTCCTTCTTCGTCCACTTCTGGCTGAGGCTTCACCTCAGTCGGATTTGGAAGGTAATCGACAACGGCATTCAGGACGTTCTGCACTCCCTTATTCTTAAATGCAGATCCACAGAAGGTTGGGAAAAATGCGAGATCGATCGTTCCTTTACGGATGCATCTTTTAATGGTTGCGAGGTCAGGAACATTCCCCTCAAGATATGCTTCCATCACTTCATCATCCTGCTCAACCGCAGTTTCGATGAGTGTTTCACGGTATTCAGCCGCTTTATCGACCAAATCAGCGGGAATATCGACCACTTCAAAATTCTCGGGCTGACCTGAGTCATCCCAGACGTATGCTTTTTCCTCCAGGACATCAACGATGCCTTTGAAGTCGTCCTCAATCCCGATGGGAAGAGCCATCACAAGAGGATTCGCTCCGAGCACATTCTTCACCTGATCGACCACGCGATAAAAATCAGCCCCCATACGGTCCAGCTTGTTCACGTAGATGATCCGTGCCACTCCAGATTCGTTGGCATAACGCCAGTTCGTCTCGGACTGAGGCTCCACTCCACCAGATCCGCAGAATACTCCGACCCCACCATCAAGGACCTTCAGAGAACGATACACTTCGATCGTAAAATCAACGTGACCCGGAGTATCAATGATGTTTAGGCGATGGTCGTTCCAGAAACAGGTCGTCGCAGCCGATTGAATGGTAATTCCCCGCTCCTGCTCCTGCTCCATAAAGTCTGTCGTTGCAGCACCATCGTGCACCTCACCAGTCTTGTGGATTTTTCCAGTCAACTTGAGAATACGCTCAGTCGTTGTAGTTTTGCCTGCATCCACGTGGGCGAAGATGCCGATATTCCGGTATTTGGTGAGATCTTTCATGATTCGTCGCTCAAAAAGAGGGCGCTTGGTATGCTTCAATCACCCTGTTTGTCGAGTCCAGAGAGATTTTTTTTAAGCTTTTATGCAAAATATAGACTCCGAGCCTACTTCTGGCCGAGATTTAAGCCCAGCTCGGTCAAGACAATGGCAAGTCATAGCTCCGTCCAGTATTGCCTTCGCGCCAATCAACATATGCCTGATTGACCACGGCATACCCACCCGGAGTGGGATAGTTTCCGGTGAAATACCAATCTCCCGACTCCTCATGAATGGATCGATGGAGGTTCTCAACGGTTTGATAAATCACCTCGACTTCGCCATGCCAGCTAATGTCTTTGGGATAAACGATGCGGGAAATTTCCTCTGAAATTTCTTCATCCGTAAATGATTCATAGATTCGCTTCACCGCATTGACCCGTTTCTCACGCGGCTTTGCGAGTTCGTCGATACACGCTTGGTAGACATCTTCCAGTAATCCGGCCTGATCGTTCTTTTCCAAAAGATTCACCGCAGCTTGAAATGCGATGAATTTCCCCATTTCAGACATGTCAATCCCGTAGCAATCAGGATAGCGAATCTGCGGCGCGGTGGAACAGATCACGATTTTCTTGGGCTTGGTCCGAGCAAGGATCTTAAGAATCGATTTCTTGAGAGTGGTCCCTCGGACGATGGAATCATCCAACACCACGAGTGAATCATTTTCACGCACCACTCCGTAGGAGATATCGTAGACGTGTGAGACGAGGGTATTACGGCTATTTTCCTGAGAAATAAAGGTCCGCAGCTTGATGTCTTTGTGAGCAATTTTTTCTCCTTTGGGCCAATTATTGAGAATGAGTTCGTCGAGTTTCTCCTCAGTCAGATTCCCTTCCGAGATCGCTTTGAGAATGCCCTCTTTCACCTCTTGCCTACGATATGCGCGGAGTCCATCCATTAAGCCGTAATAGGCGGTTTCCGCCGTATTCGGGACAAACGAAAACACGGAACGATCGAAATCATGATCAATGGAATCGACAACCTGCTTCACCAAAGCGGCTCCCATTGCCTTCCGCTCCGCGTAAATGTCTGGATCATTTCCTCGTGAAAAATAAATGCGCTCAAACGAGCAAGGTGATGGCTTGACCTTCTCGGCATAGCTCACTTGTTTCACCTCTCCGGTGTTTTTCACGGTAATCACCGTGCCTGGCTCAAGCGCTTTGACCTCTTCCTTCTCCGCTTCAAAGACAGTCATGAGCGGCACTCTCTCGGATGCAAACGCGATGAACTCATCTGTCTCGATGTAATGGCAGGGGCGTATCCCATGTGGATCACGCATGACAAAAAGGTCCCCGTTACCCACAACCCCGGTAATGGTAAATCCCCCATCCCAATCCTGCGCTGACTCCTTGACGATTCGATCCACTTCGAGGCGCTCAGAGATCAATTCTGCGGTCTTATCTCCGGGAATTCCCTCGTCCTTGAGTTCGTGATAAATCGCCGTATGTGCTTCATCGAGGTGGAAGCCTATCTCTTCGAGGACAGTTTGAGTATCAGTCCCGAAGACCGGATGTTGTCCTCGGTCCATCATCTTTTGATTCAACAATCCTGCATTGGTCATGTTGAAATTCCCCATCACCATCAGAGTGCGGGTAGGCCAGTTACTTCGGCGTAAATAAGGATGGCAAGAACCATCATCAAATTCACCAGAGGTGCCATAACGCAGATGCCCGACATAGATATCCCCGGCAAAATCGAATTTGTTCCGCAGTTCTTCAGGATCTCCATCGTTGATATGCCCCTTACGCACGGCCTTTTCCAGGTCCTTCATCTCGGAACGGAAGAGCTTTGCCAGCGAATCCTTCTTCGCGTCACGACGCCGGAAAATATACGGAGAACCGGCTGGCATTCCGATCTTGGCACAGCCAATCCCCACGCCATCTTGCCCCCGATTGTGCTGTTTCTCCATCAGGAGAAAGAGCTTATTGAATCCCCACAATGCGGAACCGTATTTATCCTGATAGTATGCAAGGGGCTTCTTAAGGCGCACCACGGCAATCCCGCATTCGTGTTTTAGAAAATCACTCATTGGCCAGCAAAAGAAGTTATGATCTCACCTTAACCTGGATGCCGTCACCTTTACGGACCGTTCCAATCACCGTTCCCCCTGGCCCCGCGGCACAAGCTGCCTCGACATCCGCAGGATCCACGATCGCCACCCAACCGATTCCCATATTAAAGGTATGGAAACGATCCTCCGAATCAGCATGTTTGAGAATTTTTTGAGCCACGTCATTGTCCCAGAATGGGATTTCCAAATCCCCCCCTAAGCCACGGAAAAGACGTTCGAGATTTTCAGGAAGCCCCCCGCCAGTGATGTGAGCATAGGCTTTCGGCCGGACCGAAGCCTTTTTCAATGATTCGGTCACATCATGATATTGGCGCGTGGGAGCTAACATGACCCGCATCTCCTCCTCTGAAAACTCCCCTCGTGCGGTCTCCAGGATTCGACGAATCAGACTCCATCCATTGGCATGAAAACCATTTGATCCATATCCGACAAAGACATCACCTTCCTCGGCTGTCTCAGGCTTGATGATTTCGTCTTTCTCCACCGCTCCGATACAGAAGCCAGAAAGCTCGACGACATCAGGAGGCACAATACCGGGCATCTCAGCCGTCTCTCCACCTGCGAGGATGCAGCCACAGTCCTCCAAATAGTCTGCCATCCCAGAAATTAATTTTTTGATTCGATCCGGGTTTAACTTCGCAATTCCGATGTAATCGAGAAACATCAGCGGATCGCCTCCAGTCGTTAGAATATCATTCACGCTCATGGCGATGAGATCCTTCCCCGCTTCTTTCTCCATCCCGTATTCCAGCAGAAGCTCAACCTTTGTTCCCACACCATCGCACCCCGTGACGATCACCGGAGAATCGTACTCACTGAGATCGAAGGCTGCTGCGAACAACCCAAAGGAATTGAAGAGCTGGCGCTGTTTCTGAGTGCGCGCAACATCTCCCTTAATTTCAGTGACAAGAGCGGCGGCCGCTCGTGTATCAACTCCTGCTTCCTGGTAGGTTACTGGCTTGCCCATCGACTTGGACTGACAGTGGCGAGATCCCCTCTCCCGGTCACGCCTTTTTCCGGGAAATTGAATTTTTCGGGCCTTTAAGTTGTCCATAAGGTATACTTACCTAATGAAATTGATTCCACTCCTGCTCTCTCTCGCACTGCCTCTAGCGGCTGCTCCTGAATGGACTAAGCAAGTCAACGTGCCAAAATCTGGCGCGCTCTTAAAAATCCCGCCCGTGCACCTTTCCTATAACCTATCATGGGATGGCAGACTCAAGGCTGGGACCGTGGACATGACCTTTGGGAAAAAAGATCCCAAATATCCCAAGCATTTCTTAGCCCAAGGTTGGGGAGGCTCCACCGGCTGGGCAAGCGTGCTCTATCCCTTTCAGTTCAACTATGTTGGCTTCCTCAGCCCAAAAACATTCCGCCCCGTGATGTTTATCGGGAATGAAAACGGTAAGCGGAAGAATAGTAACTATCAGTTCCGCTTCAAAAAATCCGGCGTCACTGGAACGAAAAAGTCCGTCTACAAGAATGGCAAGAAGGACAAAATCCAGCAACGAGCATTTCAATACCCATCCTCTTTGGATCTTTTTAGTGGCCTTCTTCAGATTCGGAGTATGCCGCTCGATGCCGGACAGACTTACAAAATGCCTTTTCACCCCGTCGGTAAACCCTATCTGGCCACCGTGAAAGTATTGGGACGAGAAAACCACCTCGGTCGGCAAGCAATCAAGCTTTCGATTTCCATGCAGCACATTGAGGAAAACCTCGAACTCAAATCTTATAAAAAACTCAAGTCATCCACCGTCTGGATCTCTGACGATCAGTGGAGAATCCCTCTTGAGGTTCGGGCCAAGGTGTGGGTCGGAAATGTCCGAATGCGCCTCGTTAGTCAAAAAGCGCTCTGATCGATTTCTATTTGGAAAACGGGACCGCAGCCTATTTTTATGGTTTCCCCATATAGAGAATACGGGATCCAGGATCTAGGAGCGCCTTCGAATGCGTGAGAAAATCCATTCCCAAAATGCCATCGACTGATCGGCCTTGAGAATCTTTAAAGACCTTCTGGACATCTGCTAAGGGAGCCACAATGAGATCAAAACGATTTACCAACACGCCCGGGAACTGCACATTGTAAAGAGTCGCAGCACGCACTCTCACCTTGTCTCCAGCCGCATCAATCATCCGGGAGTTGGTGACCTCACTCGGTAAATTGAGCTTTCGAAAACTCGACTCAGCCATGACCGAAACTTCTGCTCCCGTATCCACTACCCAGGTCATGCGGTCTCCATCGACTCGTCCCTGAAGGATGAGATGAGGAAATTTTCCAGCCGGATAGAGCCTCAGCGCATGCAACCCCAGTCCAGCCTGCCTTCCTAGACGGCTGGGCCGCCCCCCCGTTTTCTGAAGAGCTTGATGACTCGGCACCCACATCGTCCCACGAGGGATATCGATCAAAGAACCGGCTGCGGACATCGCATCGAGTCCGATCTGCCCCGCATAGCGACTAGTGGCCGTCCTCCTTTGTGGGCGAGGCCCGATGGTAAATGGAAAATTTCTCGCATAGATCGGCCCCATCTGGAGCGTTCCCCGACCAAGGCCACTTTTCACGGCTCGACCAAGAGCCCCTCGACTCACAACGGACACGGAATGATCTCGTTTTAAATTGGCACGATCCGCGTAGTCCTCTGACACATCAGTGCTATTTGCCCCCGAATCAATCAAGAACCGCATGTCCAGCCCATTGACCCCAAAGGTTCCAGAATAACGAGAATCTCCTGAAACTTTCTGAAGCTTGAGTGGAATATAACCGATCGACTTCAGCTTTCCGGCTCTCCCTGGCTCCCTTTGAATCGAAGAACATTGAGTCAGGAAAGCACATGCCAACGTCCCCAGAAGGGCGCGATTAAATCTACGGCGAATCACCGATTCAAGATAGGTCAATTTCCCGTATCTTCAAGCAAGGTTTAAACATCCAGGTGAACCATCCCGCGACGCACTGCTTTTACCACCGCGTGAGTACGATCATTCGCATTTAATTTCACTAAAATGCTCGAAACATGAGTCCGCACCGTCCCCGTGGACAAGTTCAAATGCCCCATAATTTCCTTATTACTAAAGCCCCCAGCCAGCAGCATGAGAACCTGCTCCTCTCGTGCCGTCAGGGTCTCCCGTTTTTCTCGTGCTTCGATTTTCTGAAGAATATTGGGTGGAAAATAACGATTCCCTTTCGCGACTTCCCTGATCCCTTTGTAAATCTCATCCATATGACAAGATTTCGGTAAGTAACCCAGCGCCCCTGCAATGACCGCACGCCAGATATCCTCTTCCCACTCATAACTCGTCAGCATAATGACCTTCGCCTCCGCATCGAAAGCGATGATTTCCTCAGTCACATGATCTCCGTTGGCACCCGGCATTCTAAAATCAAGCAGGACGACATCCGGCATCTTCTCTTTATAAGCTTCAATCGCATCTGGACCTGTCGAAACCTCGCCAGCGAGTTCAAAGTCCGGATGGGTTTGAATCCCATCGGCTAATCCCCGCAATACCATCTCGTGATCGTCAGCGATAAGAACTCGAATCTTCTTCATTCTATGATTATAAATCCTTTGAGCGAGAAAGTGAAACCGGAATCTTCAAAACAATCGTCGTTCCCTTTTTCGGTTCTGATTCGATCGAGAGTTCGGAATCGATGCGCTCCGCACGTTCATTCATTCCCACTAGGCCGTAATGCCCCTGGGGAGAACCCAGCTTAGGATCAAACCCTTTCCCATCATCAATCACGCTGATCTCAAGATCGTCCTCACCATATTGAAAGGAGACATCGAGCCGCTCACATTCCGAATGATGTAAAGCATTTGAAAATGCCTCGCGCACAATTTTCAAAGCATGATTCACATAAAAAGGATCCAACGGATAAGGCTCTCCGGAAGTCCTTATCTTCAAGGTCACTCCAGCAATCTTCGCATCATGAATCATGGTATCTTCTACGAGCACGGCCAGGGAACCACGCGTCGTCGTCGAATTCCGGAGGCGAGAAATCGACTCTCGCGTTTCATCCCGGCATTGATCTAACATTTCTTGAGCTCGGTTAATGGCGCTTTTCGTCAAGTCATGATCATCCACGTCCACATGCCGCTGCGCATGTGCGAGCTGCATGGAAATGCCAGTCATATTTTGCTGTAAGGTATCGTGCAGATCTCTGGCAAGCCGCTGTCGCTCTTCCATGACCGTCTCACGCTGCACCTGCTCACTAATCACAACCGTTTGATACGCAATCCGAGAACGCAAGGTCATGGCCCAGATAAAAGCAGCACCCCCAATCAAGCCCATGAGCGTTAGGATCACTGCTAATTTTTTAATCGACCACCAAGGAGGAGCGCTCAACACCTTAATATCCTGAAGGTTTCTTAATTGAAGCTGAAAACGATCTACCTGACTTCCGAAGGGAAGAAAAAAATTCGTCGATGAAAGCTCCCCGATCCCAGTCAATAACAACTCGGATCCGATTTCAAAACGATCAATCGCCTCTTTCTCTCCTTTGATTCGTACTTCAAAATCATATCCCGAATTTTCACACTGAAACACAAGCCCATCCTCAGTCGTACGTAACTTGCGTAACCAACACTTCAGAGTCACCAGCTCATAGTTGAGCGAAGGAGAATATTTTTCGTTTAATTCAATTTCCACCGGCACCGGCGGGACAACATCATCAACGGTTTTCTTTCGAATATCACTGGCAAAGAGAATGGGGGTCACTGGTCCAGCCTCTACCAGACCCACCATCTCCACCAAATCTCCACACTCAATTTCCTGAATTGGCCGTGTTTTCGAATAGAGACATCCTTTTTCCCCTCGAAGATAAATTCCCCGCTCACTCACATGAGTCACCTGTCCTTTCACCTTCACCTGCTGTGATTGATGCGCGGATTTCCGGCTGAGGAGTTCATCAATCGAGACAAAATTTGGCTCCTCCTTCGAGAGCAAGATCAGATCAGACTCCTTTGCGACGTGAAAAAAGCGCGCCATCATCTGCCTTTTCTGATTCACCTTCGTTGCCGCAATCGCCCGCACTCTCACCTTCCGGTGAACGAGACTATCGATGAACTTTTCAGAAAAATCCTGACGATTCGCCAACAGATTCACGGTATGTTCATGGTATTTTAGCTGAATCCCCATCTGCGTAGGATGCCAAGCGTCCATACTTCCTAAAACGATGCCGGTGAAGGTCACCCATTGGCAGTCCAACTCGGGGTCAAAGAATATCTTTTCCTCGATCTGAAGAGCATCGGGCAAAGGAGCATTCTCTAAAATTGTAATCTTCCGAGATTCAATATGTGGGATAAAACGACCAGGCACCGTATACCCAAGCAAACGAATCCGATCTCCCACGGAGTAGAGCGCAGATGAGGTAAATCCATGTCTGAATGACATGTAGATTCCCATTTTCCCATCTGTCACAAAACCGCCATATCCAGGTGACGTGATTTTCAAAATTTGAACTTCGATATCAACCTTGAGATTTTGTGCTGCTCGCTCGGGAGACAGTTCTCGCACCTCCGCAATGGAGCGCAATGGCTCCTCAGCCGACATGACACACGGCAAGATAAAAAACAAAGCCATCGCCAACCACATTGTATCTCGCATCATATTGAATGAATTATTTGGATCGGAAAATTTAAGCGCACTCGTATCTTATTCTAATAATTTCGCCCTCCAAACAATGTTGAAATTCAGGATGAATTTGAAATCGCATTCACAAAGAGAGCATTCCTCCCCCTGGGATTGATTGAGCCTGATCGAAGGAATATTTCAGATTTTGAGTTTTCTTTTTGCCACAGGGAGCTATCGACGCGGCATGGAACGTCCCGACTTACGCACTCCTGCAGCTCTTCGAGAAATCACTTTTACTCCAAATATTGCCCCTCACGCAACGGGCTCGGTTTTAGTTTCTTTTGGAAAAACCCGTGTCATCTGTGCAGCCACAATCGAGGACAAAGTTCCAGGTTGGATGAAATACCAGAAAGTCGAAGGAGGATGGCTGACCGCAGAATACTCCATGCTCCCCTACTCGACTCATGAGCGGAAATCTCGTGATATTTCTCGCGGAAAACTCGATGGTCGTTCTTCAGAAATCCAACGCCTGATTGGACGCTCTCTGCGAGCGGTCGTTGACCTCAAGGCCCTCGGCACCCGGACTATCTGGGTCGATTGTGATGTCCTCCAGGCAGATGGCGGAACGCGCACTGCCTCGATCACCGGAGGGTGTGTCGCCGTCGCGATTGCCCTCAATAAACTCATGGGCGAAGGGAAACTCAATGACTTCCCCATGAAGAAACTCATCGCCGCAGTGAGTGCGGGGATCTACCAGGGAGAGCCCATCTTGGATCTCAATTATCCGGAAGATCGTGATGCGGCAGTGGATTTCAATGTCGTCATGACGGAGTCCGGCGAATTCGTAGAGCTCCAAGGAAGCGGAGAAGAGAATGTCTTCACGGCCGATGAGATGGCCGCGATGCTGGAGCTGTCAAAAGCGGGCATTTCACAACTTGTCGAGCTCCAGAAAGAAGCGATTTTAGCAGCAGATCAAGCAAGTGGCGATGATCTCGCAGATTTGGCCAAATCTTTTCAATAATTCGACAGGATCGACCCAAGCTTCCTAAAGCACCTCGAAGACGTTATATTCATCACCTTTTTGGGCATTTTAATGAGCTTTGGGAATTCTGGCAAAATGCAGCTTATGAATCCCGTCTCGACAAGCGGAATTCCCCTTCTATCCTCGCGCGCTTGCGCAATTTTTGCAGATTTTCATTATGGCTAAAGGATTTCAAACTTTGACTGGTTTTCGGGATTTTCGTCCCGAAGATTGTGCCGTACGAAATTATCTCTTCGAAATGTTCCGGAATGTGGCCCGGCGCTATGGTTTTGTGGAATACGAGACGCCTCTATTGGAAAGCACCGAGTTGTATCTCAAAAAATCTGGCGGTGAGTTGAGCTCACAGCTTTTCCGTTTCGAAGACCAGGGTGGCCGAGATGTCACCCTGCGTCCAGAAGTCACCGCTTCTCTGGGGCGTCTGGTGACGGCAGTACAACGAGACTACCCCAAGCCACTCCGCTGGTTTGAGATCGGTCAATGCTTCCGCTATGAAAAACCGCAGAAGGGACGCACGCGCGAATTTTATCAATTTAATGTCGATCTCATAGGCGAATCTGGAGCTAGCGCAGACGCGGAGCTAATCGCTCTTTCCATCGACCTCATGACCGAGCTTGGTTTTGTGAAAGGTGATTTTGTCATTCGCCTCTCAGATCGCACCTACTGGCAGAACTTTGGAAAATCCCGAAACCTCACCGAACAACAAACGGCTGAGCTGCTGCAAATCGTCGATAAACTGGAACGAGAAAAACCGGAAATCACCGAAGAGAAACTCTCCCAGCTCCAGCTCACGACATCTGAAATCCAGCAGGCCATTTCACAGCCTGAATCTCTCGGAGACAACTTAGAAACAGTTCTGGCCGATCTGGAAGCACGTGGGATGAAAGACTTCATCGAGGTGGATCTCTCGATTGTACGAGGTCTCGCGTATTATACCGGAATCGTTTTCGAGGTCTTCGATGCAAAAAAATCATTGCGCGCGATTGCCGGAGGAGGTCGCTACGACACCCTGATCACCGCACTTTCAGACGGAAAAGTCGATCTTCCCGCAGTGGGCTTTGCGATTGGCGATGTGGTGATTCGCCATCTCATTGAAGAAACGCCGCACGCTCATGCCCAGCTTCAGGAGTATCTGGAAAACTCGACATCTTGCGAAATTTACGTCGTTCTGGCAGATCAGGAAAAACGAGCCGAGACCCTCAGCCTAGTCAGTGAATTACGCGATCTGGGCTTTGCCACCATCTTTTCGTTGGCTCCGGCAAAAGTGAACAAACAGTTTAAACAAGCAGAGCAACTCGGGGCAGAAGTCACCATCGTTGTCGGCTCTGAATACCCCGAACTCACAGTCAAAAACCTTCGTGAACGCACGGAGAAAACCATCAAGGCAGACAAACACCTTTTTGATACCTTGGTCGATATCATCATCTAACTACCCCTAGCTTCCATCACATGAGAACCCACCATTGTAACGAAATCCGCTCCGAGCACATCGACACCACGGTCACCCTGATTGGCTGGGTCAATAGCACTCGCGATCACGGCGGCGTCATTTTCATCGATCTTCGAGATCGTGAAGGCCTCACCCAAGTGGTCTTTCGCCCAGATGACTCTGCGGAAGCGGCTCAGCTCTCGCACTCACTCCGAGATGAAGATGTGGTGCAAATCACCGGAAGAGTCTCTGCGCGCTTACAGACTGATGAGGTGGACACTACGAACTCGGATCTTTTGACCGGAGAAGTGGAAGTCGTGGCCTCGGAACTCAAGATCGTGAATAAGGCAGAGGTTCTCCCTTTCCAACTCGATAAGGAGCTGTCCAACGAAGATCTGCGTTTAAAATATCGTTACCTTGATCTCCGCCGCTCCCGCCTTGCCTCAAATCTGAAACAACGTCATATCCTCACCAAGGCGACGCGCGACTACCTTTCTGATGCCGGTTTCTTAGAAATTGAAACCCCTATTCTTTCCAAAGCGACTCCCGAAGGCGCGCGCGATTTTCTGGTCCCATCTCGCATCAATCCCGGAAAATTCTACGCTCTCCCCCAAGCACCTCAACAGTATAAGCAGATGCTCATGGTTGCAGGAGTGGAACGTTACTTCCAGATCGCAAAATGCTTCCGTGATGAGGATCTCCGTGCCGACCGCCAACCGGAATTCACTCAAATCGACATGGAACTCTCTTTTGTCGATCAAGATGATGTCATCGGCATCGTGGAAAACATGCTCGCCACCATGTTCTCAAAGGTGCGCCAGGTAGAAGTTCCCACCCCCTTCGAACGCCTGACCTGGCATGATGCGATGAATCGCTATGGTTCTGACAAACCTGAACGCCGGATCGGAATGGAACTCATCGATCTCAGTGAAGATCTCAAGGATTGCGAATTCCGAGTCTTCTCGGGCGTGATTGCTAATGGTGGGGTCGTGAAGGCGATCAACGCCAAAGGTTTTGCAGACATCTCAACTGGGCAAATCGATAAACTCACCAAACTCGCGCAGGAAGCAGGAGCGAAAGGCCTCGCATACATCCAAGCCCGCGAGGAAGATCGTAAGACTTGGCGCTCTCCATTTGTCAAACGGATGTCTGATGCCGAGATCGAAGCACTCCGCACCAAGCTCAACATCGAACCAGGAGACCTCATTCTGTTTGCCGCCGATCAGTGGGAACCAGCGTGCGATGTTCTGGGACGAATCCGAATGGAAGTTTGCGCTCTCAAAAATCTCCTGGAAGGCAATGACGCGCTTGATTTTCTCTGGGTCACTGAGTTTCCCCTTCTGGCCTATGATGAGGAATCAGGACGCCATGTTGCAGTGCACCATCCATTCACCCGCCCTCTGAAAGAAGATGAAGAAAAGCTCAAGAAGGGTGAATATGATGGCCTCCGCGCCCAAGCGTACGACGTTGTCCTCAACGGACATGAACTTGGCGGGGGCTCGATCCGTATCCATGAAGCAGAGCTTCAAAGTGCCATGTTCCGAGCGCTGGGAATTTCTGAAGAAGAAGCCGCGGAGGAATTTGCTCACATTTTAGATGCCTTTAAATTCGGAGCACCTCCCCACGGCGGAATCGCGCTTGGTTTAGACCGACTCGTGATGCTCGCCTGCCGCGAAGAGTCGATACGTGAAGTCATTGCTTTCCCGAAAAACAACAAGGGTGCCGAACTCATGACATCTAGCCCGGCCGGGGCCACTCCTATCGCCTTGCGCGATCTTCGGATCAAATCAACTTACGTTGAGAAACCCAAAACGGAGTAGAACCTTTTTTGGGGAAATTTCTAAAGGGCAGCTCGGAAACCTCATTTCGGAGGTGCCCTTTAAAGGAGAGGTGGAGGTGACGCGCACGCTCCATCTTCCGCCCTACTCCTTGGGCGCTTCTTTTTCTGCGGCCTTCTTCTTTTTAGAATTTTTGCGGGAAGACTTCCCATCATCCTTACGATAAAGTTCGTACTCTGAAAGCCGACCATCTTGATCTTCGTCTAAGGATCGATAGCGATCTCGGAGGAGCTTGCGAGCCTGCTCACTTTTCATGAATTCATCAAGGGAGAGGAACCCATTTTGATTGGAATCGAGTTGGTTGAAATAAATCCCAGCTTCTTTATTTCTCTCCACTCGGTCAGCCGTCGTGAGAACTCCGTCAACGTTCTTATCAAGACGATTAAAGATCTTCGCGCGCCGTCGAAGCAAGATGCCAGAAAACCTTTTTCCAGAGTCAAATTCCTTACGCGTAATGACTCCATCTTGATTCGTATCAAGTTCATCAATGAGTTGGGGCGAGACCCATCTTTCTCCTTTTTGAAAGACTTTACCATACGCTCTATTCAGCTCATCCAGCGTTAGGGCGTCATTTTGATCTCGGTCTAGCTGAGAAAAAATCCGGCTTTGTCTTGCGGGGGAAAGATGACGAGCTCTTTTACTTTTAGCAAACTCCTCTTCCGTCAATTTCCCGTCCTGATCGGCATCCCAGGCTGCTATGATTTCCTCTGGAGTGAGCTTTTTTTTATCTTTTTCACCCTTTTGGGAAGGTGAAGTATCTTTTGTTTCCTCCCCATATCCTACCACCGAAAAAAAGACGGCTGCAACAGCACAATAGAGAGAACGAGAAATCATAGGGAGGAGAGGAGATACGGGTTTAAACAAGTAAAAATAACAAAGTTGCAAATAAAGCTCCAACTTTAATGAAAAAATCGTCCTTTTCATTGGACCTCCTCATTTCGACCATCTTAGCTATCTCCACGATGGAAATACTTTCACTCCTCAATGAGGATCGAACTACTCTCTCTTTCGAATTTTTTCCTCCCGCGAGTGATGGCGCTTCTGAAGATCTTTTTACAACTGTAAACGAGCTGAGCGCACTCCATCCTGCATTTGTCAGTGTGACATATGGCGCCGGTGGCACTACGAGAGAGCGCACCCGCCGCGTGGTCCAGCGCATCATCGAAGAGACAAAAATCCCTACCATTCCTCATCTGACCTGCATTGGGCATTCAAGGGAAGAAATGACCGAGATTTTAAATGAATACGCTGAAGATGGAGTAAAAACTCTCTTGGCACTCCGAGGAGATCCTCCCCGAGATTGCCCAGACTATGATCGCAGTCAAGATGACTTCCAATACGCCGCAGAACTCGTGACCTTCATCAAAGATCATCCTCACGACTTCACCATTGGAGTCGCAGGCTTTCCCGAAGGCCATCCCATCACTCCCAATAGATTAGTGGAAATGGATCACTTTAAGGCAAAAGTGGATGCTGGCGCGGACTACATCTGCACGCAGCTCTTTTTCGACAATCATGACTTATACGACTACCGCGAGCGCTGTGAGCTTGCAGGCATTGAACTCCCAATCGTTGCTGGAGTCATGCCGCTCACCACGATCTCCGGGATGAAACGAATGGCTGAATTAGCAGCGGGGAGTCGTTTCCCAGCTAAGTTACTCCGCGTTTTACAGACGGTCCAAGATGATGCCAAGAAACTACGCGAAGCCGGGATCCAATACTCCATCGAACAGTGCCAAGATCTGATTGAGCAAAATATTTCTGGAATTCACCTTTATACCCTCAATAAATCACGAGCGACTCGCCAGATTGCAACCTCGCTCAACTTCTAAAGAAGAGCGGAATCATCATGCCCCCACGGGGTGAGCCGGTTACTCGGTCTATTGAGAAGGGAGCTTGGTTCTCGCCTTCTTGCTTTGCTTAAGAAGCAGTTCTGATGCCTGAACCGATCCATCTTTAAAAGATCCATCGATCTTCACATCGACTATACGTAATCCATCCACCACCTCTCGATGAATTGATTCGAGCGCAGGATAACTCTCAAAGGCATTTGGCTGGATTCCAAATGAAAATTCCCCCTTCAGCCGGTGAACATTCATTTCTGCTTTTAATCTTTTGCTATCAAGATCCTCAGAAGTTACGACTTCTTTGGCAGCCCCCACATTGGATTTTGCACCTTTGTCGATCACCGATGCTCCGAAGTCATTCACCTTTTTCCCGCCCCCGGTGGCTTTTTTGAGGCTGATCCTTTCGCTCTCCAAGGCGAAGCCTGAAGACAGGTCTGTCGCATTTTCTTCGAATCCATCGCCAAACCCGTTCGTGAGAGTGATTCCCAACGCAGCTGCCGCTTCTTGCTGATCAGGAAGATGCGTTTTTAGGCTCCCCTTGATCGACATGAATTTCTCGTCGTCTTCAGTCGAATGAAGATCGATTTCAGAGAGTTCCATCCCCCCATGACCGGTCGAAAATTTAAAACTCCCGGAGGTAAAATTGACCCGACGATAATCACGATATTTATCAAGGAGTGAGAGAGTCCGGAAGATGTCCCATTTTTCACGGACCGTGATCACATTTCCCTCTCGCAAAATCACTTCTCCAGTCGTTGTGAAGATACGATCGGTCGACCCCTCGATTTTCAAAGTTCCGGACACAAATCCTGACAAATAATCCTGCATCCTTACCTCCGGTAACTGCATGAGTTTTTCCACCGGCAACTGTTCGAATTTCCCAAAAAGTTCGAATTCAGGAACTTGGGGAGTTCCTGCAATCGTACCATTCAAATCTAGGGTCCCATCTTGGAGCTTTAGCTTTAAGCTCTCGATCAAGATACCCGTGCGAGTGAGGCTGATCTCAGCACTTTCGATCGTGAAATTTTGGAGCCAATTTTGTTGGAACGTTCCTCCTGTTAGAGAAATATCCCAGCGGCCCTCATTCAAAAAGGCAGACAATTGAGAACCTTCCACCCGACCATACGCGAGCTTGGAATATCCCCAATCAAAACTCGCCTCGACCACTTCAATATTTTCCAAGCCATTTGTTTGGTCAAAGCTTGCAATGACTTTATCAAAGGCCTGAGAGACCTCCTCTCCTCCTCCTGCTTTGATTTCGAAATCTGCTTTCTGGATTTTAATGGAAGGAGGGAGCCAATCTACGGTCAGCCCAGACAAGAAAGAAACAGGAGCGGTAAATAAGGACATTTTTCCATCGAAAAAGAAACTCTCATTCCCACCCACTACTTCAATATCTTTAAACGCCGCCCTCCCGGAACTGCGCTCAAATCCGCTGAATTCTAGCTCTTCCGCAGAAAGATGACGCTCCAACTGGCTTGCCATAGAATTGGAGTAAGATCCTGATTTGAAGTATTTTAGAAGAATGACATAGCTGACCGCTCCGATTAAAATCAGTATAATCGTGAGGGTGAGAAAAAAGGAACCTAGTTTGCGCAGCAAACTCCCTCGTCCGATAGAGCTGGCATGGCGTAACTGAAAGAAAAGCCCCTGACGACCAACCCAATCAGCGACTCGATTCTGATAGTCATTTATTCTTTGTTGGTGAACCAAATCTTCCACGGGCGCGAATGTATAGGAGGTTCTGAGATTTGCTACTGGAAATCAACATTTTGATGATCGATTTCCCTCGCCCTTCTACCTTTGCTCCGATATCCCCTCGGACGTGGAATCTGAGGATTACAAAGTCAATTTAGAGATCTTCGAAGGCCCTCTTGACCTTCTTCTCTACCTGATCCGGCGAGATGAAGTCGATATTTACGATATTTCGCTCGAACGCGTCACAACTCAATACCTCGATTATATCGAAACTTTTAAACTCTTAAATATCGACCTTGCTTCCGAATTCATCTCGATGGCGGCAAATCTGATGTATATCAAGAGCCGCACTCTTCTCCCGAAGCGAGAACAACCTCCCGAAGATGAAGCCGATGAGGATGATCCTCGCTGGGAACTCATTCGGCAGCTCATCGAATACAAAAAGTTCAAAGATGCCGCGAACTTCCTTGCTCAACGTGAAATCGATCAAGAGCAAATCTTCGCTCATACACCTGAAAAAAAACAACCCGTTGACGTAGAAACACCAGCCCCCCTCGCGGATGTTTCCATCTTCGACCTCATTCGGGCCTTCCAGAATGTCCTCAAACGCTTTGAAGAAGCCAGCGACTTTGGCGACATTGTCGATGATCGCTTCACCGTGAGTGATAAGATCGAATATCTTCTCGATCGAATCAAACCCGATCACCCCCTTCAATTACAATCTCTCTTTGAAAAAGCGACTTCTAAAGTCGAAGTGATCGTGACATTTCTCGCACTCTTGGAGCTCATGAAGATGAACCAATTCTGCGCCCGCCAAGACCAGCTTCTCGGCACCATCGAAATCGAGCGCAAAGCGGGGGTTCCCGAGGGCTATCAACGATGAATCGGCAGAGGCGCATTGCTTTTTTTGGAGGGACCTTTGATCCCATCCACCTCGGGCATCTGGAAATCGCCCAAAAAGCACGCTGCGCGCTTCAGCTCGATGAAATCATCTTTATCCCCTGCCAGCAGTCTCCTCACAAGGACTCCGCTCCCGGAGCAAATAATGAACAGCGGCTGCACATGCTTCACCTAGTGACAGCGCCCCTCACCTGGGCTCGGGTCAGCGACTTTGAGCTCACCTCTCCCCCGCCTTCATACACTTGGCATACTCTTCATCAACTTGCCCCGACCCTTCCAAAATCTGCCCGCTTATTCCTCCTGATCGGCCATGATCAATGGCTCGCCCTTCCTCGTTGGAAAAATCCAGATCAAATTGCCGCCATGGTCGAATTCATCGTCGTTGGCAGAGATGGCGAGGCTTCTCCTCGAAAAGGATACCGAGCACATTTTCTCAAAGGAAACCACCCCGCATCCGCTTCTGCGATCAGAGAGGCTCTCGCACAAAATCAACCAGCCTCATGGCTCTCGCCAGCAGTCCACGATTACCTCCTCCTGGAACGACCTTATCTAAAATGACTTCAATCGGCTGCTTGCCAGCCGCCCTTGAACCTCTTACATTCCGCAAAGTAAACCATGAAGCGCATTCTCCTTTTCCTCGCTCTCACCTCCCAACTCACCTTTGGACAAGAGGATCCAACCACCACAACCACCAAGAAGGCCCAGTATGATATCGATATCGAAAATCTTCCGGAAGATGTTCGAAAGAAGTATGTCGAATATTACTTGAGAAGCAGCCAACTTTTTGGCCAAAAACGCATCTTCGAATGCTTGGAGACGATCCGTAAATTACATGCCATCTATGATGGAAACCCAGTCACTTTGAATCTGCAAGGTGCCTGCTACGTGGAATTTCGTGATTTCAAAAAAGCTTCAAAGAGCTTTGATAAAGCAAAAAAAATCGACCCCTCCAGCAAAGGCATGCTGTTCAACATCGCCGAAATCGATTTCGTCACCCAAAAATGGGCTCAAGCTCTTGAAAAATTCAAGGAAATCAAACCCCTCTTCGACCAAAAGAATGAGCAGAGAATGAAAGATCTCATCGGGTTCAAAATCTTCCTCTGCCAACTCAAAACCAACCAGATCGAACAAGCCAAAGCGACGATCGACCAGATGAGCTACAAAGATGACACTCTGCTGTTTTACTACGGAAATGCCGCCCTTGCATACCATGCCGATCAGGTCAGTGAAGCTGAAACCTGGCTCGCCCGGGGCCGTCGCGTCTTTAAGAACAATGCTCTGATCAACCCATGGCAAGATACCTTGATCGAGTTTGGCTACATCAAAAGTTTCTACGGAGGTGACTTAGAAATTGAAGAGAACGAATAGTTCTTTCGCGCTCATTTTCACGAAGAATTACTCACGATCTGCTCCAAATGGATCCCGTATAGTTGAGCAATCTCTGGCGCGTCTGATTCCTTGTAAACTTCTTGGAAGTAAATTTCTTTGATCCCGTAAGCGCATAAAGTCTGCATACAGGAGGTGCAAGGCATGGTGGTGGTCGCAACGATCTTGGCCTCCCCCCTTTTAAAGAGACTGCAGAGATTGACCTCTGCATGGAGCATGAATTTTTGACGCTTGGCACGATCATCCCAAAAGCCTGCCGGTGCTTCAAACCCTGGTGCCAAGCCATTGTAAGCGGTTGCGATCACTCGGTTATCCCAATCCAGGGCTGCCGCCCCCACTTTACGAAATGGATCTTCTGAGCGAAGACTCGCAACCTCGGCTAGCGCCATGGCATATTCAGGAATGGATAAACGCTGCTCGCTCATACATTTAAAAAAAAATGGGGCGCCCTCATGTCCAGCGCTAGCTCCTCAGTCATTGTCATCGATCAATGATGGCGAGAAGATCCCCTTAGTTTTGTTTTAGGAACATTTTGTTCTCTCGGTAAGTGATGACAGCCTCAAGCTCTCTCATGTAATCGGCACCGAAGAGACCGACCCATTCTTGCTCCTTATTTTCACTGAGGCGCTGTAAGTCTGTCGAAAGCAAGACCCGATTCGTTAACACCGCATCACCGAGAGTGATCTTATCAATCTTCGTCGCTGCGGCCGGGGCAGATCCCCCAATGCCATAGACCTTCTTATCCATCGGGCCGACTTCACAGCCATACTTTTCCGCATAAAACAAATGCAGTAAGCTATTGTCCGCACCAGTATCAATCA
The DNA here is from genome assembly GCA_937930235.1 of uncultured Verrucomicrobiales bacterium. Classification (GTDB taxonomy): domain Bacteria; phylum Verrucomicrobiota; class Verrucomicrobiia; order Verrucomicrobiales; family Akkermansiaceae; genus SW10. The sequence goes on along the minus strand of CALGLJ010000068.1, from coordinate 11,523 downwards.
ACCATGTCACCTTGTGATCATTGAGAGTTCCATCGACAAAAATGTGATTTCGGCGACGTTCATAAGTGAATGACTGGTAGGCCCGCAACTCCAAGAGTTCTTCCACCGTGAGACCTCGGCAATGCTGCATGAAGGTCGCCTTCGATTCGCTCCAGCCGTAGGCGTATTCTTCATCTTTTTCCGTGAGACTATAAAATGGAATGAGACGTGTCTTCCCGTTGGTCTGCTTGAGTCGAATCGCGGTTTCAGTCTTCCCAATCACTTTCCCGCGAAATTTCTTACCTTGTTTATCTTGAAAGATACGGAAGCCAAATGGGTCATCTCCTTCTGCAGTCTCACCTGGGGCATCCGAGCGATCAGGACGGAAGAAAATGGTGCGCTCTTTGTAAGAAATAACTGTTTCCAATTGGATGAGATATTCCGCTCCCAAAAGCATCGCATCCTTGACCTTCATCTCGGGCGGTAAGCCCTGCCTCCGATCAGCCGCCAAGATTTTCTCATCCTTAAAAACACATCCTCCGAACTCTAAGGTCTCAATCTCAGCCCAAGCAGCAGGATATTCCCCCGCGACTCCCCACACCGCTTGATCCATCGGGCCGATATTGCAGTTCGTCTCCTGCGCTTTTGGTAAATGCAACAAAGACGTGCCTGCACCGGTGTCGATCAAGAATTTGACTCCATTCCCGTTGATTTTTCCTGGGATCAAAATGGAATTACCACTGAGTTCGTAACGCACTCCTTGATAGCCACGCAACTCGAGGAGCTGCTTCACGGTGAGGCCACGGCAAGATTGCAGAAAGATCGATTTCTCTTTATTCCAAGCCTTCACATAGGCTTGATCATCTTCGCTTAGTTTCTCAAAGGGGACTTTCATCGTCCCCTTATTCTTCACTCTCAGAACTGCAACGCTTTTTTCATCATCTCGGTTCACAAGCACCGCTTGAATCTCTTTGCCATTGCTCCCCTTGAAGGTGCGATACTCATGCTCTACTCCATCTTTCTGAGCGAAGAGTGAGGATGACAATGCAATGCTAATTCCTGCGATCAGGTTTTTGAAATACTTCATCGTTTAAAAAGATCTATTTAAAGCTCGTACTTTTAATGAACTTGCTCCAGTCCTCTTGGAAGTCTTCCACAGATTCGAAGCCAAAGATTCGTGCCATCTCAATGACTGCTGGAACTTGATTATTGGATTCGATGCGCTGCACCATCTTTGCGTAGGAGGCGATCCGAGAGGAATTACTCTGCATATAGTATGCAAGAGAATACATGAGCACGAGCTGCTCAGGGTTCAGTTCACTAGCAGATTTCACCGAAAGTAATTTTTCCAAATCTGGGGTTATTTTCCCTTTCTTCACCAGTTTTCGCAATGATTTCGCCCATGATTTACCACTTTCAAATCCCCCGCTAGAGGAAATTTCATCATCATATTCGTCGGCATCGATCAATTTCGTGACCGATCGTCCTGCCAGTTGGATTTCTTTAAAAAAGGCATGCCCAGTCGTGAGCGTGAAATAACCCACTGGAGAAATTTCGCTGATCCCACCCATCTGATCTGAGATGAGCATTTCAGCTAACAAGTGCGTGGGAAAAGGACTAAAGACTTTTTTGTAATTTCGCTCCTGACCGTCTCTTACTCGGATAATTTTCGCTCTCGGAAAGGCCTGATACCTTTCCTGCTGTTCCTCTGGGATGGAAATGGATGTGCCGGAAACTTGCCCCCAGACAGCAGCTATTTTGCCCGCCGTCGTTTCTGCTTTTTCTTTATCGACCATGTTCTCCTTGATCCATTTGACATACCATTCTCCTAATTGGGCGTAGACGTTCTCATCAGTGGTTACGATGATGATCTTTTTCTTGTCCCCCCAGTCTTGGCGGAAATTCATATGCTGGAATGCCATCCCGTGCCAAAGCGCCTCAGCGGTCTCAATCAAAGGCTTTGCACGAAATCGACCGGTGGAAGCAACGAGGAAATGCTCACTCTCGGTTACATTAAACGCGAGGTCCGTGATTTCACCAAAGCCCATGAGCTTTTCGTGCTTTTTGATGCTATCGCGCTTGATCTTCGATTTCTTTTCCGGAATTCCCAATTCCACCTCGGTGATAATTTTGGGATCTGCTTCCGCGAACTCGACCAAGTGCGCACGGTCCGCCAGAGAGAGATCCTTGATCTTCACCGGAATCGTTTTTGCCTTTGGCGTGATCAGGATCGCTTTCTCTCCATCGATTTTCTTCAGCTTGGCCTCAATCGTCGTTCCTGAAGTTGAGGTCCACATTCTAATTTCCGCTCCTTGAAGAGAGGGCGCTAGCTGGAAGACTACCGCCAGCGCGATTGATCGAATTATCATCATGACTCTGCTTGCTAACACACCTCGTCCAAGATGACTAATAAGAATCACTCCATTCGATATATTTTTTATTCTAACTAATGCGCTGCCGCCGCCCTTCGAAGCCGATCCATCATGGCGACCCCAATGCCAGTTTCACTGATCGGCTCTGCTACGATCAGATCCACCCCAGCAGCATCCAGCTTACGAAGACAATAAAAGAGCCTGACGGCGCCCTCGCTGAGCTTGCCCTTTCCAGGAGTCAGAATCTCAGTTGCAGCCCAATCTGTGGCCTCGATCAATGACGTTGCTCCTTCTCCTTTATAGCTAAGAAGACCATACTTTTTTCCCGGCTCAGCTTCAAATTGTTCCCCCTTTTCGATCAGGACTAGGGGAGTCGTTGGAGCGTAATGACTCTCCACTTGTCCGGGAGCTTCAATGTGGTCTGATTTTGTGCGCTTCGGCTTGATCACTTTCGCAAATTTGCGGAGTTCTTCTTTGGAAATTGGTCCCGGCCGCAAGAGTCTTAATACCGGTCCTTTCTCAGTCATTTCCGGAGCAATAATCGTGCTTTCCAAACCGTCACGACAAGCTCCTCCGTCGATCACTAAGGGGATTTTCCCTCCGAGTTCTTCCATCACGGCCGCGGCCGATGTCGGGCTGATCTTTCCGAACCGATTTGCGCTCGGAGCAGCAATTGGCCCCAATTCTTTCGCGACCGCTCTCATGACTTCATGCGCACTCATTCTGACCGCCACGGTAGAAAGGCCACTGGTCACTAAATCCGGCACCTCGGAGTGTTTCGGCAGCACAAAGGTGAGTGGCCCAGGCCAAAATTCTTCCATCATATCACGCACCAATTCTTTGAGATCCTCCGGAATCTGAGCCAGAGTCTCCACTTGAGCCCTAACTCCAACATGCACAATGAGAGGGTCAAAACTCGGGCGCTCCTTCACCTCGAACACCTTGGCCACTGCCTCCGCATTAAAAGCATCTGCCGCTAGCCCATAGACGGTCTCCGTCGGCAAACCGACAATTTCGCCCGCTTTCAAAAGCACGACTGCTTCAGCAACGGTTTCACGCCAATCTTCAAAATCTGCTACCACTAGTTTCGTGTCCACGAGCAATTCTTAGCAAATACCTCTTCGTCTTTCGACAGACTTAGGTAGAATTTTTTCATTCCTCCGAAGATCATGCCCGAAAACATTATCCTCATTGGCTTCATGGGGACTGGAAAGTCCACCATCGGGCGACAGCTTTCTTTGTCTCTAGGCTACCCCCTTGTCGATACCGATCAACTGATCGAAGAACGCACCGGGAAAAGCATCCCTCAGATTTTTGAAACCGAAGGAGAAGAAACATTTCGCCAGCTCGAAACGGAAGTCCTCACATCACTCGCAGAATCAAAACACCATGTCATCGCCACCGGCGGTGGAATCATTGGCAAAGAAGAAAACCGCCAATTGCTTAGAGCTCTTGGTTACGTCGTCTGGCTGGTTGCCACCCCTGAAGAGATTTTGAACCGGACGTCCCGCAACACCAACCGCCCTCTCCTGAATCATACCAACCCTGCCGAAACCATTCGCAACCTTCTCGCCCAACGGACCCCTCTCTACCAGGCCACATCTCACTTGATGATTGAGACCGATCAACTCAACTTCGACGAGGTGATCACCGGAATTGTAGAATCGGCACGTTACTATTTCTCAAAAACGAAGGACTCCTAAAAACTCCTCACCCCTTTTTCCCGAATCTTGTCTCCCGAAATCAAGAAATCCAACATTCAGTTCGTTGCCAGACAGCTCGGCTTTGATGACTGCCGCATCGCCCCTGCCACCCGCGCTCCTCATGCTCACGACTATTTAGAATGGGTCAAAAATGGATCTGCCGGCGATATGCATTGGCTCGAACGAAACCAAGAACGCCGATGTGATCCTCGCAAGGTCTTAGCAGGCTGTAAATCAGTCATTTCCCTAGCACTCAACTATCTTCCATCTAAAGAAAATACCCCAACGGATTACCGTATCGCACGTTACTCTTGGAACGACGACTACCACGAAATCATTGAGGAAAAACTGAAAGACTTCGATCTCGCCCTCCAAGACATGGGAGGCTCCCAACGCTACTATGTCGATACCGGACCAATTCTCGAACGTGACTTCGCCTCCGCTGCTGGTCTTGGCTGGAATGGGAAATCCACGGTGCAGATTCACAAACGCCTCGGCACTTGGTTTTTCCTCTGCGAACTGCTCACGACGCTAGAACTCGCTCCTGATTCCCCCGCGAAGAATCACTGCGGAAAGTGTACCGCCTGTATCGATGCCTGCCCCACTCAAGCCATCACCGGGCCGCAAAAAATGGAAGCAACCCGCTGCATTTCCTATCTGACGATCGAGCATAAGGGAGCCATTCCTCTCGAATTTAGGAAAGCCATGGGAGACCGCATCTACGGCTGTGACGATTGCCTAGAGGCCTGTCCTTGGAATAAATTTGCTCAGGTCTCACGCGAAGCCCGTCTCCATGCCCGCCCTGAAATTTTCAACCATCGTTTGCGTGATTTTTTAACTCTCGATATCGATCGCTTTCGCACCCTCTTCGCGAAATCCCCCATCAAGCGAATCAAGCGAGATCGCTTCCTCCGCAATGTCTGTGTCGCTCTCGGTAATACTGGGAACGACGACGACTTCGCTCCACTTGAGCGCACTGCCGAAAGAGAGAGCGCCCTCGTCGCGGAACATGCGCGCTGGGCCATCGAACAGATCAAAGAACGCGCTAAAAAGTAGCCCCCCTCCCCATAACGCTTTGTCATCGCTAAAAATGAAGGAGCCTGCTAAATTTCTTGCGTGCGCATTGACATTCTCACTCTCTTTCCTGAGATCGCTCTCTCCCCCCTGAATGAAAGCATTATTAAGCGAGCTCAACAGGCCGGACTCGTGGAAATCCACGCACACAATCTCCGGGATTGGGCCACTGATAAACACCGTAAAACAGACGACTACCTCTGCGGAGGCGGTCAGGGAATGCTCCTCAAACCGGAGCCCATCTTTGCCGCGATTGCAGAGCTAAAACGTGATGACACCATCGTCATTTTACTCACACCACAAGGAAAGGTATTCAAACAGGCACTTGCCCGTGACCTCTCTACCGAAGCCCACCTCATTATGCTCTGCGGCCATTATGAAGGGGTAGATCAACGTGTCATCGATGAACTTGTCGACCTCGAACTCTCCATCGGAGACTACGTTCTCACCAATGGAGCTCTGGCCGCTGCCGTCGTTTCAGACGCTCTCATCCGACTCATCCCAGGAGCTCTCGGTGATGCTCGCTCACCGGAGGATGAATCATTCTCAGACCCCACCCTTCTCGAAGCTCCCGCTTACACCAAGCCCATCGACTTTCGTGGTCTGAAAGTCCCCGAGGTATTTCTCTCCGGCCATCACGCCAAAATCGAGGCTTGGAAAAAAGAACAAGCCATTCGTCGTACGAAAGAAAACCGACCTGATCTTTTGTCAGATTCTTGATCGAGCATCTACCATTCAAAAATACGGCTCAAGGTGAGAAACACTCCAATCAAACCTACGAACAGCGCGAGGTAACGGCGCGGACGATCTCGCGAAATCACCGCAAATACTCCAAAGACGAGAAATACCACAATCACTTGCGCCAGCTCCACGCCCAGGTTCATACTCGCGAGAGCTGGTAAAAATTGGGAGCTTTCTTGGAGAGGTTCAGCGAGCGCACCGGCAAACCCCATCCCGTGGATTAACCCAAACCCAAATACCAACACGATGCGCCAGGGATTCAAGGGCGCTTCTTTCATCGAAGAAAATCCCACCGCCGCAATACTCGCTGCGATGATCACTTCGACCCACTTCCCACCCGCTGGGAGAACGCCATGCGCCGCCAAGGCCAGGGTGATGGAATGAGCCACCGTGAACACGAGACTCTGCCAAAGAACGGGGCGTAACTTCAGCTGGAGCAAACACAAACCCACAATAAAGAGGACATGATCCCAGCCTGCAGGAAGGACATGGAGGAAGCCCACTGTTAAAAATCCGCTGAAATCAAAAGAAGTTCTCCCCTCTCCTCCCCCTACCCCTTGCCCTGTCGGTATGAGGGCATACTTCTCTCCCACTTTTACATTTTGAAATGTCTCCCCTTCATGAATTACATAAAGAGGACACGGCCCCGGAAGAGGCTCGAGCGTCAGAGCCTGATCTTTCGGATGTGGGCCCTGCAGCTTCACATGGAGATACGCCCCTCCGATCCGGAGATCAGGAAAATCAAAGGGCGTCTGATCGTAATCGGGAAAACTCACTTTATAATTCGAAGGCTGAATCTTGAGGGCACGACGTAGGGTTTCTTGTGATTGTTCACGCAGCTCAGCGTGCTCCTCCGGGCTCAGCGTAAAGAGATAATCCCGTGGTTTTTGTGGCACATCAGGATCACCCGCATCTTCACCATTTAAGCCAATGTCATGAGTGATCAGAAGAGTCCACCCATCCTCATCATTCGTAAATTTTGCGTAAGTCTGCTTCACCGCATGACCAAACAGCGGCTCCAATATCAGAAAAAAAAAGAAGAAGAATCTCATGACTTAAAAAAGTGATGCTCCAATCGCTAATTTACCGCAAGTGAGTCAAGTGCGCCAAGTGAGCAAAAAGCTCCCCCTAGAAAGAGAAAAATCGTCGTGCAGCATTTCATTTGGCTAATCTAGCCAACATTTACTCTCGCTCAAGAGCGAGTTCACGGCTTGATTTACAGCATGTCAGATTCTTCTACCATTCCACGTTCACCTCTCGATGAAATCGAAGGTCTCCTCTATTTCCCGCGCCTATGTGATAAAGTCCGCTTAATGGAAGCAGGATCTCTCCATCCTGATTTTCATGCCAATTTAGGAAAAGCCATGGATCAATGGACCTGCCAATTTCTCGGCGTCCAGTATGATGACCTCAAGGCAGAAATCTCGAAAGGAGCGAGCGATGCCGAAGCACTCACCTGGGCCCATGAAAATGGGATCACTCGTTCTGATTTTGAAAAAGACTGGTTTGTCAGCTATCTCAAGAATTTCGGCTTTCGTGATCACATGAGCGAACGGCTTGAGGAACGAAAAAAAGAAGCTCCCCACACTGACCGCAGTGATATTCTCACCTTCTTCGACTACATCGAAGTCGATGAAGGAAGAGAACTCTAACATTCATCACTATCGCCATGTCCGAATTTTACTACCAACCGCCCTTCCCACTCGCCCCGGACCAGACTGAATACGAGCTTCTCACCTCGGAGCACATTTCAGTCAGCCAACTCGGGGAACGCGAGATTCTCGAAATCGCTCCCGAAGCACTGACTTTACTTGCGAATGAAGCGATCAAAGCCATCTCTTTCAAACTGCGCACGTCCCACTTAGAACAAGTAGCCTCCATTCTTGCTGATCCGGAAGCGACTGAAAACGACCGTATGGTTGCGCTCATGCTCTTGAAGAATGCAGAAATCGCCTCTCACGGAATTCTCCCAGGATGTCAGGACACCGGAACCGCCATCGTCATGGGAAAAAAAGGACAAAGCGTCTGGACTACTGGTGACGACGCCCAAGCGCTCTCTCAAGGCATCCACAAAACATACCAAGAGGAAAACCTGCGCTATTCACAAGTGTCTCCCCTCAACATGTTTGAGGAAATCAATACCAAGACCAATCTCCCTGCCCAGATCGATCTCTACGCCACCTCCGGCAGTGAATACCACTTCCTCTTCATGACAAAAGGGGGCGGATCTGCCAACAAGACCTTCCTCTACCAAGAAACCAAAGCACTGCTGAACCCCAAACGCCTGCGCGAATTCTGCATCGAAAAAATGCGCACCATCGGAACCTCGGCCTGCCCTCCATACCATCTCGCCTTTGTCATTGGAGGAACCTCGGCAGAAACGTGCCTTAAAACCGTCAAACTCGCATCTGCCCGATATCTCGACGGACTTCCCGAAAAGGGAAATGAACATGGCCAAGCATTCCGCGATCATGAACTGGAAGCTGAACTTCTGGAAGCCACCCGCAAGATCGGAATCGGCGCTCAATTTGGAGGGAAATACTTTGCGCACGATATCCGGGTCATTCGCCTCCCCCGTCATGGAGCATCCTGCCCCGTTGGACTCGGAGTGTCCTGCTCTGCCGACCGACAGGCCAAAGCAAAAATTACCAAAGAAGGGATATTTTTAGAAAAATTAGAAAACAATCCCGGCCGCTTCATTCCCGAAGAATACCGTGACTGGAAATTCAAAGGCGTCGAAATCGATCTTGATCAAGGCATGGAGGCCACTCGAGCCACTCTCTCAAAATATCCTGTCACAACCGCCATCTCACTCACCGGCACCATCATTGTCGCCCGTGATATCGCGCATGCAAAGCTCAAGGAAATCCTAGAGAAAGACGGTGAGATCCCTGACTACTTTAAAGAATACCCCGTCTACTACGCAGGCCCCGCCAAAACTCCAGCCGGTATGGCATCCGGCTCCTTCGGCCCCACCACAGCCGGCCGCATGGATCCATATGTCGACCTGTTCCAATCCAAAGGAGCCTCCATGGTGATGCTCGCAAAAGGAAATCGCTCACAGATGGTCACAGATGCCTGCCAGAAACATGGCGGCTTCTATCTCGGCTCCGCTGGCGGCCCCGCCGCACTACTGGCCAAGGAACACATTCGCTCCCAAGAGGTCGTCGATTTCCCTGAACTCGGCATGGAAGCCGTCTGGAAGATCAAAGTAGAAAACTTCCCCGCTTTCATCCTCGTTGATGATAAAGGGAACGATTTCTTCAAACAAATTAGTCAGTGCCCCGTGACCTAAATCACCACGGCACGGCAGCCCAAACGACCCGACATTTTGTCCAAGGCGAGTCATTTTGTGTGTCAATTTGACCCAATTCCGACGACTCCAATCTCCGCGATTCCTTATAGATACAGGGATCGCGTTTTTTGGTTCGCTTCCTGCCATAGAAAGAGGTGTTAACCCAAAAATAATACTAAAATATGATCTTAACAAATCGACTTACTCCTCATTCACTTGGATTTATTGAAAACTTCGACCGCCTTCTCAATCAAGCGGTTCGAGGTCTGGAATCCGTCGCTCAGCCGCAACCAGCGTCAGTCTACGACTACGAATCTGATCAAAGCTATGTGCTCAGAATCGAGATTCCAGGTTTCACAAAAGAAGAAATTCATCTCTCGCTCGAAGATGACGAAATTAAAATTTCCGCTCAAGCGGGAGACGAGAATCACCCCTTCCAAGAGTCCTTTGAAGAAACATTCTCATATCCAGACGATATCCAAATGGATGCCATCAGCGCAAAACTCGAAAATGGAATTTTAGAACTCACTCTTCCCAAAAAAGAAGTGATCGAACCCACTACTCAAACAATCAAAATCCAATAAACCCTCCCTTTAAACCACTAATCTATAGAATAATGTCTGAACAATCTCATCCAAACGAAATCGCCGCTCCCTCTCCCGAAGCGGAAACTCCCACTGTGAACGACCCTCTGCGCCAAGAACGACCACGCTTCAAAACACAAACCACCGAAGCTGGCCTGCAATTATCAGTCCTTCTCCCCGGCGTCTCGAAAGAAGACCTCAAGATCGATCTGGAAGACCGGCTTCTCACCATACATGGAACGCGGAATCGCCCCGCTCATGAACACTATGGCGAACAAGAAGATGAAGCGCGGGAATATCAACTCAAAGTCAATGTCCACGCTGATTATGACACCTCTAAAATCTCCGCCACATTGAAAGACGGGATTCTCAATCTGGGATTACAAAAACGACCCGAGATGGCCAAGCGCACCATCGACATTCTGGCCAACTGAACAAAATCCGACACCTCATATTGATGCGTGCGATCAGGTTGCGATTCTTCAACGAATCGCAGCCTTTTCGTTCTTCATTTAACCGGAACTTTTCATGGGGGGATGTTCCTTGATAAAGGCAATCACCTCTTCCACCTCATCACTCAGGCAGAGATATTTGGCATAATCTCGCCCTTCTGCTAACTGTTGAATACAGGGCCAGAGTTGGGTCTCTTCACAATAGCGCTTCGTCCCCAGAAAGACCATCGGACTAATTTCGCCAGAAGTTGCATAGTGATTTTGCGCGGCATCCTGGAAGATCTCTTGCGTCGTGCCAGCACTCCCCGGAGCAAAGACAATGCCATGAGTCGCAATGGTAAGGAGCCCATCTTCTCGAATACTATTCGAAAAATATTTCGCAACATGAGCAGAAAACATGTTCGTCGGTTCATGACCATAAAACCATGTCGGGATCGCAAGACTTGTGTGCCCAGTCGGATACTGATCGATCACCTTTTGCGCTGCTTCAATATAGCCTGAGCTGGTGTAATGAGGAGCCTTTGCGAGAGCATCAAGCACCTCATCGACCTGCGCGGTGGTCAAATCCGCCAAATAAGCACCAAGGTTTGCTGCTTCCATCGTACCAGGCCCTCCCCCACTCGCAACAAAGTATCCTTCCGCAGTGAGGCGACGAGTCAGATGCGTCACTTGGCGATACGATTCATCATCACGCCGAGTCCCATGTCCCCCCATGACGGCCACGACTTTCTTCTGACCGTCTTTCTCAACCCGACCCTCAAGAAGATCTGTGAGAGCATCATCAATGGCATGGTCATGCAGACGCTCAGCAAGAGCCTCTACGATGTCTGGATTTTTTTTCCCGTATTTGACAAAGTGATCATAAATTCTCTTATCCAGACTCAGATCTTCCTCTTCGGTCCATCCTTCCATGAGTTCTTCACGAGTGTATAGCTCCGGACGATAAGAATGATAAGGAAGGCCCTTAAACTCAGGAAAAACCAGCGCACCTTTCTCTTGAAGATCACAAATTGAGCGACCATTTGGGAAATGACATCCGAGAAAAATCGCCCCATCACACTCCAGATTTTCCCAATCTAATTTGGTCTCGCGTAAATCAAGTCCCTGAAGAACCGTACAGTTGAGATTTCCTCCCGTTCGGGAGAGAGCTTCTAAATTATCGAGTTCACGCACAATGGAGCATTTCATATTTGAATCACTAAAGGTTTCAGCCCCCAACCATAGGGGAGATTGAAATATTTACCATCAAAGTCTAATCCATAACCAACAACAAATTCGCCATCGATTTCAAAGTGCACTCTCACTAGACGTAACTCACTCAAG
>CALGLJ010000067.1 GCA_937930235.1 uncultured Verrucomicrobiales bacterium | reverse complement strand
TTATTACAATGGATGTTGGATCGGTTTCGATGAGCGAGATAGCCCACGATTTGAACCAGGTGCATCGCTTTTCAATCAATTGCCAATCGACCTGAAATGCTTCGCCGGACTCAACCGGCAGCCATAGGGTCTGGTCTAAAGAATGCACTTTCGAATACTCACAATCTTTTCATTTGTTCTCTGGTTAGCGAGTTGCCATAGCGCAATACCTGTCGCACAACTATCGACAGTGTCTGGACCCTACGACCAGATCGATGGGGTCGGAGGTCGCGATGATAATAGATTTGCTCTCCTTGAGGACGTGATCGCACGATCGAATTTCGAGTTTTACTTGGATGGGGATGACAGGTTGTTACCAGCAGATTCCAAGGGGAGATCACTTGCATTGCCACGAACCAGCAGTGCGGGTAATAGGGATCATCGACATTTTCCCGGATTCATTGTCGTTCAGCTACACAAGTTAGCTCAGAGCGACGATGTCGAAGATAAGGTCTTACGAATTAACGATTTCTTTTTTTCACGTGGTGCCAATAGGGTCTTGGTAACTGGATTTAGAGGCATGGGGAAATCAATTTACTCCGACAAAATCAAAAAGGTTTTTGTTCCAGCATAACCTGAGTAAAAACCCCGGAGCAGACCGTAAACTATTTTCAGCGGATGCCCTTTTGACGGAATGATTTGGAAATCAAAATTTCATTTCGCTTTGCAAAACTAGACTAGAGACATATATTTAAATCAATCTCCCCTGATGAAACCCAAAGCCGAATACTTTGCGCTACATCGAGATTTTTACCCTTCTTCTGGCCACTAATACTTCAGCTAGTGTCCACCCGGATGTTGTTGCTCTAGCCAAAGCCCTTTCTGAAAATACCGGAAAGGAAGCTCAAGTTGAATTACCAAAGATTCTTCAACGAAATGTGCTTAACTACGACCAGTATCGGCAGATCCGTTTCCTCCGTGAGCACGCGCTCTGGACTCAATCCCAAAAGCAATTTCAGGCAGAATTTTTCCATCTAGGCTACTTATTTCAAGATCCTGTTCAGATTCACCTCGTTAAGAGTGGTAAGGTCTCGTCTCATTCGTTCTCCAGAAATTATTTTCAATACGGAGATCTTAAATTTGATGATGAATTCCCAAATGATTTGGGCTTTGCTGGGTTACGACTCATTCATCCCCTGAACCGAGTCGGCATTTGGGACGATCTCGCGGTCTTTCAGGGAGCGAGCTACTTTCGTTTCCTGGGTAAAAATCACAGCTACGGCTTATCAGCACGGGGGCTAGCGATCGATAGTGCAGAGCCAGGAGTGAGCGAGGAATTTCCCCGCTTTAGTCAATTCTGGCTTGAAGAACCTGAAGACAAATCCAACGACATTACTCTGCATGCGCTTCTTGAAAGCACGAGTGTCACTGGTGCCTATACCTTCAAAATTCGACCTGGTGAGACGACTCGAGTTGACGTTGACTGCCGTCTTTTCGTCAAAAAAAGCCCTGCGAGTTCGTTCGGAATCGCCCCTCTTACCAGCATGTTTTGGTTTGGAGAAAATACTTCTTCCCCACCTGACGACTTCCGTCAGGAAGTGCACGATTCTGACGGACTCCTCATCAAGGAGAATGATGATCGATGGACTTGGCGACCTCTCGTACACCAGAAAGACAGCTCTATTTCTAAATTTCCACGCACGAATCCCAAAGGTTTTGGACTACTTCAACGGGACCGAAACCCAGATCATTATCAAGATTTAGCGAATCCGTATCATCGAACTCCAAGTCTCTTTATCGAGCCTCTTCACGATTGGGGAGAAGGCGAAATCCGTCTTAGTGAACTTTCTACTAATAAGGAAACGTTCGACAATATCGTCCTGTTTTGGTGTCCCAAATCTCTCCCCAAGGCCGGCGATGAACTGAGTTTCCAATACCGACTTTATTGGACCCACGAGACCGATTTAAAGCTCTCTCAGAATCAGGTGATCGCAACTCGCAGCGGAGAGGATGCCTTTGCCCCGGGCCACCGGCTCATCACCATCGATTTCGCGGGTCCAGATTTAGGCAGAAAACATTTTTCAGGAACCTCTCCAAAAGTGGTCTTTCAGAGCGAACCAAAAATCAAAGCAGCCCACATCGGAATCGTTCCCGCAGCTCATGCTGACTTTTGGCGTGTCACCTTAAAATTACCTCTTAATAAAGAATCTCCTCCTATGAGCCAACTCCGCCTTCACCTTACGAATGATGCGAATCAACCCATCTCAGAAACATGGAATTACCCATTGAAAATACCATCCCCCTAAACGGGCTCGATCTCCCGCCGGGAGCTGACATTGAGGAATGGAATGAAGCTTACGAGAAAGTAGAAGCTTATCTCCGTAGCTTAAGAGTCCGCAACAAGCTCCTGATTGCTCGGCTCAACTTTAAGATCCTCCAGCGTGCCCAGCGCCGTATGGAAAACTACCCGTTGCTACGCCCTACTGAGGCAGCCATTGAGGAAACGGTCGCCTTTGTAAACACCTGGTGTGAAGAAGTGATTGGCGAAGAAATTTCTCAAAAACAGGGTCAGATTAGCACCCGAAGCCGCCTCGCTCTTCTCATCGTCGATATGCCACAGCGGTATCAAAGTCTCTTTCTCACAGAAGGGCCCTGGCCAGATCAGTTTGTGAAAGAAATGCGTGAGAGCCTGCTCCGCTCGGGGCCTGATTTTCAAATTTCGCAGATGACTCCGCGCCCGATCGATCTCGGCCCCGTGAGAAAACTGACACAGCTTCAAGAGCGCTCTCTGACCTGGAGACTATTGCCAGCACTCCTGATGTTGATGATTTTCCTCTTCATTCTTCACTCCATCTACGATGGCTAAATCACCCTGTAACATGACTCTTCTTACGACATCCCAGTCTACCCGACGCCAGCTCTTCTTCTTTGGGATCCCTTTTCTGCTGACAGCCGTGACGACTCTTCTCTTTCTCGACCTGCTGAATCGAAGAGGCTGGACCGGAGCAAGTACGGTATTGGCGATTCTGTTTAGTATCCTCTTTTTCATCCTGAGCGTGGGAGCGATGCATGCCGTGGTGGGATTTTTCGTAAGATGGAGAGGATCCCAGACTCGGATCTCGGCCGTCGACCCTGGCTCGACCTCTCCACTACCAGAAGCTTCAACAGCGATTGTCATTCCAATTTACAATGAACCTACTGAACGAGTCTGTGAAGGATTACGCGCGATCTATGAATCTCTGGAAGTAAAAGGAACGGTGGAACATTTTGATTTCTATATTTTAAGTGACACCACTGATCCGGCGCGTTGGATCGAAGAAGAAGCACGCTGGTTTTCCCTCGTGCGGGAGCTGAATGCGCTGGGCCGAATTTACTACCGACGGCGAAGTGAAAACATTGCTCGTAAAAGTGGTAATGTACGCGATTTTCTAAGATCTTGGGGCAAACGCCATCGCTACATGGTGGTATTAGATGCGGACTCGATCATGACTGGTGATGCCATCGTGCAACTCGTTCGCCTCATGGAATCACGCCCTCAGGCAGGCCTCATTCAGACTGCACCACGACTGGTACGAGGAAAATCATTATTTGCGCGGATGCAGCAGTTCGCAAACGCACTTTATGGGCCACTTTTTATCTCTGGACTGAACTACTGGTCTCGAGAGGCGGGGAATTACTGGGGGCATAATGCCATCATCCGGGTGGAACCCTTTATGAAATTCTGTGATCTCCCTATCCTGCCAGGGCGAAAACCATTCGGGGGAGAAATTCTCTCTCATGACTTTGTCGAAGCGGCTCTTCTTATTAAAGAAGGTTGGGAAGTTTGGCTCGCGGATGATATTCAGGGGACTTACGAAGAAGGTCCTCCTTCACTCATCGATGCCGCCGTACGAGATCGCCGATGGTGTCAGGGGAATTTACAGCACTCGCTGCTTCTCTTTGCTAATGGCCTACGGGGAGCGAGCCGGACTCACCTTGGCATGGGAATTTTGGGCTACCTCATCGCTCCACTCTGGCTGAGTTTTCTCATGCTAGGCACCTGGATGGCCTTCCGCCTTTCAGAAACGGCGAGCCCACCGCGGATCAAAGAAAAAGTCATCGCGATTGACTACAATGTGCATGTCTTTCTCATTCTCGGGATCACCTTCACCCTCCTGTTCTCGCCTAAAATTCTGGCTCTCCTTGATCTTCTTCGAGATCGAACGAGGCGGGCTGCTTTTGGAGGATTTCGTGCGGTGAGTAAGAGCATCATTTTCGAGACCCTTTGTTCGGCACTCCTAGCGCCGATCTTGATGCTTTTTCACACTTTCTTCGTGGTGAATATTTTTCTCGGGCGCTCTGTGAGCTGGAATGCCCAAGAGAGAGATCGTGATGGCACAAGCTGGATTGATGCCACGCTCGTGCACTGGCCGCATACGCTCGCAGGCTGTATCTGGACCGTAATCGCCTTTCAGATCGACCCGAATGGATCCTATTTCCTCTGGCTTTCCCCCATCGCTTTCGGACTGTTACTATCCATTCCTCTCTCGGTTTTTACTAGCCGCACCAGCTGGGGGAATGAAACGAAACGGGATGAATTTTTTCTAATCCCTGAAGAACTCGAAGTGCCCCCGGAGATTGCCTCCATTGATCGAAATCTCAAGCTGAGCTCCAGCAAACCAGCTCCGGGTGATATTAAAAATTATGATCTAATTTCGCTCGTTCTCGATCCCTATCTGAATGCAGTTCACGTCTCGCTCTTAAAAGAAAAAAACCTTTACCAAGAAGAACCTCCGGGACAAAGAGATCATCACGAATGGCTCTGTATCCAGCTTCTCCAAGGCGGACCTAGCAAGCTTACCTCGAAGCAGAAAATGACCATCATTTCAGATCCTGAGAGCTTAATCAATCTGCATGCCGCCGCATGGCAAAGTTCGACAAGCCGACTCGCTAGCGAATGGAGAAAAGCGATCAAAGAACTCGCCGCTTGAAGAGATTTAAAAAAAGCGAGTCTTCTCACTGAGGGGTGCTTGCCACCTCAAACCTCGCCGAACTGAATCAGCTAGACCATGTATCATCTCCCTCTAAAATCTCCCAGAGGGATTTAGCTCCCTCCCGTCCCCGAGAGAACGGGGGAATAACGACGCTAACGCGATTTTGAAGTCCAAATAGAAATGATCAAATCTCTCTCTCAATTTTCCGCTCCCAGTATTAACAATTTCAGAGACATCCCCAGATTGGAATTGGGGGTATGATGCTATTCGCGATATGAAGGAGCACGAAGGAAGAATGAAACCAAACGTTGGAAATCCAAAAATTTCGAACAAGAAGCGGAAGCTGGCGACCAGATCCCGCGCTGAAAGTTGATTTTATGGTGGGGAGTGAGGGGAGTTCAGGCGCAGCAACGTCTACGGATGATGACGAATATGATTTCTGAGTGCTCCAAGAAGGGCCTTGAAGCTCGGTCCGATAAGTTA
>CALGLJ010000066.1 GCA_937930235.1 uncultured Verrucomicrobiales bacterium | reverse complement strand
AGATCATTCACTGAGTGGTGATGGTGGACGCGATCCACCTGCTGCTCAATGATCGGCCCGGCGTCTAGCTCACTGGTAACGTAGTGGCATGTCGCCCCGATCAATTTCACTCCACGCTCGTAAGCCTGACGGTAAGGATTTGCGCCAATGAAGGCAGGGAGAAAGCTATGGTGAATGTTGATCATCCGTCCTTGATATTTATCACAAATCCAGTCCGGCATGATCTGCATAAACCGCGCGAGCACCACGAGCTGAACTGCTTGCTCTTCGAGAAGTCCGTCAATCTCTTGAAATCCTTTTTCCTTATTTTCCTTCATCTCCACGTGATGAAATGGAATCCCAGCATTCTCAGCAATTTTTTGGCACGTGGTGCGATTTCCGATAATCGAGGTGATTTCGATCGGCATCTCGCCCAGCTTAGTCCGCCAGAGAATTTCATTCAGGCAGTGGTCGGTACTTGTCACGAGAACTGCGGTTCGCATTTTATAGGGAAGCTCTCGGAAGTGCCAATCCGCATCAAGCGATTTACCCAAAACTTCAAAGCCAGCTTTAAAATCATCCAAGGGCACTTGTAGCCGGGAGGTCTCAATTTCCAAACGAGCAAAAAATTTCCCTCGCTCCCGATCTGTAAACTGGTTCAACTCCACGAGATTCGCTTCATACTCCGAAGCATAGCGAGCAATCTTAGCTACAAGGCCAGGCTTGTCCGGACAGGAGAGTTTCAGAATAAGTCCTTCGCGCATCGTGAAAGGGCTTTGCCCTAGAGTCAGATTTTTTTCAAGCCAAGCCTTTCGCCCGCTCACGCGCAGCTTTCAAAAATCGCTGAACCAAAGGCTTAGCTTTCCCCTGATAAATCATCCCAATCACTAAGGGAGGAAATCCTTTCAAAGGAAGCGATTTGAGGCCCTTGGGAATCGGCACTCCGGGGATCAGGAGACCAATTCCTACGCCAAATCCACGTGAGACGTATTCTCGCACAATTTCCATCGAGTTCACCTCCACACTCACGGGCCAAGAAACCTTCTGGCGATCCAATTCCTTTTCAAACAATTGCTGCAAAATTTCATGCTGGGGTAATCCGATTAAGGGTTCCTTACCGCAAAAGCTCTTTGCCTCAAAGGGATCCTTTTCCAAAAGCTCCTTCCACGATTTCACCTGACAAGATGAGGGAACTAAGAGGACTACCGGAATTTGCACTAAAGGCTCTGCCTTAAGCCCCTCGGCGAGCTTTCCCGCCAACACGCTGACCGCGACATCGACCTGCTGCGTTGTCAGAAGTTGATGCACATCAGAAGGGTCCACTTCTCGCAATGACAAGCGCAAGTTGGGTTCCTCTTTCCGCAAATCCTCCAGAACATCTGGCAAATGATTCCGCAAAGTTGATGCCGATGCCGCAAGCTTGAGATGCCTCCCCTCTTCTCCTCGTAAGCGCTCTTCCACATCCCCAAGTCGAGAGAAGAACGGATAGCAAAAATCATACAGCTCTTCTCCTGCCGCGGTCAGCACAAATGGCCTTCGGTTAAATAACTTCACTCCGAGCTTTTCCTCTAATTGCAAAATTTGCCCACTCACTGCGGGCTGCTGGATGCCATACGGCATTTTTCTCACCGCCGCAGTGATCCCCTCATACTTCGCTACATAGTAGAAAAGCTCCAGATGATGAATATTCATGAGAAATAGGCTAACGAATGAGAAACATCGACTCAATCAATAGTTACTCTAACACATTCGATTATCAAAAAATCGTCCCTTCAGGTATTCAGGGAGTATGCCTAGTCCATACGAGCGCCTCCTCGAAGCGGAACTTGAGTTAAATCAGATCAAAAAACGGACCCGTTTTTTAGAGCTGACGCTGAACGAGCTTGCGCCCTCGCTTCGTCCAGAGAAAAAAGAACAGCCCGTGAGCATCCCCCCCACTCCGCCGGCGCTTCCTCCGCAAGCACCCTCCGTAGTCCCAGCGCCCCCAAAAGCGATTCCGCAAAAAACGACGAAAGCGACGAAAACAACGAAAGCGGCCATCGATCCTGACGCCATCGAGCTCCGGATGGGACAAGTCTGGTTTGTCCGACTCGGCATCATTCTTGTTCTGACCGGCCTCGTGTTTCTCGGAAACTACGCTTACCAGAACTACATCGTCCACTTTGGCGCAGGCTCAAGACTCATGGCGATGTATCTCGGAGCCATCGCCCTCACCCTGACCGGTATTTTTTGCGAACGTTCACGAGAAAGCCTCCGCGCATATGGACGAACGCTCGCATCGGGAGGGCTGGCGGCAATCTATTACGCCACCTTTGCCGCTCATAATGTCACCGCGCTCAAAGTCATCGACTCTCCGATCATGGGAGCATTTTTGTTAGGAATCAGTGCCCTCCTCTTCGTGGGCTATGCCCATTGGAAACAGTCACCTCGCATCATGAGCACCGCTCTCGGTTTAGCATTTTACTCCACCGCGATTCATCCCATTGGCTGGATGGCTTGCCTCTCCGCGCTCGTCCTTTCCAGCGTCGGCATTCTTACTTTTATAAAAAATCGCTGGGCTTCCGCTGGCTTCGTCTCCCTCATTGCGAGTTACGTATCCTTCGCCTGGTGGCAACTGCTCGTTGGTTCACCGAGCGAGAGCACGCATTGGTTCCTTCCGGCCTATTGGCTTCTTTTTTCAATCGGCACCTTTGGAAATGCCTTCATCGATCGTAGCAATCAGCACTCGCTCTTCTTGGGGCTAAATAATGGCCTATGTTTCGCTCTTTTCTCACTCAGTTTAATTCTCACAAAACAACAGGAAAGCATCTGGATCCTCGCCGCTTCATTAGGGGCGCTCGTCCTTGGACTTTCCTTCTTTAAAGAAAAAGAGGTTCGCAAGGCCCTCCTCGCTCAAGGGGTGGGCATCCTCACTCTCGCTCTGATTTTAAAACTCAGTGGATACCAACTCTTCCTCACTCTTCTGGTCGAGTCGCTCATGCTACTTGGAATCGCGAGACGCCGTCAGCAAAGACTCTTCGAGGTCTTCTCGCTCATCGCTGCTGTTCTTTCCGCCAGCTTTACCGTCATCGCTCTCGGAGAGCCTACTGAAATTCCATTCATGGCCTGGATCATCGCCCCTCTCCTCTGGATCACCTTGGGGGCGTTTTCCAAAAAAGATCACACTCAACTCATCACCTTCCCGGGATGTTGCACCACTCTCATGACGATCGTCATTCTCATCAATGGAACGTTCAGCGAGTTCAGCATCCATGAGCTTGCCCTCAGTGCCATGATCCTAGGAGTGGTGGCGACCGTCGCAAGTCGCTTTCAAAAATCGCGCCTCATCGGAACCGAACTCTGGTTTGCGCTTCAGGGTGCCGCCGCATTTGGAATCTACGGCCTGTTTGAAGGGAGACCCTATTTACCTCTCATCGCCTTGCTGGCCCTCACTCTTCTTCTTTGCAACTGGTTGCTGAGTGAACACCACCTCAGCGACATCGAAAAAGATGGCGTCGATTTCCTACAATGGTTCTATCTCGTATTCACGACGGGATGCCTCGGGCTTTTAATCCATGATTGGATCTCTTCCCCGCTTCTTCGTGCCTCGCTTTACTCCTTCATCCCCGTAGGAACAACCGTCCTGGGCCAGAAGCTCAAGGAGATCAAACTGCAATACGTCCCCTCCCTCCTTTATTTCGGGCTGCTCCCTCACCTCTTTTCGGGAAATTCGCTGGAACTCTTCATTCCAATTCTTGGCCTAGGACTCCATTTCCTGATTTCCCATGCTTCAAAATCGCTCCGCACGATCACCTTCATGCTCTTCTACTGCTTCTGGGCGACTTGGATTCTTGAAACCTTCCCCTCTCCCTTTGACCTCACCTTACTCAGCCTTTCCGGGGTGGCCCTCCTCGCGTCTCAGTCCTTATTAAAAATCCCGTGGAGTCGACAATTCGCTTATGGCTACTGGGCTCTCGCCATCGCACTCAGTTGGAGAACACAAGCAAACGAATGGTCGACTTATCTCTGCCTCACTCCTCCTTTACTCTGGGCTCTTGGTCTCAGCTACCTGGGTCGGGCTAAGTCCATGCCGTGGCTCGCACCAGTTCTCCTCAGCCTCCTCTGCCTTCGCATCAGCGGTCACACTCTGAGTGCTTATGGAAATGGCTTAGCAGTGGCATGGGCCATTCTTGGGACTCTGACTCTTCTGATCGGCCTCTTAGTCAAAAGCCGGGCCATTCGCATCACCGCCTTAGCGTTCCTCCTCATGAGCCTCGCCCATGTTGGCCTCGTGGATGTCTGGAAACTTGACCCTCTTCCTCGCATTCTCAGTCTCATGAGTCTCGGAGGAGGAATGCTTGGATTGGGATTTGTCTATAATCGTTGGCATGAGCGCTTGAAACACTGGCTGGCCTGAGCTTGCTCAGGAGAGAATCTCGCTTATTCATTTCTTTATGAGTTTTCGAATATTGACCACCAGCTCTCTCGCGAGCCTCCTCTTGCTTTCGTGCGCGGGCAAGAAGCCCGAACAAGAACAAGAAGACTCCGAAGAAAAAAAAATCCCCAAGAGCCAAGTCGTTGGGAGAATCGCATCAGTCTCAGCTCGTAGCGAATTCGTTCTGATCCAGAAGTATGGCGCGGGGAAACTTCCCACCCAAGGCATCTACCAGACGGTGGGGGACGACGGGCGTTCCGCGAGCATTCGCCCTTCGGGAGAGCGAGTCCGCGATTTCTATGCCGCCGACATTACTGATGGTGAAGTCAAATCTGGTGATGCCGTCATCTTCCGAGTCATGACTCCAGAGGCACCAGACCTCACGCTAGAAGATGAGATCGAAGAATCTCAAGAAACATCCCCATGACCATCGTTCGATACCAAGGAGGCTCCATCTCCAAATCACACCTCATTGACGAATTGAATTAAATTTGGATCGTGTAGCCATATCTCATCTAATAGAGAAAAAATCGTACTTGAGAAAGGCTGCCCAATGACTTCTTCTCGCCTTAGAATTCGCAGCTTATCATTGGACATTTGCCAATCGTAACCCTCTTCACCGACCACCATAAATGACTCGTGCTCAAAGGAGTAAAGAATACTCACGAAACAATCCTCTCCCGTATAACAGATCAAAAATGCGATCCCGAACTCTGGACATCCCTCTTTCCATCGTGCGATATAGAGAGCCTCATAGCCGCAGGTGAGCATTGCAGTACCGGAAGAATTCCTGGTCTGATTCCCACAACAAGAACAGCGTTTTGCATTTGTTTTGATCTCTTTGAGAGGCATCGCCTCCCAACTTAGAAAGGCAAAAAGAACACGCAAGATCTCCTTGAAAAAAGATTCACGGGGCGAATGCTAGCATCAATAAAATCAATACCACTTCAAGGGGCTGATAACGCTTAGATAGAGACATGAAAATTCTCGCCTTCTTCCTCCTCTCTCTTGTCTCTCTCATCCCAGCTCAGGCATCCTTCCTGGCCAAATTTGCGAAAAAGCCGAACTACCTCCTCCAGGAAGGCGATCTTGTTTTCCAAGATACTGGAGGCCGACAGGGGGCAGCGGTCCGAGCGGCAACAAATTCTCCATACACTCATTGCGGAGTGGTCTTCAAAGAAGGTCACAAATTTTACGTTTTCGAAGCCCTTCAGCCCGTCTGTGTCACTCCTCTGGAAAAGTGGAAACGGCGTTCGCGAATCTTTTATGCCATGCGGCTCAAGGACCCCTCTCCCATCACCGCAGAGGCGATAAAAAAAGCCCGCGCCTGGGCCAAAATGCAAATTGCGAAACCTTACGATCTCAAATTTCAATGGGACAATGAGTCTCTCTACTGCTCCGAACTTGTATGGAAACTCTACCACAAGGCACTGGGGATCCAGCTTTGCAAAACGAACCGCTTTCAACATTATTTCCTGAAAAAGCCCGAAGTGAAATCGATCATCATTCAGCGCTATGGTTCCGAAACTGCTCTTCCAAAGAATGAGCCCGTCGTGGCCCCTTCAGATTTGGCGAATTCTTCCTTACTGAGAGAAGTGCCACGACGTTCCAAAAAGGGCTAAACACAACTCACCGTGAGAAGTCTTTTTAACTTCTTCAGATGAAGAGGCCTCATCAGCTCAAATACTTCAGGAAAATGAATAATTAACTTATCCGCAACATCTCGGTAAGAAATCAGTATTTTACGCTCCACAAAGGGGATGTCATATGACAGTTCTAACAAACCCTAGATCATCAGGGATTTTAGCAACCCAAATCATCACTCCGTGAGTCAAGATACTAATAAAACCGAAGTTGTTCCGAAGAAATACCTCCTCGCCTTTATCCTCACCACCTGCTGCTTCGCTCTGTGGGGTTTTGCAAATGACGTTACAAATCCGCTGGTTAAGGTCTTCAAAGAAGTCTTTTTGGTCTCAAATACGGAATCTTCATTAGTCCAATCTGCATTTTATGGAGGATATTTCACGATGGCACTCCCCGCAGCCTTCTTTATCCGAAAATTTTCATACAAGGCTGCAATCATGATTGGATTTGCACTTTATGCCGTTGGGGCGTTTTTAAGCATCCCAGCGAGCACGAGTGTCAACTTCTACATTTTCATCCTTGGATTCTATATCCTCACATTTGGCTTAGCCTTTTTGGAAACTGCCTGTAACCCCTATATCCTTGCGATGGGACCACCTGAAACGGCAACCCAGCGCCTCAATTTGGCACAGGCTTTCAACCCGATCGGAGCACTCACCGGCAGTGCGATCATGGCCTTCCTGATCGCACCTGAATTGTCCGTTGGGAAATTCAGAGGAGAGGTAGAGAAACAGGAACCTTCGGCACTCAAATACCTCTATACAGACGCATCTTCACTACCAGAAGGAGCGACTTTGGAAAAAGACGACAAAATAAAACTGGCTGATGGCGAGACTGTTTCTTTCTACAAAGACGGTATCCCTGACTTTGCAAATACATTCGGCAAGCTTGATGGCAGCGTGGTTGATGGTCTGACGGCGATGCGCAGCACCGAACCTGAGACTTTCTTAAAAATCCAAACAGATGATTTAGGATTCGTTAGAACTCCTTACGTTGTTGTTGGGTGTGTCGTGCTTGGCTTCTTGCTTCTCTTTGCCATCACCAAGATGCCTGCTTTCAAGGCTGATGAACCTGACGCTCCATTCGGCAGCATTTGCAAACGCATTTTCCGTAAAGCAAATTTCAGAGAAGGAGTATTAGCGCAGGCGTTTTATGTTGGGGCACAGATTACAGTTTTCACCTTCATCATTCACTACGCGATGGAAGTTGCTCAGCTCAGCTTAGGAGAAGCTACTAAATGGGCCATTGGCGGGACGGTCGTATTCCTGATCGCTCGTTTTGTTTGCACCTTCCTGATGCGCTTTATTAGCCCGGGAAGACTTCTTTTCTTTTTTGCACTTGCGGCCATTGGTTTCCTTCTAGGTGCTATTTTCCTAGATCAAAAAATCGGCCTAAGCTGCATAATTGGAGTCTATGCTTGTATGTCCCTGATGTTTCCAACGATTTACGGGATTGCACTCAAAGATATGCCTTCAGAAGAAGCGAAGCTTGGTTCTGCTTTCTTAATCATGGCCATTGTTGGCGGGGCCATCCTACCTCTGCTGCAAGGAAAGTTTATCGATGAGCTTGGAGTCCAAAATTCATTTTGGCTTCCCATTATCTGCTTCATTTTCATTGCCATCTACGGCTTCCGTACGTTCACGAAATTTGAAAAGGAATTTGCTTAATATTTTTGAACTTTTGCTTTTTCAAAAACCGGACCAATTCAGGTCCGGTTTTTTTTATCATCGCATCAAATCAGCATTTTCTCGATTCACCATTCGGCGGAATGAGAACAACCACTACGAGACCTTTTATGAAAATCTCCTAAAAAACGCCCCCGCCGATCACGCCCTCAGCTTGCAGATCACTCCACAATCGATCCTTCCGCAATCTTTTGCCTTCCGTCTTTACATTCTATCCTCAGAATACGTGTAAACCTATGAAGATTCGCTCTCACTCCAAAAAAGGATTCACCCTCGTTGAACTTCTTGTCGCCATTGCCATCGTCGCGGTCCTCGCGGCGGTCTCGGTCCTTGTCACCAGACTGGCTCTCCGGACCGCTTCTGCCACC